>VXOI01000139.1 GCA_009840175.1 Chloroflexota bacterium | reverse complement strand
CGGAGATGTGTATAATAGACCAGGATTTACCATATCTGGTACGGCGGCAACGACCAATACTTCTTCTCCAACCGCGGCGCGGAACTGGAGGACTTCGACGGACTGAAGACTCGCAGCCATGGCACCACCATGACCGACGCCATTAACGGTCTGGGCGGCGACGGTCAGTTTATGGCCTTTGCCGACGTATACACCGCCCTGGAGCGTGGTATCCTGGACGCGGGCGTCACAGGCGCCCACGCCGGGCACGGGCAGCGGTGGTACGAAGTCACCGACAACCTCATCGGCCCGTTTATCTCGATGCCCATGGGATTCGAGACCATGAACGTGGATACCTGGAACAGTATTCCCGCCGACCTCCAAGCCATCATCATCGAAGAGGGCGCAAAGATGGAGTTGGAGAATCTGCGCTTGGCCGCCGTCTGGAATGAGACCGGTGTCAAGGTCAACGTTGATGCGGGAATGACCTTCCTCGAATGGTCCGACGAGATGAAACAGTACGTGTACGAAAACGTGGCGCTGGGCCGCGTGCTGCCCAACTGGATCGTGCGCGTTGGCCCCGAGGAAATCGCCATCTGGAACGAGCACGTCGCACCATGGGCCAAGGTGCAAATCGAGGACGACGGCTCTCTCACGTTCATCGAGTAACCCGGCGAATCCCCGGCCGACTCGGGAAGGGTATCCCTGCCAACCTGACATTCCATACCAATTGGCCCCGGCGTAGCGCCGGGGCCTTTTCTTGTTTGTCGAAAGCTAACAGTTAAATCTCTACTTTTCGCTATCATGTTTACAGAATTGGGTATTCTATCAGTTGTTTTTGTGCCGTGTTTCTCAATAATGAGTTGCAAAAGCTAGGTTGCTAGGGGTATTCCCATTTGCTATATTCCGCCGGGCCGCGCGGGAGATGGCCAACCCGTCTCTTTAACGAATGCGGGGCGCACTAAATTTCCCAGGAGAGTGACCGAATGCTCAAGCCCCTTCTACTTGGCGGAGTCCTAATTCTGCTGTTGGCCTTGGTCGTGGCCTGTGGCGAGGCGGCCACCCCGGTTCCCACGGAACCTCCGCCCACCGCAGCTCCAACAGCGGCCCCAACTGCCGCGCCCACCGTCGCTCCCACAGCCACGGAAGCAGCAATGCAGGAGGAACCCACCGAAGCACCTGCAATGACGGACTCGGACGTTGACCCGGACTTGCTGGCCGCAGCCGAAGCCCGCGCCGGCGGACCCGGCGCCTTCTACCTCGGCGACGGTGACTACGGCCGGATGGTCGGCCCGGCTCCCGCCGAGGGCCTCGGCGACGCCGACGATATGGTAAACCTGGCCGGTCTGGAGCGGGAGAGCTACCTCTTCGACTCACAGTACTACATGGACCTGGTGGAAAAGGCCAACTTCACCAACCCCACGGAAATGACCTACGACGGCGAACCCATAGAGATCCAGTTCGCCTGCATCAACCGCACAGTTGCTCCGTGTGAACTGTGGGCCAACTTCTTCAAGCCCCAGGTCGAAGCCCGCACCAACGGGAAGGTGCTGGTTCCCATCACTTCATTCCCGGAGTTGGGCATCGCTGGCCCCGACTCCCTGGAGCAGGTGACCAACGGCACCCTGCCCTGGGCGGAAATCACCAGCGGCTACGTATCCGGCCATATGCCGGAAGCCGAGCTGGCCATCATGTATGGCGTCTACCCTGACCATGAAGTCGAGTTCAAGGTGACCCAGGCCATCGGCCCGGAACTGGACCGCCTGTTCGAGGAAAACACCGAGGGAGGAATAGTCCTCACCCATATGTGGGTCTCCGGCGGCGACCAGTTCTTCTTCTGCAAGGAAGGGATAGCTGAACTGTCCGACTTCGAGGGACGCAAGGTGCGCAGCCACGGCTCGGCGCTTTCCGACTGGATTAACGGGTTCGGAGCCGATGCCCAATTCGTGGCCTTCGCCGAGGTCTACACCGCCTTGGAACGAGGCATCCTGGACTGCGGCGTCACCGTGGCCTTCGCCGCCCACGCCCAGCGCTGGTACGAAGTGACCGACTACATGGTCGGCCCGCTCTCCAGCCAGCTCTTGAACACCGTAATTGTCAACCGGGACGTATGGGACGGGCTGCCCCCCGACATTCAGCAGATACTGCTGGAGGAGGGCGCGCGCCACGAGCTGGAGGCCATGCGGGTGACTCCGGCGTGGAACGAAGTCTGGATCCAGCGCAACATAGACGCCGGGTTGGAATACCAGGAGTTTTCCGACGCGCTCATGGACCACATGAGAAACGTGGTGGCCACCCAGCACGTGGTGCCCGGGTTCATCAGCCGACAGGACGAAGACAACAGGGATAACATCATCGCCCTGTTCAACGAGAAAATCGCCCCTATCGTTGGGCTGAAGGTTCTGCCCGACGGCACAACCGAGAGGGTGCCCATAACTCAGTAGCGCAATCGTCAGACAATATAAGCAAACCTCGCAACGAGGGCCTCGGCACAAATGCCGGGGCCTTTATTTGTGATCGGAAGCCGCCGATTTCTTCGATTGTTTTGGGTTTATATTCGGTTTAATACAACTATATTTCGTAATTGTGGATGGTATTACGACTAAAGCATAACTTGTATGTATCCATCAAAACTGTACTTCGTCTCAGATTCTTGCTTTGAGGTTTTTCATTTGCTATATTTCGCCCGGCAAAGCCGGGCGTAAGCCAAGGCAGTGGACGCGCACCATAGACCGCGCATCACTAAAATCTTCCAGGGGGTTGTCCGATGATTAAGCCTTTCCTGCTGGCTGGAACACTGATACTGCTGATGGCCTTTGTGCTGGCCTGCGGAGAAGCGGCCACGCCGGAGCCAACGGCAGCCCCGCCCACAGTCGCCCCGACCGCCGCGCCCACGGCGGCCCCTACTCCCACGGAAGCGATGATGGAGGAACCCACCGAATCCCCGGCGATGACCGGCGACATTGACCCGGCCTTGGCCGCGGCGGCCGCGGAACGGGCTGGCGGGCCCGGCGCCTTCTACATCGGAGACCTCAACCAGTTGGTGGGGCCGGCGCCCGGAGTGGGCTTGGGCGATGCCAACGACATGGTCAACCTGGCTGGCCTGGAACGCGAAAAGTATATCTTCGAGCTCCAGTACTACCGTGACCTGGTGGAGAAAGCCAACTTCACCAACCCCACAGAGATGACCTACAACGGCGAACCCATCGAAATCCAGTTCGCCTGCATCAACCGCACCGTAGCTCCCTGCGAGCTGTTCGACCACTTCTTCAGGAAAGAGGTAGAGGAGCGCACCAACGGCAAGGTGCTTATCGAAATCACTTCCTTCCCGGAGCTGGGCATTGCCGGGCCTGACTCCCTGAACCTGATAACCAACGGCAGCCTGTCATTTGCCGAGATCTCCAGCAGCTATGTTTCCGGAGCCATGCCTGAAGCCGAGCTGCAAATCCTGTTCGGCGTATACGAAACCCACGAGCACTATATGGGGGTCCAGGAAGCAATAGGCCCGCTGGTGGACAGCCTGTTTGAGGAGAACAGCGAGGGCGGGAAGGTAATCTCTCATATGTGGATTTCCGGCGCAGACCAGTTCTTCTTCTGCAAAGACTCCATTGAGTCGCTGGCCGACTTCGATGGACGCAAGGTGCGCAGTCACGGCTCGGCCCTCTCCGACTGGATTAACGGTTTCGGAGCCGCGGCCCAGTTCGTGGCCTTCGCCGAGGTCTACACCGCCCTGGAGCGCGGCGTCCTGGACTGCGGCGTGACCGTGGCATTCGCGTCGGTGGCTCAGAGGTGGTACGAGGTAACTACCTATATGGTCGGTCCGCTGGCCACCCAGGCCGTGAACACCATCATCATGAGCCCGCAGGTCTGGAACGAGCTGCCGCCCGACATTCAGCAAATCCTGGTAGAGGAGGGCGCACGGCACGAGCTTGAGGGCCTGCGAGTGACCCCGGCGTGGAACGAGGTTTGGATACCGCGCAATGTTGAGGCCGGCATGATTTTCCAGGAGTTTACGCCCGAACTGCTGGAGCACCAGAGGAACGTGGTGGCCCCGGACTTCGTCATACCCGGCTTTGTCAGACGCCAGGACGAGGCCAACAGGCCCGCCATGATCGAGCTGTTCAACGAGAAGATCGCCCCCATCGTGGGCTTAAGGATACGGCCCGACGGCACCGGAGAGCGGATCCAGTGACCCTCTGGCAACTCGGAGGCCGACAAGGTAGGGGCGGGTTTGAAACCCGCCCCTACCCGGGATGAGCGATGGGCTAGTCGCCGCCGGCGGCAGTGGCCGGGCCGCCCAAGGGTTGCGGCCTCTTGCCGCCGATAGACAGCACCAGCAGCGCCGAGGCTATCAGCAGCGCTATATTGGACCAGATAGCCCAGTCATAAGTGCCGCGAACGTCGAACAGGTAACCACCGAGGAAGGATCCCAGGCCCGAACCCATGGGCATCACAGCGAACATGGTCCCGTAAATCTTCCCCATGTGGACGGTGCCGAACCCGTCGGCAGCGAATGCGGCGGTTATGCCGACCACCGCATTCCACGAAAGCCCCACCAGCAGCACCCCTGCAACCAGTGCCACTATGCCCAGCGACGGTACGCTGAGGAAAGAGATGCCCATAGAGAGGAGGACGACGACGAATCCCAGCGCCCGTAGCTGGTAGGAAATCGCCAGCCAAACGCGGCGGCCATGCTTGTCGGACATATGCCCCAGCCACAGGGCGCCGACGATAGACGTGGCCCCGATGATGCTGAACATGAAGGCCGCTGTCAGAGGGGAGTATCCCAGGTCCTGGGCGTAGGTGACAAAATGAGCATTCACGAAGCTCATCGAGTACCCTCAAACGAAGTACCCGAAAGTCAGCTTCTGGAACATCGGGGTGCGGACTGCCTCCATGAAGGAGAAGTTTACGTCTCCTCCACGCCGCCTTCCGGCCCCTGCGGACTGGTTGTCGCCGGCTCCGAAGGGAGCGAGCCCCTTGTCCTCGGGACGATCGCGGATCAGCAGAATTCCGATGGGCAAAATCAGCAACAACAGTAGTATTGCAAGAAAGAGATAGGCTTCCCGCCAGGAAAGGAGCACCAGGAATGCGGACGTGGCCGGCACCAGGATCATGGCGCCAAAGGAGCCTGCCCCGCTGACCAGCCCCAGCGTCAGACCTCTCCGCGCCACGAACCACTGGCTGACTATCTTGGTAAGTATCGGCCCGGTTCCCAGGGTCACACCGAAGCTCATGACTGCGAACATCACGTACAACTGCCAGAGCTCCTGGACGGCGGAAATCAGGGCCAGCATCCAGCCCATAATCAGGACGCCTGCCAGGGCCACCCACTTGGGACTGTAGCGGTCGGCAAGATAACCGGCCAAGGGGCGTAGCAGGCCGGATATCAGGTAAGTGACTCCAAAAGCCGCCGACAGGGTTCCTCGGCTCCAGTCGAATTCATCCGTCATGGGTCTCATAAAGACGCCAAAGGAAAACTGGCCGCCGGCCACCCCGAAAACCACCAGGGAACAGCCGATGGTGACCCACCAGCCATAGAAGATCTTGTGCCTGAACAGATCCATACTCCCTGTCTCCGGGTCGCCTCAGTTTGATGTGGGAATACTAATCCTGCGGCTATTCTTTGTCCACGCTGCCCGTAAATCGTTGCGGCAGACTTTCATCGCTGCCCTGCCAGTGCGTTGCCCCCTAGTGGCGTGTAGAATTAGGCGGGGATTCACGGAGGTTAGCCCAATGTTCGACGAATCACGCCGCCGGGTCCGGGAAGAGTTGCAACGGCTGGAAATTGACGCCTGCCTGGTCACTACGCCTGCTAACATTTTCTATACCATAGGGTTCTACAGCCCGGTGGTTAACCTGTCTTTCCGCCTGATGGGCACGGACATGGCGCTGATTCCCGCCGACCCATCCTTGTCGGCGGCGCTGATGACCAGCGATTTCGCGGCCCCGGCGGCCCGGGCCGCGACCTCCATAGAGGACATACGCGCCTACCGGATGTGGGTGGAAAACCGCGATTTGGACATTATCACCGGGCGGTCCGGAAGCGACGCGCGCATCTCCCGTCCGCCTCAGTGGAACCCGGATGAATTGGACGAAACCCTTACCTCGATGCTGGAGGAGCGAGGACTGTCGGCGGCCACTGTGGGTATAGACCTGCGTTACGTCTATGCTGACTCTCTGTTTCGGCTCCAACAGAACAACCCTGAATGCCAGTTCGTGGATGTTACGGGAATGCTCTACGGCCTGCGGGCCATCAAGCACCCGCAGGAAATCGGGATGCACCGCAATGCGGCAAAACTGTTTGAGGCCGGACTGCGGAGGGCCATCAACGAAGCTCGGGAGGGCCAGAGCGCACAGGACATCAAGTATCAGTACCAGGCGGGAGCGCTGGAAGCAGCAATGGCCGACCCTGCGCTGGGTGAATTCCAGTCGGCCTACGGTTTCATCAGCGCGGGTACCGGCAGCAGCTTCGGTGACCGCTCCGGCCTGCGCTCCGGCGACCTGATAAAGTTCGACTGCGGGGTTGCCGTCGGCGGGTTCTACAGCGACTGCGGCCGTACTTTCGCCTTCGGACGCGCCTCCGGCGAGCAACGGCGGGTGCATGACGCGCTGGCGGAAGCCCACGCCGCGGCCCGCGAGCAGATGCGTCCGGGAACGCCCATCTCGGCAGTCTACCGGGCGGCGGATGAGGTGATGCAGGCCCGTGGCTTCCCCGGATACAGCCGGGGCCACTACGGGCATTCCATTGGGCTGGACACCTTCGTGGAAGAGCCGCCCTTCATCAGCGCAACCGAGCACAGCGAACTTCAGCCAGGTATGTTGCTCTGTCTGGAAGCGCCCTACTATTCCGCCAGCCTGGGCTCCTACCAGATTGAAGACATGATTCTCATAACCGAAACCGGACACGAGAATTTCAACACCCTGTCCTACGAACTGGTGGAGTTGTAGGCTGCGAAGGCTGAACTGTGCTCGCGTGATTCAAAGATTGCCTTGATTCGAGGGCGGGAGCAGACATGAAAGCATCGTACCTGGGCGCTATGGGGTATGCGCTGCGGCGGGATTTCCCGGCTACCTGGCCCACGCCACCGGCCTACAACGACCCGGCGCTGTCGGTGCAGAGCTACCAGGAAGGTATCGAGGAATGCGAGTTCGCCGAAGAGATGGGCTTCGAGTGGATTAGCTTCTCCGAGCACCACTATTCGGGACGAATCGCCACTGGCACGCCGTCGGTAATGGCCGCCGCCGTCGCCGAGCGTTGCAAGAAAGCCCGCATGGCCATGCTGGGACACCTGCTGCCTCTGAACAACCCTGTACGCATCGCCGAAGAGCTGGCCCTGCTGGACAACCTGACCGGCGGCCGGCTGGTGATGGGATTCCTGCGCGGCACCCCCAACGAGGACCAGGTCTACAACGTCAACCCTGCTGAGGGGCGAGGGCGGATGCTGGAGAGCATGGACCTCATCCTGCGCGCCCTGACCGAGCCACAGCCCTTCGCCTGGGAGGGCCGCTACTACCAGTATCGCACGGTGTCGGTCTGGCCTCGTCCGGTGCAGCAGCCCCTTCCCCCGGCAATCGTCGCCACCCGCAGCGACGACGCGGTTCGCTATGCCGCCGCTCACCGGCTGGGGCTGGGCGTCTCCTTCCTGCCGGTGGACGATGTGGCGACTATCACCGGCAAGTATTTCCAGTGGTGCCGGGAGGCAGGCTGGACGCCTCAGCCCGACGAGGTGGTCTTCCGTGGCAGCATCTACCTAGCGGAGACTGACGAGAAAGCGTGGGACTGGTTCCACAGACAGGAAGACCAAGGCCGCGCCCGTGGCATGGCCATGCGCTCGTCGGTGGCCCAGGTAATTCAGGCCCAGCGGACGGGCCAGGATATAGATTACAGCCACGTCTTTGCCGGCAGCGCGTCGGGCGACATCGTGGGCGGCGCGCCGGGCCTCACCTTCGTCGGCGGGCCGGACTCCATAACGGAGCAGATACGGGCCTATCACGACCAGTGCGGCGCGGGCGTCATAGACCTGTTCTTTCAGCAGCCCAGCCTCGACCACCGCGACATCATGGCAGAAATCGAGCTGTTCGGGCGGGAAGTCCTGCCCCGAATCAAAGAGTTCTAACAGATTGACATGGATGGGCAGGATGCACAGGATTGAATCCGGGAGCGGCAGCCCGGTTGTGCTGCTGGACTGGACACCGTGGCAATCTTCTGTTTTGGCCGACGCGCTAGCCGTCCAATACCGGGTCATCAGTATCGAACCGCCCGACGGCGATAATGTGCCAGCATTAGCCCAAAGCGCGTCGGAGGCGGCAGCCTCAGTTGCAGAAGCCGCCGGGGTGGATTCGTACTCGCTGGTCGGCGTGTCGTTGGGCGCCGATGTAGCCTTTCGGTTGGCGCTGGCGCGTCCCGAAGCCGTAGCTGCGCTGGCGCTCGTGTCTCCTGCCTGTATCGCGCCCGCCGAATCGCCCAATTGGGATACGCCAGCACAGGCCGCCGATGCCATGCTTGCACACCCGGAAACCGCCTCGACCGGGGCACCCGATGCCAGCCGGACTGCGGGACTGGCAGCTTTGGCAAAACGGTGGGGGAGCACGGAGGGCGACGCTGCGAGTATACTGCCGGATCTTGCCTGCGCTACGCTGGCGGTGTTCGGGCAGGAAGACCGGCTGGTTTCCCGGGAAGCCGGTGGAGTGTGGAAAGAGCGGGCGCCCAACTGCAACGTCTGCTACGTTTACGATGCGGGCCACGCCGTCGCAGCAGACCGGCCTGACGCACTGGTCAACGTGGTTTTGGACTTCCTGGAGCGTCGGGAAACCTTCGTCGTTGAGAACCGCAGCAGCCTCATCAACCCGTAAGGATGGCGACGGGAGACTCTGCGATTGTATTCACTGCCTCCCTGTGGTAGTTTCAGGCTCAGTCAATGCCTGTTGAGGCCAAATTTAATTTCGGAGTGTATTCAATGGCAACCAAAAGGAACGGCGAAAAGTATCTGGGGCATGAACTCCATGTGCCGCTGTCTCAGGACGGGCAGGTAACAGCCTACGTATGGCCGGTGCGGGCGCTGAACGTGCGCGGCTCGTGGTGCGGCGGGCCAACCATCGGGGTGGACGTGGGCAACGAAGAGATTATCCGCTTCGACTGCCACGACCAGCCCGGCCATTGGCACGGCGGCGGATACGACAAGTCCGGCTCCCCCGGCGCGTCCCACCGCGACTTCCCTCGGGACATCGTCGCCGTGGCCGACCAGGTGGACTGGTCCTTGCAGCAGCTCAGCGAGCGCACCGGCGAACTGCTGACCGAGGCGGAACACGGCGAGGCCGCCGAGTCGCTGGACGCGGAGATGCTGGACACCGCCATCGGCCTGATTCGCAGCCACCTGGAACAGCAGGGCGACCTGCGCGGCCAGGCCATCAGCGCGGGGATCATCGACGCCTAGAGTTACGGCAATGGGCACGTTTTATGTGACAATCGAACTGGGAGACGAACAGGGCGCAAACTGGCGGACACTGGACGCGCTGGTTGACATCGGCGCGTCCACTACCTCGGTTCCCGCCAGCGTGCTGCGGGGATTGGAAGTCCGTGCCGTTTCCACAGAACGGTTTCGTTTCGCCCAAGGCGAGGTGAGAGAGTTGCCGGTAGGTTACACCTGGGTCAGATTCGCCGGAAAAGAACTGATGACTCAGGTTATCTTCAATGAGGAAGGAACCTCACCACTGCTAGGCGCGATGGCTCTTGAGGCCGCCTATATGGCCGTCGACCCGGTCGGACAGAGGTTAATCCCCGTCGAGGGTCTCCTGATGTAGTAACCCAGACAAGAGATGGACTGGGTAAATCGGAGAATTGAGAGAGAGATGGGCATTTTCTCAGTCGAAGTCTCCGTAGGCGGCACTGCTGGTGAGCAGTGGCAGGAGTTATCGGCTACCGTGGACACCGGCGCGTTCATATCGTCAGTTCCAGGATCGATTCTCACATCGCTGGGAGTATCTCCCGTAATGCAAGATTCCGTTCGTTTGGCAGACGGCAGCAGAAAGACTGTCGATATTGGATATACTTGGCTCAAGCTCAACGGACGCCAAGTCATGACGTACATCGCGTTCAACGAAGAGAGCAGCAGTCCCTTGCTTGGAGCTTTGACCCTTGAAGAGCTTTGGCTGGGAGTCGATCCGAGAGAAGGCAGGCTGTTCCCTTTAACCGATATGCCTCTCTAGCCAGTCAACTCTTGGACTTCCCTGCTACAGCCCCGCCCGCCTCCGTTGCTCCTCCTGCAAATCGTCAATGCTCTCCCGCGACCGCCCGTAGATGTGCGGCACGTCCCACCCTTCCAGACCGGCGTAGGTGTCTATCTGGCTGCGGTGATGCACCTCGTGCTCAAATAGCATCATCATTATGCGCCAGCCGCTCAACATCCCATCGGTGTCTATCATCTTGACCCGGCGTTGCAGCCACTCCGGGGGGCTGTCATCCAGGCGGCGGTGGAACTCCTCGAAGGACGCCTCAATGGCCGGAATCCAGTCCGACTGCCGCTCGGTGCTGGGAACGGGCCAGTCGTAGAGCCAGCCCCTGTTACAGTAGGCGCTGGCGAAGTAAAGGCGTGACTCGGCGATATGATGCACGATTTCATTGATGTTCCATGCTTTCTCGCCCTCTCCCCGGGGCGGTCGCCAGCCGTCGGCCTCCGTGGGCAGCGCCAGGATGTCCCTCACCGTGCGCTGGTGAAAACGGTCGAAATAGCGTAGGAGTGTCGGCAGGTCGGTAATCATCTTGCAACCTCGAGGGAAAGCTCTTCCCGATTTCTCTACGGGGCCGGTGCGGGCAATCATAGTCAGCGGACACAGCATCGTCAACGGGATGCCGACTCGGCCCTTCGACAATCTCAGGGCGCGAGGTCTGTATAGCCCGCAACGGCGGATGGGTGTAGAATCGGCGCGACATTGTTGCATCATTGAGGAACAGCTATGAAGTACGACGTTATCGTAGTTGGCGGCGGTTCGGCAGGGTCGGTGGTGGCCAGTAGGCTCTCGGAAGACCCGCAGCGGTCGGTACTGCTGCTGGAGGCCGGACAGGACTACCACGACCCTGAGCAACTGCCCGAGCCTGTGCGTAATGGCCATTCCTCCGAGGGAGAGGCCATCGGCTCGGCCATATCCTGGAACCTTCGCGGCGTCATAAACGACCAGCAGGGCGAGATAAACATAGCTCAGGGCAAGGTTATCGGCGGCTCCGGCTCCATCAACGGGCAGGTATTCCTGCGGGGTCTGCCGGAAGATTTCGAACGATGGGAGTCCTTCGGCAACGACGAATGGGGCTACCTGAAAGTGTTGCCCTATTACCGCAGGTCAGAGACCGACATGGACATCCAGGACGACTTCCATGGCACCGACGGCCCACTGCCCATAGTCCGCCGGGAAAACGAAGAGTGGCCGCTGGTGCAGCGCGCCTTCTACGACGCAGCCATGGAGCGGGGCTACCCGCCCAACCACGACCTCAACGGCCCCAACTCCGGCGGCATCGGCGCAATCCCCATGAACAACCGCGGCGGTTGGCGGATGAGCACCAACATCACCCACCTGACCCCGGCCCGACATCGCCTCAACCTCACCGTGCGCGGCGACGTCTTCGTCCGGCGTGTCGTTATCGAGGGCGGACAGGTGACCGGCATTGAGGCGGAGAGCGGCGGCGAAATCTACACCTTGGCCTGCGACCGCGTGGTGCTGTGCGCGGGAGCGCTCAAGTCGCCCCATATCCTTATGCTGTCCGGTGTCGGCCCCCGCAATCAGTTGGAAGAGCACGGCGTCCCGGTACTGATGGAATCCCCGGGCGTGGGCCAAAACCTCTTCAACCATCCAATGGGTTCGGTGACCTTCCAGGTGAACGAAGACGTCAAGTTGACGGCCAACGCCGAAGCCCTGCGATTCGGACTACGGGTCACCTCCGAGCCGCCATCTCACCCTAACGACGTCATGCTGCACACCCTAGCCATCTGGAACGTAATGACGGGCGAGATGGTCCCGTCGGGTACAGCCCGCATCGCCTGCGCCCTGGAACTGCCCGACGGCTCGGGCTGGGTGCGCCTCCAGTCATCCGATCCCTCGGTCCAGCCCTCCATCAACTACCGCTACCTCCACAATGAAAACGATATGCGCCGGATGCGCGAGGCTGTAAAGCTGGCGTGCAGCATCCTGGAGTCCGACGCATATAAGGGCATATCAGAGGGCCGTATTGCTCCCACCGATGAGATTCTGGGCAATGAAGATGAGCTGGACAGTTGGATCCGACAGACGCTGGGCAGCTCCCGCCACGTCTCCGGCACCTGCCGCATCGGCCCGGATGGCGACGCAATGGCCGTCACCGACCAGCAGTGTCGCGTCCGGGGCGTCAGCGGCCTGTGGGTGGCCGACTCGTCCATCATGCCCCAGGTCACCCGCGCCAACACCAACGCGACCGCCATAATGATCGGCGAGCGAGTGGCGGATTGGGTAGGCGGGAGTTAGGGATTGACGCCGGGAAAAGGGTGTTTTCCACAATGGTTAGAGAGGATTCGGTGATGGGTATTTTCAGTGTCGAGATTTCCATAGGCGACATTGAGCGGCGACAATGGGTAGACCTTTCGGCGACAGTCGACACTGGCGGATTTATGATGTCTATACCGGGTTCTCTGTTGCAAGCCATAGAGGTAACGCCCACTTTTACAGAGAACGTACGAATGGCAGACGGTAGAACGAGAACCTTGGATGTCGGCCATGTCTGGCTCAAGCTCAATGGGCGCGAGGTCATAACGTACGTCGCATTCAACGACGACTACACAACCCCGTTGCTGGGATCGCTGGCTCTCGAAACTCTGCGGATGTACGTCGACCCAGTGGAGCAACGACTGCTTCCCATGGACAGTATACCCTTGTAGCCGGGCTACCCGCAGTTCCCCATTTTCTCGCAGCGTCTCAAGGGTGAGCGGCTATTTTATCAAAAGGTCAAGTTATGAAGTTCGGCCTTTTTCACTCGGTACAGTTGCCCGATCCATCCGAACAGGAACGCTACTACCGTGAGGCCCTCGACCAGGTTCTCCACGCCGAGCGGATGGGCTATAGTTCGGTCTGGTTCACCGAGCATCACTTCACCCGCCACGGCATCGTGTCTGCCACTACCTCTGTTCTGGCTTACCTCGCCGGCGTCACCGACACCATCCGGCTGGGAACTGCCGTGACCGTCCTCCCCTTCCACAACCCCGTCCAGCTTGCCGAGCAGACGGCGACGGTGGACGTACTGAGCAACGGGCGCCTGGACCTAGGCGTGGGGCGCGGTTACCAGTGGGGCGAGTTTCACCGGATGGGCATACCGATGGACGAGGCCAGCCGACGGTTCGAGGAATCAATGGAAGTGCTGACCTGCGCCTGGACCTCCATCGAACCCTTCGACCATCGAGGCGAATTCTGGAGCTTCAATGACCTTACGGTGCTGCCCCGTCCGGTGCAACAGCCGCATCCGCCGGTGTATGTGGCGGCGTCGGGAGCCGACAGCGTTGCCCGGGTGGTGCGCAACGACTGGAACCTGCTCATCGGGCAAGGCGAGACCTATGGACAGGTGGCCGGGCAGATAGAGTTCTACCAGGATGCTCTGGCCGAGGCCGAGGCCGACTACACGCCGCGGCGCGTTGTCGTGGCGCGGGCTATGTACGCTGCCCCGACAACCGAGCAGGCCCGCCGAGAAGCCGAAGTCCCCTTCATGTGGTTCAAGCAGACGGGACAGGAGGTCAGCGCGCCGCCCGGCCAACGGGTTGACCTCCTGCCCGACGAATACGCCGCCTACCGCAGCCGCTACTCTCCCGACGCCAGGTTCGACTACAGCGCCATGTGCGAGAACGTCATGCTATTCGGCAGCCCGGACGACATTGCCGAGCGCATCGGGCGGCTGCGCGATTCAGGTGTAGAGAACCTGATTTTCTTCGTCAACTTCGGCGGCATCGAGCATCAGAGGGTGCTGGACTCGCTGGAGCTATTCGCCGCCGAGGTTATGCCGCAGTTCACGGATTAGGACGACGGGCTTGTTTCGCCTGGCGATTCATCCTCACCCTAACCCTCTCCCTGTGAGGGAGAGGGAATTTTTCTTCCCTAACGCACGGGCTGCACCAGCTCAATCAGCACATCGTCTGGGCCTTCGATGTAAGCCAGTTGGGAACCGGTGGGAGTCTTGGTGAGCGGCAGCACCACCCGTATGCCATCGGCTTCCAGGCGGGCCAGTTCCGATTCCAGGTCTTCCACGTCGAAGCCGAAATGCTCCAGCCCCAGCCGGTTCAGCTCGGCGACGCTTCGCTCGTCCGACGTCCCGGCGGGCTTGGAGGATATGTTGAGCCGCACCGGCCCGCCCACCTCCATGCTGACCGTGACGGTGCCCGGCATAATTTCGCGCGCCCACAATTTTCTGGCGTTGAAGTACTTTTCATACCATTCCGCCGAAGCGTGAGGGTCCTGCGCCCGCACGTGAACGTGGTTGATGTGATACTGCATCGGGATGTCCCTCCTGCTTTGGTGACAGTTTCACTTTACCGCACATCGTGCTTGGATGTAATACCATTATGCAAATCGCTAATATCTGTCCATTATTCGACGAATTACAATCTATTTGAATAACATATATTGACAACTGGATTCGGGATATTATCATTGTCCGCATCATTCAGAATCAAGCGAGTTTTCAGAGGGTATCAATGACAACCATCAACAGAGTTCGCAATAGGAGATTCCTACTTCCAATCGCAGTTATATTGGCGCTGGCGCTGCTGGCAGCCTGTGGCGGAGCGGCCACCGAGGCGCCGGAACCAGCGACCGCGCCTGCGGCAACCACTGCGCCGGCCACCCAGCCGACCGCTGCGCCAGCACAGCCAACGGCTGCACCGACAGCGGCGGCAGAGCCAACCGAAGCACCCCAAGCAATGATGTCGGAGGAACCGGAGGGGCAACTGGTGCTGGGACTGACCAGCTATGGCAACGAAGTGCCGATACCCTGGCAGGAAATAGCCTTCGCCAAGAACTACGGGCGCTTCATCTGGGACTATCTGATAGGCACCACCGACGACGCCCAGCTTTCCACCGAAACCGGATTGGCCGAGGAGTGGACAATGGCGGAAGACGGCTTGAGTTGGAATTTCAAGCTGCGCCAGGGCGTGCCCTTCCAGAATGGGGAGGAGTTCATCGCCGAGGACATAAAGTTTGCCCTGGACCAGACGATGGTCATACCGGAGGCTCCCGCATCCTACAAGAACCAGTTGCTGTGCTGCGTTACGGAGAACGGTATTGACCTGGTCGACGACTATGAATTTAACGTCCGCATGGACAAGCCCCAGATATTCCTGGACTGGGACCTGACCGATGCGCAGGGCAACCTGGGCGTTCCGGTGGACAAGAGCCACTACGACGCCGTGGGAGAAGACGAGTACGCCCGCAACCCGATACACACCGGCGTCTACCAATGGACTGACCACCTGAAAGGCGATTTCATTGAAATGACATATTGGGGCGAACACTGGCGGGAAGGCGTACCCCTGTGGGAATCGGTGCTCATCAAGACTATTCCCGAAGAGAGCACCCGCATAGCGGCTCTGAAAGCGGGCGAGGTGGACGTCATCAACCTTTCCCGTGAACGGGTCACGGAAATCGAGGAAGCCGGATTCCGGGTGTACCCGCGACCGGGCCAAGCCGTTATCGGGTTCTACTTCCACCAGATGTGGGAAGACGTGCCCTGGTCAGATATTCGCGTTCGCAAGGCTATGAACATAGCCATCAACCGCGATGAGATGGTGGAGTTCATATTCGCCGGGCGGGGCAGCCCCGGCATCGTTTACCCAATGCCGCTGTCCGGCGAGGTATATGGTGGCTGGGACCGGTGGGGGCCCAAGAAGGATCCGTACCCCTATGACCCAGACGGAGCGCGCGCCCTGTTGGAAGAGGCGGGCTACGGAGACGGGTTCTCCATAACGATGCACTCATACCCCCGACCGGACGCGCCCGAAGGGCCACGAATGGTGGAGGCGATGGCCGGATACTTCGAGGCAATAGGCATCGACGTGACCATTCAGCCAATTGACTCAGCCACGTCTATCGCCGAGCGGCTGGCCTTCAACCTGTCCAACACCATGACCTATCTGGACGCCCCCAACCGCCCGTTCCCCGGATTCGCCGGGCTGATGTTCGGACTGGAGCATTCGGAAGGACAGGGCCGCAGCGCCGAGGACCCGGCTTTCGACGCCACCATCGAGGCGATGCAGGAAACCCTGGACCCGGTGGAGGCGGAGCAGCGCTTCCTGGCCGTGTACGACTACATCTACGACAATTACATCCATCTGCCGGTAGCCAACTTGGACGTGTCCTACGCTGGCAGCGACCGGATTCACGCGGATTGGGATCGGGCCTGGCGCTCTTGGGAGGCCAACTACCTCGACCTGGTTCGCCGCCGCTAGAATAGCAGGCACGGATTTATGACCTCCGGGGATTTCCCCCGGAGGTCTGGCTTATTTTCTTGGTGGAAATTTCGTCCACCCATTTCCGCGCCTTTACGCGAGGAAGCAGTGCAGCAGTACATCCTGAGGCGAACGGGGCAGTCCGTAATTGCCCTGTTTCTGCTGTCGATTATTGTGTTCGGGGTTGTCCGGCTGACCGGCGACCCTTCATATCTGCTTATCGACGAGCAGAACACCGAGGAACAGCGGCTGGAAATCCGCCGCGCCTTGGGTCTTGACCGCCACGTAGTAATCCAATATGGGCTATTCGTGGGTAACTTCCTGCAAGGCGACTTCGGGCGCTCGGTAAGAGGCCGCACGCCGGTCAAAGACCAGGTGGTTGAACGCATTATGCCCTCGGTCAAGCTGGCCGGGGCCGCCATAGTGTTCATACTGGTTACTGCCGTGCCGCTGGGGGTTATCGCCGCGGTCAAAAAGGGGACTATCATTGACTCCGGCGCCAAGTTGATAGCGGTGTTGGGGCAGTCCCTCCCCTCCTTCTGGCTGGGAATAATCCTGATCGAGATATTCGCCGTTCAACTTGACCTCTTGCCCACCCAGGGAATGGGCGGGTTTAGCCATTACATTCTACCCGCCTTCACCTTGAGTCTCTTCCTGATTGCCGGGGTGATGCGCCTCCTCCGTTCCAGTATGCTGGACGTGCTGGACAGCGAATACATCAAGCTCGCCAGGGTCAAGGGTCTTTCTGAAACCGGGGTCATCTGGAAACACGCCCTGCGCAACTCGCTCATCGCGGTGGTGACATTCGGCGGCACCTACATTGCGGCCCTGATAACACTGGCAATCCTGGTCGAGGTGGTGTTTGCCTGGCCTGGCCTCGGCAGGTTAGTGTTCAACGGCATCATCAACCGCGACTTCCCCTTGGTGCAGACCCTCGTCATCCTGACCGGTGCCCTCGTGATTTTCGTCAACCTGCTGGTGGACATCTTGTACGCATACCTGGACCCGCGAGTCAGATTTGAGTAATCTTTGAGGATTGGACGGATAGGCAGTGGCTCAGGCAGAAGCAGCGCCAATTCTGGTGTTGGAACCCACAAGAGCAAGCAGGCTGGTCGACGCGCTGAAGCGCGCTCCGCTGATACCGATGGTCATACTGCTCTTTTTCGTCGTGCTGGCCATCTTCGCCGACGTCATTTCCCCCTATTCATCCACAGAGGTCAGCCTACGCGACCGGCTCAACCCACCCTTCTGGAGCGCCGAGGGCAGTTGGAGCCATCCGCTGGGCACCGACCCCTTGGGCCGGGACCTGGCGACCCGGATTGCCTACGGGGCACAAACCTCGCTGATGGTAGCCGCCGCTACCGTCCTGCTCTCTGCCGCCATCGGAGTGGTTCTCGGCCTCATCGCCGGCTACAACCGGGGAATAATCGACACCATAATTATGCGGGCAGCCGACATTACCATCGCCTTCCCTATCATCCTGTTCGCCATTATGTTGGTGGTCATATTAGGCGCAGGCATTATCAACCTGGTGATCGCGGTCGGTGTGGTGCTATGGGCAAGATTCGCCCGGGTTATTCGCGGGGAAGTCCTGATTCTGATGGAGCGGGACTTCATCGCCAGAGCGCGGGTTTCCGGCTGCTCCAGCGTGCGCATCATAGTGGTGCACCTGTTCCCCAACATCGTCAACACCATGGTGGTGTTGCTGACCTTGCAGATAGGGTTTGTCATCATCATCGAGTCGTCCCTCAGCTTTCTGGGAGCGGGAGTTCCGCCGCCGACGCCGGCCTGGGGTTCGATGATTGCGGAAGGACGGGAGTACACCACTTCCGCATGGTGGGTCTCAGTGATTCCGGGAGTCGCGCTGGCCCTGATTGTCGTTTCATTCAATCTGCTGGGCGACTGGCTCCGAGAAGCTCTTGACCCACGGCAAAGGCAAGTTTAGAACGTCCTCACCTCACCCCCGGTGTGAGCGAGAACTTTCCGGCAATCGGAGTACAATAATATGACCACCGACTACCGCCACTGGCCTTTCACCGACGAAGAGAGGCGCAAGTTCAGTGAATGGATGAACCGCATCATGGTCGGACATACTGGCACTACCGACGTTCGCAACGACACAGTCAGCTGGACCCCCCTGAGCAAGCCGCTTTCGGAGTGCGTGGTTTCGCTGTTCACCACCGGCGGTGTGCACCGGCGCGACGACACTCCCTTCGACATTGACAGCGCTCACGGCGACTGGACCCACCGGGAGATTCCCACCGGCATTGACACCCGCGACCTCGCTATTACTCACTCTCATTACAGCCACGTAGAAGCCGACCGGGACGTAAACTGTATGTTCCCGTTGGACCGTCTGCGAGAGCTGCGAAACGAGGGGGTTATCGGCGGCATAGCGCCCATGGCCTACAGCATCATGGGCTTCAACCCGAACCCGGACAACCTGATGTCGCGCACGGCGCCCGTCCTGGCGGAGAGGTTCAAAAAGAGTGGCGCAGACCTGGTGTTCATGACCTGCGGTTGACCGGTATGCCACCGGTCCTTGGGACTGGTACAGAACCACATCGAAGGCGCTGGCATCTCCACCGTTTCGATGTCCGTTCAGCCCCACATCACCGCAACCGTCGGCGCGCCCAGGGCAGTCACCCTGCGCTATCCGGCGGGCAACCAAGTTGGCGAGGCGGGCAAGCCCATCCAGCAAAAAGCGATTCTCCGCTGGGTATTGCAAAGTGCCGCAGATATGCAGTCACCCGGCTCCATATTGGAACTCCCCTACCGCTGGCGAAGGTTCCCGGTGGAGGAACAGCCGGTATATGCCGGAGAATCCCGCGGAGCAAGACACCCGCAGACCGACGAAATTGCTGTCGCGCTGGACAATGTGGTGCGGCTGGTACAGGAATACAAAAGCTACCTCGAGGAACGGGTCGCCAACGAGAACGCCAACCCGTCAGGGATCGAACACGTACCTCCGGCCCTGCGTGACGCGGTGGCGCGGGCCGACCGCCTGCTGCAAATCGTGGACAGCGACGCCATGGACCAGCTCAGGGAGATTGTCAATCGCATCACCGTGCTGGAACTGATGGTCAGCGGCAAGTTCGTTTAGAATATCCCCGAAACATCCACAGAACGCGGCCCTCTCGCCGATTTCCTTCAGGCAGCGAGAGGGTTTTTCTGTGCCTGGCTCCCACTCGTCTATTGCCTCCTAGATTCTAGTAATAAATACTGTCATAAGTTTACTATTTTTAACTGTTTTAACATTATAATTTGTAATATATAATCTCTTTTCAGTTATATATTACGGATTTATTGTTGTATAATTTACAGTGCTCCCACGGCGTGATATATTCAGCCATCCTTTGCGCGTCAGCCTCAACATCCTGCGGCAAGGCGTAACAGGTGCGGCCCGGCAAGGTTGTCGGGCCGCAATCTCAGCAGGCCGGAATTCCACGGCCAAACAGGAGGAGAAGTACGGCATTGATAGCCCGGACGCAGAGAAGCCTGTGGTAGTAGAGAACCTGAGAACATCTCGAGCATTGTTTGGACACTCTGAACTCTCGAAAGCTTCCGAGGAGGAGACCAATCATGCGTAGCCCGTTATTACTCGCCCTGGCCCTGGTTCTGATTGTTGGCCTGCTCGCTGCCTGTGGTGGCGCAGCCACGGATGATGACGAAGCGCCTGCCGCCACCGTGGCGCCTGCCGCACCGGCAACCACAGCTCCCACGGCTACTACTGCGCCCACGGCAACCACAGCTCCCGCACCTACCACTGCAGCGGCAGCCCCTGCCGCCACCGAAGAGCCAGAAGAAATGTCGGCACTTGAAGAGTATGCCGCCATGCACGCCGGGAGGCCCGGCGCCATCTACGTGGGCGACATCACGCAATTGGTCGGACCAGCACCATCGGAAAGTCAAGGCGACTTCGACGGCAATGTTACCTTGGATGCCCTCGAGCGCCACGTATGGGTGTACGAAAGCGACATCTACCGGGAGTTGCTCGATAAGGCGCGCCTGACCGACCCATCGCCGCTGGTAAGCTCAGGCGAGTCCATTAAAATCCAGCACGCCTGCATCAACCGGGCCCTGCTGCCCTGTCAGTTGCTGGAGACATACTTCACGCCAAACCTCCTCGAGCGGACCGACGGCCAGGTTGAGTTCATCGTAAGCTCCTTCCCGGAGTTGGGCCTGGCCGGGCCTGACACGCTGAGCCTGGTCTCCGAGAGGACCCTGGACTCGGCAAACATCTATGGCGGCTACGTGGCAGGGGAGCTGCCTCCCGTGGAGATTCAGAACCTTTGGGGCATCTACGAGTCCCGTGAGCAGGAGTTCGAGGCCACCCAGGCCATCATCAAGGACATCGAAGACTTGGTGCTGTCCGAGACCGGCGGCGTGATAATGAATCACAACTGGTTCTCCGGCAACGACCAGTTCTTCTTCTGCCATGACAAGATAGATTCCATAGACGGGTTCGCTGGCAAGAAGACCCGCAGCCACAGCGCGGCTCTTTCTGACTGGATCAATGGCATGGGGGCCAGCGCCCAGTTCCTGGCCTTCGCCGAGGTCTACACCGCCCTAGAGCGCGGCATCCTGGACTGCGGCGTAACCGGCGGCGACGCGGGCTACGGCCAGCGGTGGTACGAGGTGACCGACTTCATCATCGGCCCGCTGGTCAGCTTCCCCTCCACCAACAACGTCATCAACGGCGAGTTGTGGAACGAGATTCCCGAAGACCTCCAGCGGATCATTCTGGAGGAAGCAGCCAAGTCGGAGCTGGAGGCCCTACGTCTGGCCTCAATCCAGAACGAGATGGGGCTACTGAAGAACACCGAAGCGGGGCTGGAATTCGTGGAGTTCTCCGATGAGATGAAATTCCGCAGCCTGAACACCGCGGTTATGGAACACGTGGTGCCGGCCTGGGTGAACCGGGTGGGCGACGCCAGCCACCCCGTCATCGCCGACACCTTCAACAACAAGGTAGGCCCCGTTGTCGGTCTGCGAATTGAAGCCGACGGCACAGTGGTCAAGACCAACTAGAGACACCGGCGGCGGGGCGCGCTATGCGTCCCGCCTGAAACATACAGACCCGTCAAGTTCGTTCGGTTCTTATGCTGGCGCATTCGCCGTACCCGTCCCCTCTGTTGCTTGAAATAAGACACAGAGGGGCCCTTTTGTGATCGTCAACCCCACTGAGCCAACTTTTCTGAAGAGATAATAATGTCATCTCTGAATTATCAATTAACGTTTAATACATCATAATGTGTAATATATAATCGTTAATTGATTATGTTTTTATGATTTTTTCCCGAATAATTTACAGTACGCCATCTCCGTGATATATTCAGCCATCCTTTCCGCCTCAGCTGCGAAGCCCTGCGGCAAGGCGCAACAGGTGCGGCCCGGCGAGGCTGTCGGGCAGCAATCTCAGCAGGCCGGAAACCCACGGCCAAACAGGAGGAAGAAGTTTAGCACTGTCAGTCCGGGCGCAGATTCGCCCGTAGTGATAGAGAATTCGATAATACCCCGTGCCTCGTTTGGTCACTCGCACCTTTCAATAGCTCCAGAGGAGGAACACTGTCATGCGTACCCCGTTACTGTTCGCTCTGACCCTGTTCTTGATTGTGGGTCTGCTCGCTGCCTGCGGTGGCGCCGCCACCGACGAGGAGGAGGCTCCGGCCCCAACAGCAGTTCCCGCCGCAACGGCGACGCCAGTTCCCCCCACAGCTACCACCGCCCCTACGGCCACCACCACCGCAGCCGCGCCTGCGGCCACCGAAGCCCCCGCAGAAATGTCCGCCCTGGAAAAGTACGCAGCCGAAAATGCTGGCGGCCCCGGCGCCATCTACGTGGGCGACATCAACCAGCTCGTCGGCCCAGCCAAGTCAGTAGAACAAGGCGACTTCGACGGCAACGTGACCCTGGAGTCACTTGAGCGCCATCTCTGGATTTACGAAAGCGCCTTCTACGAGGAATTGCTGGAGAAGGCCAAGCTCACCGATCCAACACCCATGACTTATGACGGCGAACCCATCACCATCCAGCACGCCTGCATCAACCGGGCCCTGCTGCCCTGCGTGGCGCTGGAAACCTTCTTTGCGCCTAACCTGCTGGAGCGCACCAACGGAAAGGTCGAGTTCATCACTAGTTCCTTCCCGGAGTTGGGGCTGGCCGGGCCTGACACGTTGAGCCTGGTCACCGATGGCACTCTGGACTCGGCCACCATCTATGGCGGTTATGTGGGCGGCGAGATGCCTCCCATTGAGATCCAGAATCTCTGGGGTATCTACAACAGCCGGGAGCAAGAATTCGAAGCCACCCAGGCCGTAATCAAGGACATCGAGGAACTGGTGCTCAGCGAGACCGGCGGCGTGATAATGAACCATAACTGGTACGCCGGAAATGACCAGTTCTTCTTCTGCCGCGAAAAGATTGAATCTCTCGACGACTTCGAAGGGAAGAAGACGCGCAGTCACAGCGCCGCCCTCTCCGACTGGATTAACGGCATGGGTGCTGACGCCCAGTTCCTCGCCTTCGCAGAGGTCTACACCGCAATTGAGCGCGGCATCCTGGACTGCGGAGTGACCGGTGCCGATGCTGGCTACGGACAGCGTTGGTACGAGGTGACCGACTATCTCGTCGGGCCGCTGGTCAGCTTCCCGTCCAACAACAACGTAATTAACGGTACGAAGTGGGCCGAGATTCCGGAGGACCTACAGCAGATCATCCTCGAAGAAGCTGCCAAGTCGGAACTGGAGGCCCTGCGAATCTCTGCCATCCAGAACGAGATGGGACAGATCAAGAACACCACGGAGCGCGGTGCAGGACAGGATGCGATGGAGTTCGTTCCTTTCTCGGATGAGATGAACTTCCGCAGCCTGAACACCGCCGTAATGGAGCATGTTGTGCCGGCGTGGGTGAATCGGGTAGGGGACACCAGCCACCCAATCATCGCCGATACCTTCAACAACAAGGTCGGCCCCATAGTCGGCCTGCGAATTGAAGCCGACGGAACGGTGGTGAAGATCAACTAGCCAAGCTCGAAGAGCATGGAAGAAGACTCCTCGCCATCTCTTTAGGCGGCGAGCGTCCGATGCACAGGAGCCTAACCAGGGGGCGGGTTGATCCGGCCCCCTGGATTTTGTTCTTCTTCGAAAATACCTTGATTATGCGTCCGAATGTTGCTTGCCGACCCGAAGCCTGCGAAGAGCAATGCCGCCGGCTCCCACCAGATATATGGCTATGTTGGCGGCCATGGCAGACCCCAGGGCCGCGAAGGTGAAGGGGCCGGTACGCGGCTTCGCACAGCACTCGATCTCCCGGTTGACCCCGTATTCATATCCCCCCAAGGCCCCAAGCAGTCCCCCGGCGATGGCTATGAGTACTGTGGCGAGGATTGAGGGCCAATGATGCCGGTCCAGCTTCAACCACCCCAGGTAAGCCCCCACTCCGGCGCCGATACTGGCGCCGGCCATCAGCATCACCAGCCAGGTCATCCTGGTGGAGGACCCGGAAAAAATGTAAAGCCCCCAGGCTACGGCCAGGCAGGCCATGCTCAAGACCAAGCTGAAGCCCAACCCCAATACAATGCGACCTGCCAGGAAGGTTGCCGACCGAAATATCCCGGACTTGTCCATGCTGCGCATATTTATCATGCCAAGATTGTAACCCGCAGGAGAGACCGCCGAGAAGGGCTTGGCAGGAGAGACAGCGGGCCCAGTGAGGCATCCCGCCCTTGACAGCGAAAATCGGACGGCCTACACTGAAATAGCCGGGTTAGCAGCCCGGTTGTTTTTGGCCCGGTGGTGTAGCGGTTAACATACTGGCCTGTCACGCCAGAGATCGTGGGTTCGAATCCCATCCGGGTCGCCACCCGCACCGAAATGGGGACGCGCGGGTTCGACAGGGGTGTTCTGTAACGGATTGCAAGCCGAGGAAGCCATCAACCTCGTTAATCCGGTGGCGCAAAAGTAACTGGCGAACGTGAATTCGCTCTAGCGGCCTAAGCGCCGCTACGTCTGCTCCCAGCTATTCCCGGATGAGGGGATGCAGGCGCCATAAGTCCGGGATGCGGCCAATCCAATGCCGGTAAGGGCGGCCTAAGATCAACCGGCTGGGCCTCTCCAGATTGTGTCGGCGGTATCTGAAGAGTCCAAGAACAAACCGCCGGACAAGCTTGTAGCACATCCGGTTTATAGGCTCTTCTGGACGGGGAGTTCGACTCTCCCCCGTCTCCACCATTCCACCCAAACACTGTCCGCCACGTCATCTCATTCTCTGCCACTACCGGAATCGGGGAAAACCCTGTTTCCTTCCAGGGTCTATATACACTGCCTGAAGCATGGTCCAGAGTGACCGGCTTCTGGGCCACGGAAGCGCACTGTCAAAGGCTGCAAAAGTGGCTCAGGAGCTTCCCCCCTCCACCACGTCCTCGAATTCAGGAATGTACACGCTTGCCAGCAGCCCGTCTGCCTCGTTCTCGAGATTCGTCTACTGAGTCCAATTGTAGTCTTCCTCAGCGTACAGGCGCCGAGCTTATTCGAAGCGGCCCTGGGTCCTGCATTGCTTGGCGCTTGCGGATGACCTCAGCCGCTGACGCCTTCAGTATGTAGTCTTCGATTATCGCTCGGCAGCCTTTCTGGAACAGGAATAAACGACAATATGACCACGCAAACGGCGCGGGCAAAGGGCAAGGAGATGAACAAGGCGTTGTTCTACTTCGCGCTTTGTTTCGCGGTTTTTGGAACCATGACCGGGGTAATGATGGTCCCCGCCCTCCTAGTTGAGATCGCAACGGACCTTGATGTTACGGTAGCGGTGGCAGGGCAGTTGGCCACGGCAACCTTCGCGGCATGGGCGGTCTCCATTGTCGCCGTGGGGCCGCTGGCCGACTCCATAGGCCGACGGCCACTGGCTCTCGCCGGCGTGTTCCTGGTGGTGGTCTCCCTTCTTGCGTCCGCTTTCGCCCCCAATATCGAAGTAATGATGGCCCTTCGTGTGCTGGCCGGCCTGGGTGGGGGAGCAATCGCGCCCACTTCCATCGGGGTGATTTCCGACGTCATTTCCCAGGCCAAGCGGGCCCAGGCCATCGGCGGCCTTGCCAGCACCATCGTCTTGACCTCGGCCATCAGCATTCCGCTGATGGCCTTGTTCGCTGACTGGTGGGGCTGGCGGTTCACCTTCGTCCTGGCCGGACTGTTCCTGGCGGTGGCGTGGCTTTTGAACTGGGTCTGCTATCCCCGGGACAGCAGGGAACGCCTTCGCGGCTTCGTGTTCTTTGCCAGGTATCGGTCCCTGCTTTCCCTGAATTACTTCCGTGTGGCCGTCACGGTGAACGGCGCTCAGCGTATGGCCTACTGGAGTTTGCTCAGCTTTTTCGCCGCGTACTTGATACAGACCTACGACGTCACCCTGGAATTCGTGGCCCTGCCGCTGGTGATTTCCGCTCTGGGTCAAGTGGCGGGAAGCTACATCGCAGGAATCCTGGCGACGAAGAGTTACCGGGTCGCGCTGGTAGCAGTGTCCTCAGCCGCCGGGGGTGTTTGCGGGATCGTGTTCTTTGCTTTCGATATTGGGCTCTGGCCCGCAGTCGCGGTGGCTACGGTGGGGGCAGGCTTGTTGAGTGTTACGACCCCAGTGCTGCTGGCAGGCAGCACGGAGTACTCGGGAGAATCCAAGGCTACCGGCGCAAGCCTGATAGGCTTCAGCAACCAGTCCGGCGGGGTCTTCGGGGCTGGCCTATCCGGCCTGTTGCTGGCAACCATAGGCTACGACGGGATTGGCTACCTTTGTCTCGCGTTCACCGTCACCAGCGCATTGGTGGCGACCGCGTTTGCCCGCCTGATGCGCGTGGGCACTGGCTGACCCGGCGGTTTCACCCGAAGATGCCGGGGTTTCCAGCCCGCCACCAGCACCGCACCAGGGAAAAGAAGCCGTCAGCCGCCCCGTTCGGCGTACTCCGCCTTTGCAGCCTCCACCATAGCGGCATCAAGCAACAGGTCGCTGGCAGTCAGGCTCAGTGTCTTGGCCACCAGCAGAGCGTTGTTGAGAGCCAGGTCCGTAACGGCCGTTTCCTGCATCTGCCTGGTGTGCGACGGCACCGGGGTCTCACTGACGGCGTACCGCAGCTCGAAGCCCGGCATGGCCTGGCTGACGTTGCCGAAATCCGTTGAGGCTCCGCTGCCAGGACGGCCCGGTATCGGCTCGTCCAGCTTCATTCCCAACGCCTGGGCATTGGCCCCCATGGCCTGCGCCAGGGTCACGTTGGGCTGTACGTTTTCGTAGAAGGGATAGAATTCCTCGATCTCCAAGCGCGAGCCGGTCATTGCTGCCGCTCCTTCCGCCACCTGCCTCACCTTGCCCACCACTTCGTCGCTCAGGTATCGCCCGTCCCTGGAGCGCAGCATGAAGTTGGCGGCGGCGAACTCCGGCACCACGTTGGGCGCGGTGCCGCCGTCGGTGATAACCCCGTGAATGCGAACATCGTCCCGCAAATGCTGGCGCAGGGCGTCTATGCCCGTGAACAGGTGGATGACCGCGTTCAGGGCGTTGATGCCCTGCTCCGGGTAGGCTGCGGCGTGGGCGGCCTTGCCGTGGTACATATACCGGTAGCCGACCATGGCCAAGCTCCAGCTCTCACCCTTCGGCGACGCCGCGGGTATCACGGTCCGGTTGGAGAAGGGATGCGAAGAAAGGGTGGCATCCACGCCGTCGAATACGCCCGCATCCAGCAGCCGTATCTTGCCGCCGCCTCCCTCTTCCGCCGGCGTCCCGATGACCACCACGCGCCCGGGCAGATCCGAGGCGTTGGCCTGCAAGCCGAGGGCGGCGCCCATGGCAGCCATGGCAATGAGATTATGTCCGCAGCCGTGGCCGATTTCCGGCAGCGCATCATATTCCGCCAGCACGGCGATAGTCGGGCCTCCGCCGCCACCGCCCGGGATGGTGGCCCGGAACGCCGTATCCATGCCGCCGATACCACGCTCCACCGAGAGGCCATTGCTTTCGAGGAACACCGCCAGAGCGTCGGATGAATAGTATTCCTCATAGTTCAGCTCCGGGTGGGCATGAACATCCTTCGACAGATCGAACAATGCCTGCTTGGAGGCTTCGATAGCCAAGTTGGAGCGGCTTGCCAGTTCGTCCTTTGCTATCGGGTACTGGTTGGCCATAGTATGTCCTCTCCTTTGCGCAAGGGATTGGAAAACATCCTACGTTTCCTGCATTTATGGTCGGCATCATCACGCTATTCGACGGGGCAGAGCATTGACGCCTTGAGCATCATGGGTATTCTACAAGCATTCTGACAGACGTGACTATGACAGCGCCTCTGCTAATAGCGAGGAAGACTTTCTCTTTAACCTTGGATTAGGGAGTTCCAACATGAGCGCAACATCCCTGATTACCATCCCTGCCCGTCGCGGCAAGGCCATTACGCTGAATCAAGGTCGCAGCGTCAGGGTGATCAACACTCACGGGCAGCAGGTCGTTGACACCTGGGCCTTCCGGCGCGACGACCTGGCAGAGTTCATGTCCATGGAGCACTCCCGGACATCCCTAGGGCGAATCATCCCGAAAGTGGGACAGTCCATGACGACCAACCGGAGGCGACCCATCCTGTCCTTGGTGGAGGACACCTCCGGCGGGATACACGATACGCTGCTGGCAGCGTGCGACCGGTATCGCTACGAACTGCTGGGCTGCGAGGGGTACCACGACAACTGCACCGACAACTTGGCGGCGGCGCTGGCCGTGTTGGGCCTGACGCCGCCGGAAACACCCAGCCCATGGAACCTGTTTATGAACATCCCGGTGGCGCCCGACGGCTCGGTAAGTTTCGAACCGCCCGTCTCCAGGCCGGGGGACCACTTGACGCTCCGCGCGGAGATGGATTGCATCGTAGTATTTTCCGCCTGTCCCCAGGACATGGTTCCCATCAATGGGGTTAACTGCCTGCCCACCGAGGCCCATTTCCAGGTCATCTGAACAACCGCTGTCACGCGCTGGGTGGGCGACGATTGTGCCAGTCGGTGGCCTGCTCGTAGGCGTAAGCCACGTTCAGGACGGTCTGGTCGGCACCGGGGCGACCCCCGATTTGCAAACCGATGGGCAGTCCTTCGTCGCTGAATCCGCAATTAAGGGAGACTGCCGGGGCGCTGGCCATATTGAACGTCCGTGTCTGGAGATAGCTCAGGGGCGCGGCGTCTTCCTTGCTGGTGCGGATCGGGTCCTCAACGATGGGCTGGGCCGCCACGCTGGCGGTGGGCGTGACCAGCACGTCGTATCGTTCCAAGGCTTCGTGGACCTGGTTGCGGAACATCGTCCGCAATTTCTGAGCCTTGTAGTAGGCTTGGGCGGGGAAGATGCTGCCGGTCAACAGCCCAATACGGTTGTTGTGGCCATAGTCCTGCAACCTATCCCGCACCCACTCCTTCATGTTCAGGGCCGGTTCCACCACCAGCGGAATCTGCGACAGGACGGCCCCGTGCGCCGTGAGCGGAATCGAGACTTCCTCCACCACCGCGCCCAGCTCCCCTAGCACGCCGAGGGCCCTGAGCACAGCGTCGCGGGTGTCGGCGGCGGTGCTCTCCTCATCAATCTGCTCCGTAATCAACCCGATGCGAAGGCCGCTGATGTCGGCGTTCAGTCCCGTGCGGAAGTCTGGCACGGGCCGGTCCCAGGTGTACGGGTCGCGTTCGTCATGCCCCGCGATGGCGGTGAGGGTGATGGCGGCGTCTTCCACCGTGCGGGAAATAGGCCCGGCGGTGTCCATGGACCACACTCCAGTCATCACGCCATACCGGCTGACCAGCCCCCACGTAGGCCGGTGTCCGACGAGGCCGCACCAGGTAGCCGGGAACCGGATGGAGCCGCCGGTGTCCTCGCCGAGGGACGTGGCGCAGAGGAAGGCGGCGGTGGCTGCGCCGGAACCGCCGCTGGAACCCCCGGTGCGGCGGTCAAGGTTCCACGGATTGCGGGGCGGGCTGAACCGCTCGAAGCCCGCCCCCATGGCGAACTCGGTCATGTTGGTCTTGCCCAGCAGCACCGCACCCGCCTGCTTCAGGTTCGTGATGATGGTGGCGTCCTCTTCCGGCACGAAGTCCGCCAAGATGCGCGTGCCGCCTGTGGTGCGGACACCCCTGGTCCAGAACTGGTCTTTGACCGCGACGGGGATCCCGTGCATCGGGCCGCGGTAATCGCCGCGGGCGATGGCAGCCTCCGCTTCGCGGGCAGCTTCCAAAGCCTCGCGCCTGGAGACGGCCAGGTAAGCGTTGAATTTGAAGTCCAGATCGTCAATGCGGTCGAGATAGGCTTGGGTGACCTCGACCGGGGAAACCTCGCGGGACTCTATCAAACGCGAAAGCTCTGCCACTGTCAGAAAGGGAATATCGCGCTGCTCCATGCTAAGCCCTCCTCTACCGGCTCGGCGTGTTCGGCCAAACGATGGCGTCATGATGTGGGACTTTACAGCATAGCGGCATTCCGGCGATAGACGTATCCTAAGATGCGGGCTTCTTCAGATTGTTGGCTGAACCGCTGGTCTGAGCTTGTCGAAGGGCCATCCGTTTGTGGTTCGACAAGCTCACCACAAACGGACTCGGCAAGCCGTAGGCTATGCCCCAAAGCCTGTCCGCCGGGGACTAGCCCTGCGAAAGAGAAACGTCAACCGCCGCCAGCCCTTCGATGGCCAGTCCGTACCCCAGCATATCCTGCATCTGACGCTTCATTTGCAGGGTGAGGGCGACGCGGCTGTAGCGCAGGGTCAGCGGGGGCCGCTCCGCCAGTTGGCGCGCCAGTTCCCAGGCCCGGGGCAGCAATTGGTCCTTGGGCAGCACCTCTGCCACCACTCCCATGTTGAGCGCCTCCTGCGCCGACAGCGTCTGCCCGGTAAGCAGGAAGTAGCGTCCCCGGTTCTGACCCAGCAGCAGAGGCCAGATGACATGAACGCCATCGCCGGGCACCACCCCGCGTGGGAAGTGGGGGCCATCCTGGAACGTAGCCGTCTCCGACGCCAGCACTATGTCGGACATCACCGGAATCTCGGCGTGAATCGTAGCCGGGCCGTTGACGGCCCCGATGACCGGCACCTCGATCTCCAGCAGATTGATAAGCAGCCTCTTCCCCTCCCAGTACGTCTTGTCCCAGTCCTTCGGCATCCGGCGGGTAGGACGGTTCGGCTCGAAATTGGCGCAGTAGTCATCCCCGGTGCCAGTGAGAATGACCACCTTGTTTTCCGGGTCCGCTCCGATGTCGGCGAAGGCGTAGCCCAGCTCCCGGTGGGCGGCCTCACCCCACAGCAGGCTGCCGTCGCCGGAATGGAACGTCACCTGGAGAATCCCGTCCTCCCGCTGCACGCTGACCGTCTCGTACTTGTTCTCGTATTCTGCCAACACTGTCATAGCCTTCCTCCTGCTGTCTCGGAGAGATTTCAGGCTGGCGCGTCATAGGCAACGCCGCCCACGCCCACTTTACACCAGCGGACGAAAGCTCATGCCATCACAGGACAGTCAAAAGGGGACAGGCTGTTGGCCTGTCCCCGCTGGTTTTGCGCCGTATCAGGTTGGACAGATAGCGACGGCAGCAACCTTTCTCGTTGTCTATCTGACGGTCGCCACGATTGGCGCACACTCATCGCAGACTGCCAGGTAAGTTCCGGGGGCTACGCTCTTTCCCTGGTCCTCTGGCACAGGGTTGCGGCATCCCAACATGTCGCACTCACGCATCTTCGGCGCGTGGTCCTGCTCCAGGTGCTTCTCCACGGCCTGGATCGCCGCCTCCACTCCCATACTCTCCACCAGCAGCCGGAACAGGAGCGCCGGATCCGTTCCTTCTTCGTATCTCTCCGGGACGGCATATACGTGCCCGGTTTCGTGGAATATAGCCACCCTCATTTCTCCTTCGGGGCTGTCCCACATTCCCACACTTGTCTCGGTCGCGTCGGCTATCTCCAGTTCCCTGATGAGGCCTTCGATAGCGGTGTCTTTTGTGAGTGCGGTCATATCTCCACCTCCCTTGGTACTCCCCTCGGGGGAGCCTTCTTTCACATGGGCATTCTCCGGTTCATTTTCGAGTTATGGCTATTGGCCGGGGTCTGCGGTCTTCATCTCAATATCCAAAATCACTAGGGTTCTAGACGATTGCAAAACTCCCGTCACCACTCCTGTCATTCTGAGCGAAGCGAAGAATCCTATACTTGGGACAGAGACCCTTCGCTTCGCTCAGGACGACAAAATCGAGTTTTGCAATCGTCTCAGGATTCTTGTGTTATGCTTGTTTGTAATTTTTATTATACCATATAGTAATTCTCTGGTGAAGACCCGGTGTTGAGCCGCCGTAGCTATAATGGAGTCGCCCTGAGCATCTTCGAAAATCCAGCGCAACTGAGGTGTGCAACATGGCGCGACTACCAGTTTTAACCCGAAGCGATGCCCCTGAGCAGTTCATGGAGGCATTCGACGAGGAAACTTCGGCCAGCGGAGGAGTCGTTGACTCCGGTCCTGGTTCGGTAATGATCTACAGCCCTGAAATGCGGCGCAGAGCCAATCACTTTGTCGGCTACTTCCGGCAGGTGACCGATCTGCCCCACAAGCTACAGGAACTGGCGATGCTGTTGACCGCCCGCCACATGGACTGCCAGTACATCTGGTACGCCCACGCGGCGCGGGGACGGCAGCAGGGACTGAGTGACGCGCTGGTAGACGCCCTGCGCGACCGGCGTCCTCTGCCCGACCTGCCAGCGGACGAGGCTGCCCTCGTGGCCTACGCCAGCGAGATGTTCAACAACCACCGGGTCAGCCCGGACACCTACCGCCACGCCGTGGAGCAGATAGGAGTCCGCTGGCTGGTCGAACTCACCACCATGATGGGCTACTACACGACGCTGGCCTACAACGCCAACTCCTTCGAGATTGACCTGCCGGAAGGCGGCCCCGAGCCTGCGCTTCCCGTCTAACCGTTACGGGTTGACCCACATTCCAATGTCGCAAAGGAGGCAAGGAGATGCCTGAGAAGCAACGCATGACCACTAGACTCAAGGAGTTGTTCGAGCGCCCGGAGATTTTCGTCCTGGCTGGCGGAATGAACGCCATGGGCGCCAGGATGGCGGAAGTCGCCGGGTACGAAGCCTTCTACATGTCCGGGGGCAACACTTCCGCCCAGGTCATGGGCCTTACCGAAGGCGGCACCAGTATGCGCGACATGGTGGACAACGCCCGCCGCATCGTGAACACGGTGGACATCCCAGTGTTCTGCGACATGGACACCGGCTACGGCGACGCCATCCAGGTCTACGAGACCATCAAGGAGTACGTCAGGGCCGGTATCGCCGGCGCTCACCTGGAAGACCAGACCTATCCGCCCAAGACCGGCCCCCGCCGCCGCTGTGTCTCCATCGAGGAGATGGTGGGCAAGCTGAGAGCGGCCATGGACGCCAAGATGGAGTTCGACCCCGACTTCGTCATCGTGGCCCGGTGCGATTTCGCCGGCGTTCCCGGCTCCACCTTCGAGGGAGTAATGGAACGCTGCCTGGCCTATAAGGAGCAGGCCAACCCCGATGTGGTCTGCCCCGCCGTCCAGTCCTGGGAGGAAAACGTGGAAGCCATCCGCCGCATTCCCGGCCCGGTGCTGCCCCTGTTCACCCACGGTAGCCAGACTCACCCCACCCTGGCAGAGTTGCAGGAAGCGGGAGCCTCCGCCGCCTGGTATCCGTCCCTCACCACCATGGCCGGGCTGCAAGCATCATGGGACTTCCTCCACGACTTCAAGGAACGCGGCACTGGCGCGATAGACGACTTCCTGGCGTCCGCAGCGCAGAGCAACTGGGGCGTCGCCACCAACGGCGGCATCCTGAACGCTCAGCGCATCCGCGAGATGGAGGACAAGTACCTCCCATAGGGACACTCATTCAGGAACAGAGGACGGGGCCAGCGGGTTGCGAATCCTCCCTCAGGCGTTCTGCCCGCTGGCCCGCATGGCTGCGATGCCTTCGAAGAGGCCGTGCTGGGAAAGCCCCAGCAACCGAAACGTCCTTCCGGAGTCCAGTCCCAGCTTCTCCCCTCCTTCGTTCCCGTCGGAGCCGCCCTGCGCCCACGCCTCTGCGGGAATCACCAGCCCCCGGTCGAGCTGAAACCCGTCGGCGATGGCAAGGGCGAAGTCATACATGCTCACCCAGTCGCTTCCCGCAATGTGATGTACGCCCGCATAGTCCCCTTCCACCAACCTTGCGATTCCGTCCGCCAGATGCTCGACGTACACCGGCGTCCGCAGTACGTCCGTGGGAGCATAATAAGACTGCCCGCTCCGAAGCCGTTCGACAAGCCACGGGCCGAAATTCCGGTGCGCCTGCAACGGCCAGCCGAACACGATGCTGGTGCGGACGATGCTCCACCGGAGAGCCAACCGCGCGACTTCCCGCTCTGCCTCCCATTTGGTCCGCCCGTAGGTAGTGGTGGGGTTGGCGTCCTCATCCTCCCGGTAGAAACCACGCCGTCCGTTGAACACGTACTCGGTGGAAACGAACACCAGCCTGGCCCCGTACTGCTGGCACAGCCCCGCTATCGCGGACGTTGCCCCTACGTTGACCGTTTCGGCCCGCTCCGGCTCCCTTTCGCACGCTCCCACATCAGCCATGGCCGCAAGGTGCACAACCACGTCGGGGCTGGACAGGCTGAATAGCCGTTCCAGGTCCGACGCGTCCGTCAACTCCACCCGATGCCAAGACCCAACTTCCGTCCCCGGAGGACGCGACCGGAAAGTCCCAAAGACCTCATTGCCCGATGCCTCGGCCAACCGCCGCACCAGGTATCGCCCGATGAACCCGCTGCCCCCTATGACCAGAGCGCGCAACCTTCACCCCTGTATCGCCATCAAGTCAGGCTGGCCGCTACTGGTATATCTCCTCGCCTCGTTGCAGGCGTAGAGCTATCTGATAGGTCTGCCCTTCAGCCCTCGGCGTGGGTGAGTGGGCCGCCAGGAAACGCGACAGCCCGACCAGCACATGACGCCCCGACTCTGTGCCCCAACGCTCCCCATACTGCTTGAAGGCGGCGTCAACAATCTGGAAGGAGTGGAAGTCGGCATCCTCACGAAGCATCATCCGCCCCAGCGTAGCCAACAGCTTCTCGGAATCCCCGCCTCCAGACAGGTATCCAGACACTACCTGCGCCGACTCCTCAACCTGCTGCCGGACATCCACCATCTCCAGCAGCCGTTCAAGCTGCTCGCCAGCGGGCATCCGGCTGGCCGCCGCGTCCGGAAGGCGCTGCGGCGGCATATTGAGAAAGCGGTCCAGGTAGATGCTTATGGCAATATCGAACACGCCCCGCAGCAACTCCGGCGTGGGTGACCGTTTCAGACCTTGATGCAGGGCATTGGCGGCGGTCAGGGTGTTATGCACCGTATCCCAGTCGCGGAACTCGTTGGACAGGTGGAAATGGGCCATCCGCAGGAAGGCCGCATGAGCTGCCGCCGACCCAAGCTGCTCCGCAGTTGCGCCGCTGGAAATGGCCTTCTTGATAGCTTCAATTATCTCTTCCGGCGAGTCCCCCAACATCCCGGCTGCAAGAGAGTCAGCGCCATTCCATTCCCCATACCGGTCTTTTCCCTGTTCCAACAGTGCGGGAAGCTCCGCTCTGGCCTGCCACACCATCGAAGCCAAGTCTATGGGCTGACGCCACTGGCTGAGTTCCTGGCTGCGGCGGGCGCGGGCCATCCCATGCACCAGGCTCGGCAGCACCTGTCCGGCCGTCTCCCAACCCAGGTGGTCCAGCAGCTCGAAAGCCTTGTTGGCGAAGTCCACCACGTGCCCAGCGTCGAGATAGATGTGGTCGGTGGCGGCGGCGAAGATCATGTCTGCGATGTTCTGCCGGGCAATCCCCAACTCTATGGCGGTTACCAGGCATCGCTCGGCCCCTTCATCGTCCCGGACGTCAATGAAGCTGCGGAACCACCGCGCGAATACCTCCGGGCGCGTTTCCCCGGTGGGCAGCGGCTCTACCGCGAATCGTGGAGCCTTCCCCGCGCACTCCCTGGCGACATGGCGAAGACCCTGGTACAGCGCCCGCGGGCGGTCGTCTTCGTGAAGTTGCGGCAGGATGTTAGCGGTGCAGGTGAGGATGCTCATCGCCGCGCCCCACCCGTTGGCGGAGTACGTCGTCCCGAACCGAGCTCCGATGCCCAATGGTTCCCGGTAGTCACCTCCGCTGGCTTGAAGTCCCAGCACCGACTTGGCGATGACCAGTCGGATGTTATGTTCCAGCCCGTCTTCCATGCGGCTACGCCAGTGCTTGCTCTCGTCGCGGGCCGCTGGCTCCGGGTCAATCCAGACCTCGCCGTCAAACACTCTGACCGGAAAACTGCGCACATCATCAGCGAATGGATTGAAGGTGCCGCCGCTGGAAAGATCGAACCGTGCGTGGTGCCAGTGGCAGGTCAGGATTCCGTCTTTGACGCTGCCCCGGTCGAGAGGAAAGCCCATGTGGGGGCAGCGGTTGTCCACTGCATAGACCTGGCCTTCATGCAGGAACACGGCGATGGCGTGCCCTCCGCCAGTAACCACCATGCAGCCGCGTTCCTTCAATTCCTCAAGGGTTCCTGCTTTGATGTATCCCTTCACGGAGGTTGCCATGACTACACCTCCCAAAAGAGCCTGTCTCAAAAGTCGGGATGCCGGTTGGGGTGTAGACTGTGA
>VXOI01000168.1 GCA_009840175.1 Chloroflexota bacterium | reverse complement strand
CCATCCTGGGCCAGCCCCGCTCCACCATCGACCTGCGCCAGACCATCCGCGAGGGCGGAGTGCTGCTGGTGTCCACCGCCCAGGGCGCGGTGGGTAGGGACGTGGCCGCCCTGGTGGGCGCCTCCCTGCTCAACCTGGTGGACGCGGTGATCCGGGAACAGGGCAGCCTGCCGCCGCAGGAACGGCGCGGGGCGTTGGTGGTGGTGGACGAGATGCAGTCCATGCCCGGCGTCGATTACGAAAGTATGCTCAGCGAGCTGGGCAAGTTCGGCGCCAGTTTCATTCTCGCCACCCAGAGCCTGGCCAAGCTGGAGGACCTGTCCCGCACCATGCGCGACACCATCCTGGCCAACGTGGGCTGCTTGGCCGTGTTCCAGGTGGCCGGCAGCGACGCCCGGCAACTGGTGTGGGAGCTGGGCAAGGATCACGTGTCCGAGGACGACGTGGTGTCATTGGACGTGCACCACTGCTACGTCCGCGCCACCGTAGGCACGGAACGGATGCCGCCCTTCTCCATGATGGTCAGGAAGCCCGAGCAGGGCAGCCTGGCCGTGGCCCAGCGCATCCGCGACGGCGCCTCGGCGTATCTCACGCCGGAGACCGAGATCTCCGCCCAGCAGGAGCGGGGCCGCCAGCGGGTCCAGGAGTGGCGCCGGGAGGTGGAGCGCGTCCGCCGGAGCCAGAACCCGCCGGACCAGGGCAAGGGCGAGGCGTCCAAGAACCTGGGTCGCAACGAGCCGCGCAGCAAGCACTTCCAGCCTCCCACCGGAGGGACGAAGCCGGACCAGTCTGACGAAGTGCAGCCCGACGCGGACGACGAGGCCGAAGCCGAGGGGGATGGTCTCAGCGAGTATCGCCAACTTCTCATTGAACGCCAGCAGGCGGACGCGGGCGACGAGGAGGACCGTGAATGACGCCCAATCTCTGCGAAGCCGACGCATTGCGCTGGCTGGCCGATATGCCCTTACTGGACCGGCTGGAACTGGCCGCCCTCACCGGCTGGTCCCGGGGCGCGGTGTACGACGCAGTTGCCAAACTGGAAGAACGGGGGATGGTGGTAGCCGTCCCCCACGCATCTCCCCTGGTAGCCCCCACCCGACGCCATTTTCTTACCGTCGCCGGGGTGGAGCGGCTGGCCGAGTTGGATGGCGTTTCCATTGAGGAACCGCTTTTCCTGGTGCCCGTGTCAAAGCAGTGGCGGCGGGGCCTGCTGGAACGCCTGGACGCCGTGGCCGTCATCTACCGGCTGGCGTCAGCCATCAACCAGGTGTTTCACCCGCTGGCCTTCCGCTGGTATCGGGCCATGCCCCTGGACGCCGCTATCGCACTGCCCGACGGCAGGACCCTGGAGGTGGTCCGCCAGGGCAACACCGCCGACCGCACCGCCTTTGCCAAGCGCCTGTGGCGGCTGGGGCAGTCGGCGCCCACCAGCGCCGTACTGATGCTGCTGCCCGACGAGGTGCGGCTGCGCCAAGCCCGCAGACTGGCGGCGGCTTTGCCCACACCCGTTTTCCTGGCCCTGGAGGGCGACGCCGCTTCCGCCGGGGCCGGGGTCTCCGTCTGGCGCACTCCCTCCGGCCCCGCGGCCCTTGATTTGGCGACGGCGTTGGATCACACCGGGCCGCCCCGCTCCTGGCCTATCAGGAAACCTCCGCAACGGGCCGCAATGCCCGACGCTCTGGATCCCAACGCCGCCTGCCAGCTGCCGTCGGTGCTCAAGCCCGTGGAGAAGCGGGCCGTGGACCTGCTGGCCGACTGGCCTTGGCTGTCGCCCCAGCGCCTGGGCGCAATGCTGGGTGTAAAACGCTCCCGCCTGTCCCAGGTTACGCGGCGTTTGGCGGAGCTGGGCCTGCTGGTTGACGTTGCCGTCGAAGGCGAGCGTCGCCTGGCCCTCTCCGATAGCGGGCTGGTGATGCTGGCACGCCGGGACCGCACCTCGGTGGGCGATGCCCGCAAGCGGTGGAGCGCTCGGCCCCTGGACCCCGACGCCCCCCTGGACTGGCGGAACGTCGCCGGAACCCGGACCCGTCAATTGCTCCGTAACGTCGAGCACACCGCCGCCGTCCACGCCTTTGTCGCTGCCCTGTGCCGCCAGGCCCGTGCCCGCTCCCGGGAGATCGTGCAGCTGGACCCGCCCCGCCGGGCGTCCCGCTACTTCTCGCACCAGGGAAAACTGCGCTCAGTCCACCCCGACGCCTTCGGGATTATCCGCCGAGGCGAAGGCGTATGGCCCTTCTTCCTGGAGTGGGAGCGCCGGGCCGTTCGGCCGGCGACCATGGCAGCTCGCATCGCCCCCTACCTGCGTTACTACGCCACTCCCAGGCCCACCGACGACCACGGCCATCAGCCCCAGGTCCTGGTGGTCTTCGACGACGACATCGCCCTGACCCACTTCCTGGCAGTCGCCGCCCGAGAGATGAGACGCGCGCGCGTCCATGTTCCCTTGCTCGCCTCACACCGTGATCTAGTGGAAAGCGTGGGGCCGTTGGGCCGGGCCTGGACTGCCCGCGGCGGCGACCCGCCGGACTACGCTTTTGAACCCCGGTGAGCCGCCATCCCCAACCGACAAGGAGGAACCCATGAGAATCTACTACGTGATGGAGACCCGGGGTCACCGCTGCCACGTCCTTTCAGCCCTGGGTGTGGACTCCCGGGCCTGGAACCGGCTGCACCGCCGCGTGCTGCGCTGGCGGCAGGAACTGGAACACTATTACGGCATCTCCGCCGACGGCGAACTGCGCCCTTGCGACCTGGTTGGCGGTGTCCCGCAAAACAAGTCGGTCTGCCATCGCGGGTGTCGTCGGCACCCGGCATCTCTCCTCGGGGCGCAGGCGGCTGCCGAGGGATTGCACGTTGTCGAGGACTTTGCCGTGGAGAACGGCGGCGTCCAGGTGATCAACGTCTGCCTGGATATGGACGACATACCGGCATTCCGCCGGGTCGCCCTGGACCGCCTCTTCAACCGCGTCAATGCCACCGCCTCCCACGAAGGCGACTACGCCCTTCTCGTCTTCGGGCAGGAACCCGACGAGACGGTGGGCAGTACCTACGAGCGGTTGCGAGGCTACAACCCGGTGCCCGTGCGCGTCGGCGCCTGCGGTGACGGCTGGCACACCCGCAACCTGCCCATCGACCGGATCATCGGCGGCCCCCTCTTCCGGGACCCCGGCGCCGACTGCCTGCTCCAGGTTGCCAGCCTGGTGGCCCACGCGCTGCTGTGGCGGGAGGAACCGGAAACCGCTGAAGGTCTTGCCGGAGCTTTCGACGTCCTGGACCGCGCCCTGAACCGGAGAGCGTCAAGGAACGACCCCCACGGGGTGGTCAGAAGGTGAAGAAAGGCAGGGAGAGTTGGATGCAAGAAAAAAGGGCCGGACGAAATCGAACGTCCGGCCCTCTGTCGTGTTGTTCCTGATGGATTGACTTCAACTCCTCAAGCGTTCTCAGTACGCCTATCAGCAAGAATACCGATTTGTCATCACAACTCACGGCGACCCACCGGTGCCGGTTGACCTTCCGGCCCAGGCGCCAATAAGATCTCACTACATAATCCGGCGCGGAGGTCTAAGCATTGAACGCATCTCAAGCAACCCTGGCCCACATTTCCGACTTGGTTCGCATGGAGCTGGCCGCCTACCTGCCCGCTGATTTCGTCATCGCCGAGGTAACCTCGGAATCCCTGCCCGGTCCTGACGGCGACGATTACATCAGGACCACCGTAATCTTCGAGGACGACCATCCCGAACTTGACGCGCGGGCGCTCAACAAATTCTCCCTGCGCATTGACCCGCTGTGCGCGGAACGGGGCCTCGACCGACCGACCATCGCCTACGCGGACCGGAGCGAAATTCCGGCATGACCACCGGGGCGACCCAGCCGGCCTTTCAACCCCCGGCTCCAATCAACTGGGCGGAACTCATCGCCGTTGGACGGGGAACCCTCATCCCCCAACCTCCGGCCGCTCAACCCACGACCGGAGCCATCCGGCGGGCCATCAGCACCGCCTACTACGCGGCGTTCCACGCTCTGGCCGCCAGCAACGCCGACGCGCTCATCGGTCCCGCCCATGACCAACTGACCGCCGAGGCCTGGTTTCGCATCTACCGGGGCCTAGACCACAACCATGCCAAATCTCAACTGCAACAGAACCGCGCCTACCTGCCAGCCGATGCCCAGGTCTTCGCCGACCTGTTCCGCGATCTCCAGAACGAACGCCACAACGCGGACTACAATCCTCGGGCAAGTCCGACCGCTCGGACGGCGGCCACCTGGCTGAACAAAGCAGAAGCCGCCATCGTGGACTTCCTTCAGGTCAGCCGAAGCGAACGTGCCGCAATCGCCATACTCACCCTGACCAGGACGCGGTGAACACCCGGAATGCCCGGAGTTGCGCGGGGCCGATTTGACTGGCACGTGACGCCGGACAACCGGCTGCTGAGGTATCCGCCGACTGCGTGGCCGTGACTTTCCCACGTCCAGTAAAGGCCGCTACCCCCCATGGGGGGCGCCGGAGGGCCCGCAAGGTGGGGGGGGGTTTGTGGGGGTGGGCGGCGGGGGCTCGTGGGGCTGGGGGTGGGGGTGGGGGGGGGGG
>VXOI01000041.1 GCA_009840175.1 Chloroflexota bacterium | reverse complement strand
GGGACCGGGGAGATTCGTCCACCGTCGTCATTGCGATGGTCATTGCAGCGCCCGCCGCGGCTCGGCATATCTCCGATGACAGTTGCCCACTGACGATGGCGGCCTCCGGCTGTTACGCTGGAAGCATGGCCTTCTCACGAGAGCGCATCCTGGACGCCCTGGCCCGGCTGCCCTTCATCGACGCGGGGGAGCTGGCGCTGATATTGGGCGAGCCGCTGCCGACGGTTCACCGCGCCCTGTCCGGCCTGCTGAAAGACGGCCTGGCCGGGCGGGTGAGCCACGGCACGGCCCAGCTTCCTTCCAGCCACCGCTACTACCTCACGAGAACAGGCATCGGCCATGCTGCCGACGCCCTGGGCTACGACGCGCCCTGGGAGTTCGTGCGGGCCTACCCGGTGTCCCGGCAATGGCTGGCATTGCTCATCCGCCGCATGGACGCCGTGGCCTCGGCGTACCGGCTGGCGGCAACGCTGTCCCCCGGCGTGGACGGGCTGGAAACCCAGGTGGAGTTTCACCGCCGGGGCCGCTTCGACGCGGTGATCACTCTACACAACGGACGCAGCTTCGGCGTGGTGCGCCAGGGACTGGCGCTGCGGCGCCGCTCCCTCTACGACCGCCTTCGGGCCATCGCCGAGTACAACTACAACCGCCGTCCCTCAATGGTGCTGGTCCTGGCGCCCAGCCCCTGGGAGCAGCGGCTTACCGACGAGTTCCGCCTGAACGCGGACCTCAGGGACTGCTACGTTGGCGTGGAGTACAGGGATACACTGGAACAGTGGGACCGCCTGAACTGGATTTCATCCAACTGGGCCATCGGCCGGAGACAGCGCACCCTGGAGCAGGTGGTCTCCGAGGCCGATGCCGTGACCCGGTTTCACCCGGAGGCGCCGGAGCGGAAGCGGGCGTCTCTGCCTGACCCGGAGCGGATGGTCAGGGCAGCCCCGGCCTTCGGCCTCAGCCCGGCGGAAAAACGCGCCCTGGACCTGATCACCGACCATCCCATGATCCCCCGGGAGCACCTGGCCCGCTGGCTGGGCGTCTCCGACGGGAGAGTCAGCCAGATGGTCCGCAGCCTGGTGAATGATTGGAGGTTGGTGGAACAGCACGGCAAGCGGGGCGACGTGCGCTACGCCCTGTCCGACCGGGGTATCAGGTACATCACCCGCCGGGACCGGGCGCAACTGTCCACCACCATGGCAACCTGGAGCACCGAGGACGCCACCGACAATCACGGGCAGCCCCGGCCCCTGGGACACCGCATCCTCACCTGGCAGCGCCAGACCAGCCACGCCGACGGTATCACCTGGTTCCTGTCCGAACTGGCCGCCGAGGCCCGGGCCGACGACGCCAGCGAACTGCAATGGTCGATCCCCACCGCCCGCTCCGACCGGGCCTTCAACCGGGGCGAGGACGCCATCGCTCCCGACGCGGTGGGGCACCTGCTGGTCAACGCCCTGCACGTGCCCTTCTACTTGGAGCACGAACTGCGCGCCCGCCACCCCAGGGGCGTGGCCGCCCGCCTGCGCCCCTACATCCGCTACTACCGCTCCGACGCTCCCCGGGATGACCAGCCGCCCTTCCCGACCACGCTGTTCGTGGTGGACACCGAGGAGGTGGCCGAGACCTACGCCAGCACGGCCTCCCGGATGACCGCCATGAAACTGCCCATCCTGGTGTCCAGTAGGGAGCTTCTGTCCTATAGGGGGATACTGGGCCGGTCCTGGCGCCCCCTGTGGGACGGTAAACGTCCGCCCCTGGCGCTGCGGGAACTGGTGGCATACGAGTGGGACAGACTGCGCCGCCGGATGCGCCGGGAGGAGACACGTTAATCATGCTGATACGGCATCTTTTACCCGCTCTGTTGTCCGGGGGCGCAAACTGTCACCAACAGGCCGATTTCAGGGTTGGCCGGGAGGCCGCAACGTATCATCTTCCCCTGGTTCCAAGTACGAAACGGGCTGCAATTCCCCTTGACCAATCAATAATTGCATTTTTGCAAGTGTGAGAAACGGCGCTAAAACAACGAGGGTGATTTTGGCAAGAGTGCAATCGCCTGACGCATCGCCGTTTACGAGGTGATTTACATGTCAGATAACGTCAAAGATGAGGTCCACTGGGTGGACAAGGGGGAGGCGGCGCGGGAATTGGAGGTTTCGCTATCGACCCTGGACCGGATGATCCGCAAGGGCGAGGTGGAGGTGGGGAGAGAAGGCCGGCGGGTGTACGTGAAGCTGCCGGGACCCCGCTACCCCAGCGACCGGGAGCTGCTGCGCCAGGCCAGGGCCAGGGTTGAGCGGCTGGAGCGCACGGTGGGGGAACTGACCGAGGAAGCGTACCGGTTGGAGCAGGAGAGAGACCGGGCCCGGGCGGAGACGGACACCGCCATAGAAGAGTACCGCAAGCTGGAAGAAGTGTTGCTGCGGGAGCAGAACGGCCACCAAGAGGCCAGACGCTGGACCGCCAGGCTGGGCATCGCCGTCGCCGTGCTGGTGGTCCTGCTGGCGGTCACCGTCCTGGTGGCCTGGTGGCTGATCACGTAGCGGTGCGGGTACAGGCAAGGGCTGAAATGCCGACCCAACTGACCGGGCGCAATTGACGGCGGGGAGAAGATGAAGGATAATAATAGTAAGACAAGACAATACCACAGCAGGCAAGACAGAGACCATGCCCCCACGCAGGATTTCCAGGACCATCACCTTTTCGCTGCCCCCGGAGATGTATGAAGAGGTGCAGCGGGTCAAGTATGAAGAGGGACGCGATATGAGTGAACTCGTGCGCGAGGCCCTCCGCCTGTACATGGAAGACCGTGAACTGCGCCGTGAGCAACGCCGGGAACGGCTGCGCTCCCGGCGGGCCGATCAGTCAGAGGAAGATGGAGGACAGAGCGATGAATAAGCACACCGATTTGACCCCGGCGGCCCTCTACGCCCGGGTCTCCAGCGACCGCCAGGACGTGGACCTCTCCGTGGCCGCCCAGCTTCGGGCGCTCAGGGACTACGCCAAGGCCAACGGCTACGCGGTGGCCCGCGAGTACGTGGACGAGGCCGAGAGCGGCAGAATCGCCGACCGGCCCCAGTTCCGCAAGATGATTGACGAGGGCTCCAGGCCGGAAGCCCCATTCCGCGAGATTCTGGTCTGGAAGTTTTCCAGGTTCACCCGCAAGCGGGAACACGCCGTGGCGTTCAAGGCCCAGCTGCGGCGCAAGGGCATCCGCGTGGTCTCCATCACCGAGCAGGCCGAGGACAACGCCACCGGCCGGCTGCTGGAGGGCATCATCGAGTCCGTGGACGAATATTACAGCGAAAATTTAGCTCAAGAGGTCGTTAGGGGGATGCGCGAGGCCGCTTCCCGGGGCTTCTGGGTCTCCACCAACGCCCCCTACGGCTACCGCAAGGTCCACGTCCAGGACGGCGCCAAGAAGCGCCCCAGGCTGGAACTCGACCCGCCCCACGACGCCGTGGTCCGCCGCGTCTTCGAGATGGTGCTGAGCGGCAAGAGCGTCCTCGACGTAACCAAGACCCTCAACGATGAGGGCATCCCCAACTCCAACGGCAAGAGGTGGATCAAGACCACCATCCACAACATGCTCTCCAACGAAGGCTATACCGGCACTTTGGTCTGGGGCCAGAAGAGCCGGGACGGGCAGGAGCCGGTAAGAGTGGAGGACGCCTTCCCCGCCATCGTAACCGGAGAGGAGTTCCGGCAGGTCAGGAAACTGCTGGGTTCCCGCGCCCCGAAACAGGCCAACCCCCGCCGCGCCGCCAGCCCCTACCTGCTCAGCGGCCTGGCCCGCTGCCAAGCCTGCCGCAAGGCCATGACCGCCGCCGAGGCCAAGGGCGGCAAGTACACCTACTACGTCTGCCACTCACTGCTCAAGCAGGGCAGCGGTTCCTGTGAGACTCCCAGGCTCAACGCCAGGAACTTCGAGGACCTCATCATCTCCAACATCCGCGACAACATCCTCACCGAGTCCAACATCCGGGAACTGGTCAAGCTGGTGGACGAGGAAATGGACGGCGTCGCCAAGGAGGAACGGGAGCGTCTGGAGGCCATCGAGCACGAGCTTGAGGACGTGAAGCGGCGGCTGGCCCGCATCTGGCAACTCCTGGAAACCACCGACATCGAGATGGCCGATGCCTCGGACCGCATCAAGGAGCACCGGGAAAGGCAGCGGCAGTTGGAGGACGCCGCCCACGAAGCCAGGGCGGTGCTGGCTGAAAGGCGGGAACTGCTGGACAGCGCCGATATGGTGGCCGCCTTCGCCGCCGACATGAGCCGGTTTCTCCGGACCAGCGAACTGACCGAGACCAAAGCCTTCGTCCGGTCTTTCGTCAAGGAGGTGGAGGTGGCGCCCGGAATGGCGACCATCATCTATACTATACCGACCCCGCAGGATAGCCCCATAGGGGGCGCGGACACGGCGGAAGTGGCCCTGAACGGGGGTGTTATGAATTCGGTACAGCGTGGTGGGCCGGACTGGACAAAATCAAGAACCGAGGCCGATTCCGACGTAACCCCGTCCTGCGGCATGGGGATAGTATACGTCAGAACCGCCTCGTCCTCCACGATCTCTATGCCCTGCACGAAGTTGCGGATCAGGGCCT
>VXOI01000264.1 GCA_009840175.1 Chloroflexota bacterium | reverse complement strand
CCGCGACGGCGACCACTACGTCCTCAACGGCCAGAAGATTTTCGTCGGCAGCGACCACGGCTGCGACTATATGTGGACCATCACCGTCACCGACCCGGAGGCCAAGCGCCACGAAAACCTGGGCTGGTTCATGGTTCCGTCCCATCTTCCCGGCATCACCATCCAGCCCATGGACCTGCTGATTTCCGGCGGCGAGTCCGGCGCAGGCTCCGGCGTAAAGCAGACTGTCTATTTCGACAACGTGCGGATTCCCGCCTTCAACCTAGTTGGCGGCGAAAACGAAGGCTGGAAGGTCGCCACCACTCACCTTGAGCTGGAGCATGGTACCGGCGGACGCATCGGGCGCAACTGGCTCGTTGACCGCCTCTTTGACCACTGCCGCACCACCCAGCGCCGCGGCGAGCCCATGACCAGCGACCCCGATGTTCGCGACTGCCTCATAGACGTCTACGTCGAGGCCGAAGTCGTCCGCCTGCTCAACCTGCGCAACTACTGGATGCGCCACAGCGGCGCGCACATCACCTACGAAGGCCCCCAGGCGTCCTATATGCGCAAGACCTCCGGCCTCCGCATGGCCCAGACGATGCTCGACATCCTCGGCCCTGCCGGGCTCACCCACGACCCGGAACTGGGCGCTGCCGACGGCCACATGGAAGCACACTCCCGCGCCGGCATCGTCGCCATCCACCCCGGCGGTACCACCGACATCCAAAAGGTCATCATGGCCCGCCGCATCGGCATCGGACGCGAAGTCCGCGAGCGCGCCGGAGCCCTCGGATAGCCAGCCATCGCGCCGTAGACCCCATCACTGAGTCATCCAGAGGATTGAAATGGACTTGTCCCTCACCCCCGAACAGGAAATGCTGAAGGCTGCCGCCAGCCGCCTCGTATCCCAGGAATACCCAAAGGAGACCCTACTGCAAATCGCTTCCCCCGACGAGACCACTCCCTTGGAACCTTGGGGGCAGTTGGCTGGCACCGGCTGGCTGGGCATCCTTATCCCCCAACAGTACGGCGGCGAAGGCGGCTCCTTCACTGACGCCGGTGTGCTGTTCGAGGAGCTGGGCCGCGGCCCCGTACCCGGCCCGCACCTGACCTCCGCCGTCCTTTCCGCGCTGACCATCCTGGAGGGCGGCACCGAGACCCAGAAGCGCGACTGGCTCCCCCGCATCGCCAGCGGCGAAATGCGCCTCGTCCCTGCCATCACCGAGCGCGACTACGGCTGGGACGAGCGCGACGTCCGTACCGTCGCCAACGCCGACGGCGACGGCCTCCGCGTCAGCGGATCCAAGGCATACGTCTTCGACGGCGAGACTGCCACCCACTACCTCTGCGCCGTCCGCTCCGAGGACAGCGAGGATGTTGGCCTCGTCGTAGTCCCCGCCGACGCCCCCGGCGTTCGTGCCCGCAACCTGCCCGGCTTCGCCTGGAACCTGGCCGAAGTCCGCTTCGACAACGCCGCTGTCGAATCCACCGCCGTCCTCGGCGGAACCATCGCCGGGGGCTGGGCCTCCTGGCGTAGCGCCGTAGCCAGGGCCATCCCTGTTGTCTCTGCCTACCAGGTCGGCGGTTCCCAGGCCGTCTATGAGGTCTCCGTCGAATACAGCCGCACCCGCATCCAGTTCGGCACCCCCATCGGACGCTTCCAGCGCGTCCAGGACCAGATAATCAACCTCGTCAACCACCTCGACGCCGCCCGCTGGACCACCTACGAGGCCCTCTGGAAGCTGGACACTGGCCGCGACGCCGCTAGCAGCATCAGCCTGGCCAAGGCCGTCGCCAGCGAGGGCTACTACGAGGCCTGCAACTACGCCCACGAAGTCCACGCAGGCGTCGGCAGCATGACAGAGTACGGCCTGACCCTTCACACCGCCGCCTCCCGAACCCTCTACCACTTCCTGGGCGACCCAAGGCAACACCGCCGCGAACTCGCCGTAGCATTGGGCTTGTAGACATCCAACCCCCTCTCCCCATGGGAGAGGGTTGGGGTGAGGGCGTGCCCCCTTCGCCCTGAGGGAACACCGAAGTTGGGGTAAGAATCCCGTCTCTTCTTATCCCCTTCGACCCATCATCGACCGGGGGTCTGGTCTCTCGCCCTCTTCTGACGACCGGGACCCCTGCTGAGGCGGATATCGCCTCGCCAACCGCACCAGCCGGATTTCGTCATAGCTGTACTCACCGCCCAGCTCCTCGAACACTGGACGCAGCGGGTTGTCACTCAGTATCTCCAACACCGTCTCAATGGCAGCCCGCCGCTGCAGATGTGGCAACAGGTGCGCCCACTCAACGGGTATGCCGGACTCCACTAGTCGTTCGATATGGCCCAATATCGTTTGTGGTGACAAGCCGCGTGTCGCAGCCGCTTCCTCTAGCGACACACCGCCAGATATGATGCGCCCGGTTTCGTGGTAAGAGTGACCATCGGCGCGGGCAGACGGTTCCGCAGCCCGCCTGTCATTCCCGCTTTTGCGGGAATCTCCGCTGCCGGTTTCTGGCATCCCATGTTCTTTCGCGTAGGAGTTGATGCAGTCGAGGAACGGCTCTCCCAAGTCCTCCAGTTTGGCCCGGCCCACACCGGAGACCCGCGAAAACTCCGCCGGTGTTCTCGGCATTTTACGCGCCATATCCTGTAACGTACGGTTGCCGAAAATCATGAATGCCGGTATCCCGCGCTGGTCAGCGATTGCCCTCCGCAGCGCCGCCAGTTCGTTATACAGTCCGGCATCATAAGCTCCATCGTCACCCCGTATCCGTCTGCCCTTGGTATCTGCCCGCTCTTCCCTTGCGACGCGGCGAGACAACATCAAGGTTTCCCGATTCTTCAGGAACTCTCGTCCTCGCGGAGTAACCGCCAGCGTCGGATACTCCCCCTCACCCACCGATACAAATCCCTCCCGCTTCAGGTCTTCCACCAAGTCTCGCAACTCATTCTGCGAATGGCTGGCGGCGATTCCGTACACCGAAAGCTGGTCATGCCCCTGCTTCAGAATCCTCTCTCCCCTGCTGCCCCGCAGTACGCCTATAACGTGCGCCGCGCCGAACCGCTCGCCCGTGCGAATGACCGCCGAAAGTACCTTCTGCACAATCTCCGTGGCGTCATATTTCTCGCGCGGTTGTAAGCAGTTGTCGCACCCGGCGCAGTCCTGATCCGCCCACGCCTCTCCCAGGTATTCCAGCACAAACTTACGACGGCAGGACGAAAGGCTGCATAGCGAAATAACCTGGTCCAGGCGTTCCCGGGCGCGCTCCCGTTCCGCATCATCTTCGATCTGGTTGATGAAGAACTCCTGCCGAGACTTGCCGCCGTATGAGAAGTACAGCACGCACTCGCTGGGCAGACCGTCGCGCCCGGCCCGCCCCGTTTCCTGGTAGTAGCTCTCTATGCTCTTCGGAAGGTCGTGATGCACCACCAGCCTTACGTCCGGCTTGTTGATTCCCATGCCAAAGGCGATGGTCGCCGCCACAATGGGCGTCTGGTCTCGTATGAAGCGGTCTTGTATCTTCCGCCTGTCCTCTGCCTCCAGCCCGGCGTGGTACGCCTCCGCTACGAACCCGCGCTCCGACAGCGCCTGAGCCATATCTTCCGTCGCCTTGCGCGATCCGCAGTAAATGATGGCCGACTCGCCGCGATGCCGCCCGAGCACCGAAAGGAGGCCCGACAGGTCATTCTCCTTGGGAATCACCGAGTATGTGAGGTTGGGGCGGTTGAAGCTGGATATGTACGTTCCCGGCTGGCGCAATCCCAACTGCGAGAGAATATCAGCCCGCACCCGCTCAGTGGCGGTGGCCGTCAGGGCAATGACCGGGGACGCCGGGCACACCCGGCGCAGGTTCGCCAGTTCGCGGTACGCCGGGCGGAATTCGTGGCCCCACTCGGAGACGCAGTGCGCTTCGTCAATCGCGACAAGACTGACATCCAATGTTTGCAGAAAGTCGGCAAACATGGGCTCAATCACTCGCTCGGGGGCCACGTACAGTAGCTTGATCTCCCCGGACCGGATGCGTCGCACCACCCGGCGCAGCTCATCTGGCGTCTGTGTGCTGTTGATGAACGCCGCTGGCAGGCCGTTGGCTTCCAGCGCGTCCACTTGGTCCTTCATCAGCGCAATCAGCGGCGACACCACCAGCGTCAGCCCCGGCAGGGCCATCGCTGGCAACTGGTAGCACAGCGACTTCCCGCCCCCTGTGGGCATCAGCACGAAGCAGTCCTGCCCCGCCATCACCGCCCCGATGACTTCCTCCTGCATCGGCAGAAAGGCGTCATACCCGAAATGTGTCTTCAGTAGTTCCAGCACCTCGCCATTCTACTCTCCCTGACCTGTTCAACAACACCTGCCCTCAGCTTCCACCCAGGGCAATCGCATTTGGATGACCCGGTGACCAAGGCCTTTCCAAAGTCGATGTCGCGACGTCGGTCATTCTGAGCGCAGCGAAGAATCCTATACTTGGGACAGAGACCCTTCACTTCGCTCAGGACGACAAGAAGGAACTTTGGAAAGGCCCTGCCGGTGACACTTGCCCCTTGTCAAGTCCGATGGCACATCCTTAACATAATCATCAGGATGCCTTGTGAGACCCAACCCGGAGTTTCTGCTATCTTCCGAAACTTGGGCCG
>VXOI01000253.1 GCA_009840175.1 Chloroflexota bacterium | reverse complement strand
GAGCGGGCCACCACGGCCGACTAGGAGGCGTAATCCGTAGAGTCAACCCACCACGCCGGCCCGGGGAGGGTAACGGGGAAAGGCACCGGCGGAAAGGGCGGCAAAGGCAAGAAAGGCCGGGGCCGGGGGCAGAGGAAGGAGCCAGACCCAGACCCCAACCCGCCCCAAGTCGAGGGTGAATGAACATCCTCGCCACGGATGACACGGCGCTGCGGGCGCTGGCGGCCATGCCCTTCCTGGACCGGCTGGAACTGGCCGCCGCCTCCGGCCTGACCGAGCGCACCGCCCATAACGCCCTGATACGCCTGCGGGAGGGGGGACTGGCTGATTTCGTTCAGCACGCCGGTCCCCTCACCGCCAGCACCCGCCGCTGGTACGTCACCGCCTGCGGAGCGGGCCTCCTGGCCCGGACGGACGAAACCCCGGTGGACCGCCTGCTGCGCCGACTTCCGGTGTCGGCCCACTGGCAGCGCCTGCTGCTGGAGCGGCTGGACGCGGCGGCCGTGATCTATCGCCTGGCCTCGGGCCTGGCGGCGGCGGAAGGAGATTTCCGGTTCCGCTGGTACCGCGCCGCAGCCCTAGACGCCGCCATGGTGCTGGACGGCGGCCGCACGGTGGGCGTAATCCGGCAGGGCGCCGCCGCCGAGCGGACCGCCTTTTCCGAGCGGTTCCGTCGGCTGCTGGACCCCAGAGAAGATGTGCCCCGCGCCCTGCTGGCTCTGATGCCCGACGGGGCGCGATTGCGCCAGGACCGGCGACTCCTGGCCCGCTACCCCGGCCCGGCGTTCTTGGCCGTGGAGCAGGACGCCGCCAACGCTCTTTCCGGCGACCCGGTGTGGCATCTCACCAGCGGACCAGCCGTCCTCTCCCTGGAGGAGGTGCTGGAGCGCCTGCGTCCCGGCGGCAGCCTGCCTGTGGAACCGCCGCTTTCCAGGAGGTCGCCGCCCCGGGACCTCTCCATCCCGCCGGAGCCGGAGAACACCCAAGGCCACCTGCTCCCCGTGGTTCTCAAGGCATCGCACAAGGGGGTGTTGGACCGCTTGGCCGGGTGGCCCCTGATCACCGCCGGCGACCTGAGATCGCTGACCGGCTTTTCTCCCTCCGGCTTGTCCCAGGTCATCACACGCTTGGAAAGGCTGGGATTGGCGGCCAAGTTCCGGCTGGCGGGCCGCTCCCGCCTGTCCCTCACCCGCCGGGGATTGACCTATCTCGCCCGCCGGGACCGGACCTCCGCGGCGGATGCGGTGCGGCGGTGGAGCGTGGAGTCAGCGAACGGAGAATACCCGGCGGACTGGCGGGAGGTCGCGGGGACCCGCAGCCGCCCCCTGGCCCGCACCATCGAGCACACCGACGGGGTGCACCGGTTCCTGGGCCGGATGTCCGAGCAGGCCCGTGAACGAGGCTGCCGGGTAGTCCAGTTCGACCCGCCGCACCGGGCGGTCCGCCGCTTCCGGCACCGGGGCAGGCTGCGCTCCATCCACCCCGACGCCTTCGGCATCCTGCGCCGGGGCGGCGAGACCTTTCCCTTCTTCCTCGAATGGGAGCGGCGCGCCGTGCGCCCCGGCACCATGGCGACCCGGCTGGCTCCCTACCTGCGTTACTATTCGTCCAAGCAGCCCCTCGACGACCACGGCGATTGGCCCCTGGTGCTGGTCGTCTTCGACGACGAACTGGCGGAGTCCAATTTTCACGGCGTGGCTCGTCGGGAGATGGACCGCGCCGGCGTGGACGTGCCGCTGTGGGTTTCACACACTGCGATCTTGGAACGTGTCGGCCCACTGGGAAAGGCGTGGCGCAGCCCTAAGGTGCTGGAGCCAAAGCACGTATTCTAATAGACAGGGAGACGCGACCGGGGAACACAGCAGATTCCTGACGGAGTTCTCCATTGGGCATGATCTTGGCCGTGCCAGTGGCCTAAATGTCGGCCAAGGCGATTTTGCTGCTACGGTTCAAGCGCAACCATGGCGAAGTCCACTCACCTACGCAGCGGATTGCGAGACTCGCTGACCAACCTGACACGTTCCGCGTCTTTCCCTCTCTCCACCTTTTCCAAGGCACACGCCAGCGCGAGCGCGACACTGTAACTCAGCATCTCGGGGCGCTTGACGTAGTCCGCGCCTCCAACACCCGATTGCCTGCCTTCGGCCACCTTCACCGCTTCCGAATATTTGCCCGCCTGGACGCTCTCAACGATTGTCCGCTTCCGGAGGTACATCTTAAAGAGATAGGCTATCCTGAAAACGTACACGAACAACAACACAAAGATTGCAGAGGCCAAAACCCAGAAGAAACCCCACGCCGTTTGCCAAACAGTAGCGCCGGTCGCATCGCTCGTCCCAACCGCTGATATCGTCAGGGCAGTCGCCACTATCAGCGTCGTCATGGACAGCCTTTTCCACTGCCGCTGCTCAAGGTAACCCCTGGCGGTGTACATCGCTCCCGCAGCCACGACGAACGGCGTTCCTATGGCGAGGTACTCTTTGGGATATTCCTCCAACGCCAGCACCATCGTTGCAACGGCTACCACCAGGAAAGCCACTGTCAGGAGTAACATGAGTTCCCCCATGATCCCGATTATCGTCTCCGTAACGTTCACCTTGCCCTCGTATTCACCAGGCTTTTGGGCTCGCGCCAGTCGCTGATCGCCTGCAGCCCACCAACGTGGCGTGTTGGTAACCATACCATGCCAAACCGACTACCCTACTCCCTGGATTGCAACTTCCGTAGACGACACAAGCATCCTCCGCTAGCTCGACGGAGGAATCAGATTGGCAAAATCGCCCCCTTTTCTACCCAACCACCTTCCCAATGCAAAAACAATATTGTGATTGAATACACTATATTGACAATTGCAATGACACCATGGATTATCCAGCCAGACCCCTCAACTAAAGAGGAACGAGGTAAGGAGGTCCAGCATGTTGAAGCTCAAAGCGATCTCAATGGTATTCCTGTTATTGGCGGTTTTCCTGTTCGCCGGAACGGTCATGGCCTCGGACCCTCCTCCCTCGGAAGCCGAGGACCTGAACGACCCGGAGGTTCAGGAAGCCCTTGCGATCCGGTACGTCGCCGGCGAGACACTCACCGACGAGGAAGAGGCGGCAGCCATCAGATACGTTACCATTGTCTCCGTCGAGACAGTGGTGTCGGTGGTGGACATAGACCCTCCGGACGACGTGGATAGCGACACCGCCGCCGACAGCAACCTGTCCTGCAAAGGGCAGACGGTAACGCTGAAGCACAAGAACTGGGCCCGGATCACCCAATGGACTTTCATATCCGACACCGAGTGGTGCTACGACGGGACCCACATCGTCGGAGACCCTACCTGGACCGTCGAGGGCAGGCCCAAGACCTACCTGGGCTGGCACTACCGGGGCAACAAGAACAGCTCCGAAAGCGGCGGCGACGGCGAGACCAGCCACCACGACTACGTACAGGGCCACTTCGAGTTCTGCGTCATCAGGGTGGGTTGCACCCAGAGCCACTACCCCACCATAGAAAAGTGGCAGTACGAGGACGGGACCCACAGATACAAGGCCAAGAAGTAACCCATGCTGCTCATCCTGGTCGGGCTGTTCCTGGTCTTGCTGATTCCCTTCGCGGTGGGATTCACCCTGTACAGTCGAACCGAGCGGTGGAAGCTGGTAGGGAAAACACTGATGGCCGTCCCGGTGGCGATGTACCTACTGTTTCTCCTGTACCTGTCCTTCGCCGGTGTGTGGCCCTTCTGCTGTTGGTAAGAAACGGGCGGGAAGATCCCGCCCGTTTCGACGTTGGAGTACTGATAACAAACCCCTGATGGGTTTTTGCTAGCTTGCCACTGTTACACGGACTTTGCCGCTTGGCGCATAGCTAACAACACCCCAGCCGGAGAGGGGGGAAACGCCCGGTTGCTCACGCAGGGATTGTGGATACAGGCCTGGTGTGGGATGCTGCGCCGATGGGCCGGGCGCCATTGACAGTGGCCCGGGAACGAACGATAATAGTAAGACAATACAGTACATATACCGTCAAGAAAGAGATGCTATGCCACCGCGCCGAATTTCCCGCACCATAACCTTCTCGCTGCATCCGGAAATGTTCGAGGAGGTGCAGCGGGTGAAGGAAGAGGAGGGACGAGACATGAGCGAGCTGGTGCGTGAGGCTCTCCGCCTGTACATGGAAGATAGGGAACTGCGCCGTAAGCAACGCCTGGAACGTCTGCGCTCCCGCCAACCGGACCCCGGAGAGAATGACCGAGGTGAAATCAATGAGCAATGGAATTGACCTGATACCGGCAGCCCTCTACGCCCGGGTCTCCAGCGACCGCCAGGATGTGGACCTCTCCGTGGCCGCCCAACTGCGGGCGCTCAGGGACTACGCCGAGCGCAACGGCTACTCCATTGCCCGGGAGTACGTGGACGAGGCCGAGAGCGGGCGTATCGCCGACCGGCCCCAGTTCCGCAAGATGCTGGACGAGGCCAACAAGCCGGAATCGCCTTTCAGCGAGATTCTCGTCTGGAAGTTTTCGAGATTCACCCGCAAGCGGGAGCACGCCGTCGCCTTCAAGTCCATGCTCCGGCGTAAGGGAGTCCGCGTGGTCTCCATCACCGAGCACGCCGACGATTCCCCCACCGGCAAGCTCATGGAAGCTATCATCGAGTCCGTGGACGAGTTTTACTCAGAAAATCTTGCGGAAGAAGTTCGGCGAGGGATGCGGGAAGCAGCGTCCCGGGGCTTCTGGGTCGCCAGCCGCGTGCCCTACGGCTACCGCAAGCTGATGGTCC
>VXOI01000258.1 GCA_009840175.1 Chloroflexota bacterium | reverse complement strand
TCTCATGGTCCCTCGAAGAAACCGTCCTGTGCCGGGACAGGCTGAGCGCCAACGGCGTCACCCTCGTCTCCACAACGGAAAGCCCGGCACCACGGTAAACGGAAGCGCCCAGCGGCTCACATGGGAGCAGCCCCAGAGGGACAGCGTACCGATGGTGTACAATGCCGAGCCGGACTTGACTTAAGGAGACGCTCCCCGGCATGGCAAAAACACTTCTAACTGCGGCTCTCTTGATCCTGCTAATCCTGGTCGCCTGTTCAGACCCAGCGCCCACGCCCGTTGTCGGCCCCACGGCCGCTCCACAACCGCAGGCGACGCCGACGGCAACAAGCCAGCTTGAACCGACTGCGACTCCAACCCCGCAACCGACGGAGACGCCAACCGCTGTACCATCCCCGCGGCCGGCTGAAACTCCAACCGCTGCACCGGGACCTGCCGCGACCACGGCACCGTCCCAAGGCCAATCATCGGCCGGCAGGCTCACTCCCCTGGTGTTGGACGACCCCGAAGCAGTCGCCGCTGAACTGTCGAACCAAGAACTGGAGTGCCTGGCAGGGGTCGCGGACGTTACCAGACTGCTGACCATCTTTAACGACCCAGGCGCGGCCACGACCGAGGAGCAGGTCCAGCTAATCAACTGCCTCCAGGACGAAACTCTCACCAGGATGTTCCTTACCGGTTTAGTCCAAGAAATGGGTGCTCTCAGCACCGAGACTTCGGCGTGCGTTCGCGCTGGCTTCAGCGAGATCGACCTCCGCTCGGTCATGCTCGCGGGCTTGCACAGAGACCCGCAAACGGCAATGGCAGGCAGTATGGCCGCGCTCTTCCTGACCTTGGCCTGTCTGAACCAAGAGGAGTGGAACGCCGCCGCCCCTGCTATGGACATGGGACCAAGCGACCGCGAGGGTATGCAGTGCCTCCTGGCGGAGATGGGAGGACCGGAAGGGATGGCTGCCGCGCTGGAAGCCGAGGATGAGAGCGGGTTCATGGCTCTGCTTGCCGCCGCCGCAGGATGCGGGTTGGAAATGGGAGGGCCGCCCAGCCAAGTGCCCGTCGTGCCTACGGGGACGCCACCGGCCAATGAGACCGTCCCCGCTGAGATCGAGACCGCGGCGCGGAAGTTTCTGGCCGGTGAACTGGAAGTGGACGAGGCGGACTTGAGGCTTGATATTTCCGAGGGTGTGCAGTGGTCCGACGCCAGCCTGGGATGCCCGCAGGAGGGTATGCTCTATGCTCAGGTCATCACCCCGGGCTACAAGCTGGTTTTCGGCCACGCAGGTATGTCCCACGCGGTGCATACCAATTCTGGCGGTTCCCACATGGTGGTCTGCGGAGAGGGGCGGTAGCACATCGGAGTAGTTCGCCGGTCGGCAGCTCCATGCTCCCGTAGCGGTAATGCTGCCGGAAGTCAGCGAAAAGTGAGGTCATCCGAGAATGAGCGTGTCGGGCAGAACGTCCATTATGCGGGCGGCGACAATCGTTGCCCTTGTGTCTCTTACCTGCATCCTTGCCTGCGGGGGCGGCGAAGCAGAGGAGAAAGCCCAGGCGCTGGAGACGGCGCGTAGTTGGGCCGATGAGAACACTCAAGTGGTGGTTTCCGAGATCGTCGCCTTCATAGCCAGCGGGATACCAGGCGCGTCCCTGCTGGACGACTTGATAGCCGAGCAGGTAGTCAAGTTGCTCACGTGGGAGTTCTCCGACCCCGTAAAGACGGGCGAAGGCAGCTACGCGGTGCTGGCGACGGTCTCGACCTCGGTGGAGCTGGACCTGCCGGTTGTGGGTGAAAGGGGGTACAAGGCTTCGTTGCCCTTCAACCTGCGGGTGGACGCTGGTGCCGGGGAGGTCACTGGTTGGTCTCCGGACCTCTCCCAGGCCGATGTATCCGAAGTAGAGTGAAGCAGGCGTACCGCGCACCCCTTCCTTTGCCAAACCAGTCACCAGCCGGTTCACGATCTCAGACAGGCTAACTCGCTGGCGCAAAAGTGCCGACTGTCGCCAGACCACGCGCCGGGGGAGAGGGCGTGGGAGGGACGGAGAACGGGTGCAGGAAGCGCCAAGCGGGACCAGAACTCCAAAGCCGGTACCCCTACGCAGTTTCCCTTTATGTCGGCCCTGAATGTGGTCATCAAGGACGAGGCGTAGCCAGTGACAATATGGCTACGGAGCGAGCACTATGACCAACAACATGGGCACTCCGGCGCATCCCGAGGGTTTGCCGCACTTCAGTGTAAAGGCACTGATGGCTCACAAGCTGGTCGTGGCTTTGCGGCCCAAGTCGCCACGCCAATACGCTACATTTCTGCCGTCCGAGTTTAGAGAAGTGTCCCTCGATGACTCGATGCCTGCTGAACTGAAACAGGCTTTTGAGAGAGTGATGGAACGGCTGGACTCCAGGCCGCCCTATTCCTTTGTGATTTTCAATGAGCCGCCGCACGGGGACTGCGAGGGCGGGGTGATGGTCGTGGACATACTGCAGGGCTGCCAGGGCGGGTACGCGACCCAAGAGAAGCCTTTTGCGGGATACATACCGGACATCGCGGTCTATTCATCGGCTGATGCCGCACAGCCGTCCTGCATAATCGAGGTGGTAGATACTTCGCCACCCAGCAACCAGAAGCTCAGGGCAATGGAACGTCTTGGGATTACGGTCTATGAACTGGGTGCCAGACAGAAGAACCCTTTGTCCGTGCTCGAGGAACCCGTCCCGGTTCGGCCCCTGGTACTGCCACCGTGCGGACAATCCCTGCGCAAGGAGATGGAGCGATTGGAGTGGTTCTGGGACCAGGCTGAGGCCCCTTTTGTCGGGATAAAGTTCTATCCCAGCGGCGCTCAGCAGTATCTCTACGGCGAGCAAGAGACGGGTTCAACTTCGTGGACGCACGGCGACCCGGAAATACGGGGCATCGGCAGACTGGAGCACGGTGGTAAGTCAGTGCCCCATGTTACTCCGGTCGGAAGGCCTCGCACCCTCAAGAGAGAAACATTCATGGCCTTCCTGATGTGGTGGAAGGGCAAGCTCATTACCGCAGCGCACATGAGGGCCAGCAAGAAGGGCCATGAATGGGGCGGGAACATTTCGCTGAACGGGGTCGAGGCGACCATGTTGAGTCACATTGATGACCTGATGCACATGGTCAGGTATCCCCGCTGAAAAGTTGAGCGCACACCGATGGCCGGAACGCCCGTCGATGTAACTGAGGGAAGCCAATGCTGGCGACGCCCAGGTCATCGGCAATCCCCCGGATGGACCGGCCCGCCCGTTTCATCTCGTAGATCTCTTTCACTTGTCCCACCTTCAACAAAGTGTGAGCGCCGCCACGAAGACTTCATGAATGATGCCCTTTCATTCAGGTGGGTCAATTCCATCCCGGCGTTTTCGCTCAGTTTTTCACCGGCGATGACGACCACGAATGGTTCGCTCCTCGTGCCTTTGTGTACAGAATCGGCAATTGCGCAAAAAGGTGCTCGGACGAGGAATCTTGTGAGCGAAGACCCTCATCGAGAGAGGTCTTGGACGATGCTGACACCAGGCTTGAACGTTGGACACGGCGATTCTCGCTAACCGTCCCAGAGCCACGACATTCGTTCCTTTTGCCTGCCCAGCGGTTTTAACCCATTTTCTCTGCGTGCCACATCTACGAGGAAATCCTGCAAGCCTCCCACGGTCTCCTTTGCCACCTCAAAGCAGTGGTCTATGAAGGTCGCCGACATGGAGAACATCCAAGGTTCCGCATCTATTCGCGCCACTTCAAACCACCCGTCCGGCCATTGGGCGGTCGCGTCTTGGAATTGTTGGCATACGTATTTGGGCCACTCAAAACCCCAATGGAGCGAGTCGTTCCTATACCTGAACAAGGCTTCGATTGTAGTAGCCAGGTCATCTGGCAGGTAGCAGGGCGTCAACCCTCTTCTTTCAGCTATTGCAAGTATGTTCTTTGCCGTGTCTCTGCGAGGTAGCTCTTCGCCAATCCTCTTAAAAGCGTCCTTGAAAACCCCCTCCATGAAGGGAGCGAGCATCCCCACTGCCGCCATGCTGTGTGCCACTGCTTGATAAATGGATATGTGCAGGAGGTCAACCATCTGATCTACTGCAAAGTCGTTGGCTCTTCCAGTGGTTTGTCGAGCCCATTCCGCAGAGTCTGAGATCTCTTTCGAAAGCGTAGCGTCGGCTTGCTGGTTGCGACCCAGTAACCCTCGGATTGCTACCAGTTGCGTCAAGTAATCGAAGTCCAATATGTATGAAGTCAACGCGCTGTGCCTCCTGCTAGGAAAGGTTGCGGTTGAGGGAGCTTCGACATCACGTCGCCCCGTTTTCTACAAGGTAGCGCACCACGGCGGGAATCCGGTACTACCGGCCTTACTGCGCTGTGAATGTCAGAGCAGTTTCGCTAACCATAGCGGTGTAGACCTCTCCTGAATTGAATCCGATTTCAAGGGTACATTAGCTTCTTTGCTGCCAGGCAACTCTCCCGCCCAGTACTACGGCTCTAGGTAACAATGACTCACTCTCGTGCCCGCCTCCCCCTGTTTCAGCGGCCTGGAGAGCAGGTATAATCCGCACCGCTAAATCACGTCGTCTATTAGCAGAGTTTACGCGAAACCCTAGAACGAGGGGATCAAAATGTCGCTGGCTCAACAAGTGCAAGCCGTAAACGATGGCCTTTTCAATCGCGCGCACCCGCCTGATCAGATGGTGCAGGTTCTCGACAACGGAACGCAACGTGTCCCGAATTGGCGACGCGTAAGGCTGGCGGTGGAGGCCCTCTCCGGTATGTCCTGGTA
>VXOI01000263.1 GCA_009840175.1 Chloroflexota bacterium | reverse complement strand
AAGCGGTAGGCCCGCTCCACGTCCATGGCCTGGTCGCTGAAGGGGTCGGGCTGGGAACCGTGGCCGGCCCGACGGATCAGGTCCTCGGGGTCGACCCGGTAGAGGCCGGCCAGCTTGCGCAGCAGGTTGGCGCCGGGGACCCGATCCCCCCGCTCGATCTGGGACAGGTAGGAGCTGGAGACGCCGGTGCGCCTGGTGACCTCTCTCAGGCTGACCCGGCCCCTCAGCCGTTTCAGCAGGGAGCCGAAGTCCTCGGCGCCCGCCGTCTCCGTCTCCTCGACCCCTTCCGGCTGGCCGGTCTGCTGTTGGTCAACGTCGCCCATGATGGTCTCCTCCCGCCCACTGTCGGCGGCGTGTGGTGGAATTCTTGTCACATTCCTGTCGGATTATTGTTACATCAAAGCGAGCACTTGGTCAACAAAAGGCAACACTTGCGGGTTTGCTATTGCCGGTGACGAGACTGTGTTGCTACACTCTATCAAACAGAACGAATAATCTACTCCGTCCTGCCGAGTATACAACACCGCCGCTTGCCCGGCCAACCCCCAGGGGTCGGTCCGGGTAACGCCAGGGGAGGCCATTGAGCAAGAAACGCAGTCTCACCGGGGAACAGGAGGACGGGCGCATCCAGGGCCTGCGCCTCCTGGCCCGCATCATCGCACGACACTACCTGGAACACCCCGATCTGTACCCCGCTCCCAGCGGCGACAGCGGCGGTGGCGGCCAAGGCCGTGCCGCCGAGACCGTGCGCGCCGGCGGGAACGCGGCCCAGAAGGAGGCAAGTCAATGAAACGCAAGCGGATTATCTACCGGGTCAGGCTCAAGGCCGAGGCGGTCTGGGAACTGCTGAACCGGCTCAACCTGACCCAGAACGAACTGGCCCGGCGCATCGGACGCTCCTCGGGATTCATGTCCCAACTGGTCAACGGGGAACGCTTTCCCTCGGCGGAGACCCGCCAGCGGCTGATGGATGTGCTGGGCGTGACCGACTTCGACGTTCTCTTCGTCCAGGAGCGGGTCGATGTCTAGCTCCCGCCCCAAGTCGGGGACGCCGATTGACATTCCCCCGGGGGTGGCCCTGGTGCCGGAGGACTTCCGGGAGAAGCTGGAGGTCATCAAACGGCTGACCGGCCTCCCCTGGGAGGGGCTGGCCACGGCCATGGGGGTGGACAGCCGGCAGCTGTGGCGCTGGCGCAAGCGGGGCGGCGAGCCTGGAGCCGGCGCCATGCTGGCCCTGGCGCGCATCTCCCTGCGGGTGCCCGGCGGCCTGGCCCTGCTCCTGGACGAGGACGTGGTCGTAATACTTGGAAATAGGGAGGTGGAAACATGACCACGGAAGGAGGACAACCGATTGACGGCGCCCTTTCCCCGTTGCCCCTGGAGCGTTTGCGGAAGGAGTCCGGCCTGACCTGGCGAAGCCTGGCCTCCCGGATGGACGTGAACGACTGCCGGCGGCCGGAACTGCGGCTTCCGGCAGGGCCTGGCCGGCGGCGGGAGTCCGGCGGGAACGCCAACCGCGACACTGACGGCCAAGGGGGTTAGGGGATGGGACGCCGCCAGCAGTACGTCTACCACACCCTGCCGGAGGTTTTCCCCGAGGACTTCCCCGTCCGGCTGGACCGCTTCCGCCGTGCCGCCGGGTTCACCTGGGGCGGCCTGGCAAGGGAGCTGAGGGTCAACTCCCGCACGGTGCGGCGCTGGAAGGCCGGTTCCAAGATTGGCTCCGGCCACCTGGTGTCGCTGTTCGCCCTGGCCGCCCGGTTGGGGCTGCTCCACCACATTCTGCCCGAGGCGGGAGAGCCGGTGGCCGACGCCGACCTGGATGCCGAAAGCAGGGGTTGCGTAGTGAGCGCAACAGGCCAGGACTGACCCGGGCGCGACGTGCTTCAAGGTAACAGCGGGGCCGGACGGATGATTCCGTCCGGCCCCCTTTTTGTCTTTCGCCGTTTCTTGCTCCCGTTACAGCCGGTCCACGCCCTGGGGGTCCCGGGGGCAGGCGCGGCGGTCGAGGACGTCCTTCAGGATGCCGAAGGCCAGGTGGAAGTTCAGGGCCTCGGACATGGCGGTTGGGTCCTCCTGCTGGAGCAGGGCGTAGGAGACCAGACCGGCCATCTGCAGCAGCTCGTCGTCCCCGGCGACCCGGTACGGCGCGGCGTAGACGGCGGTGTCCCGGGCCGCGTCCCTGCCGGAGTCGCCGTCCCCCGCGTATGGGCAGGCGGCGAGGATGGGGTCGCGGTGAACGGGCCCGGCAGCCAGCTCGGGCAGGCCGTCCCGCTCCGCCTCGTCCTCGATGAAGAAGGCGTAGCGGCCGTCCGCCGCCACCGAGGCGTTGACCAACTCCAGGAGCCGATCCCGGGCGGCGGCGCGGTCGCGGCGGCGGTGTTGGCGGAAGGGGGAGTTGCGCCGGCAGACGTTGACCACGCCGATGCCCCCCTGTCTCCATCCGGCGCTCTCCAGGACCCGCAGGCCGTTCATCATGATTTCCAGTCCCTCCTCCAGGGTGGTGATGCGGCGGCGGAGACCCCGGGGGAGGCTTCCTTTGGGGGACAGTAGGTCCACGCCGCGCAGTGTCCGGCCCGTGGGGACGTTGAATTCGTCCTCCATGACCCAGCGCCAGTCCAGGACGTTCTCGGACACGGCGTTCCAGTGCTCCCCGTCCACCCCCAGGGCGGTTGCGACGGAGAGGTTCCGGCTGCGGGACTCGCCCACGTAGTAGATTCTCATGGCAACATTCTCCTTTATCGTGTTGTTTCACTGGTAGTGGTGCAGCGGTTCAACCGGCTTGAAGTTGCCGCCCGGCTCCAGCCAGGCCGGTCCCAACGGTCCCTCCCGTTCCAGCAGTTCCCGGTGCGAGACCAGCAGGGGCAGCGGCACGCGAACGCGCAGCATCTCCCTGCGGGCCACCTCCAGGAAGTGGGTCGGCGCGACGGGATCGTCGAAGACCACTAGGACCAGGGGCCGGTGGCCGTGGTCGTCGGTGGGGCGGTGGGAGGAGTAGTAGCGCAGGTAGGGGGCCAGGCGCTGGGCCATGGTGGCGGGGCGCACGGCGCGCCGCTCGTACTCCAGGAAGAAGGGACGCAGCAGGTCGTCCCGGCGCAGCGTTCCGAAGGCGTCGGGGTGCAGGGCGCGGGGACCTCCGTAGTGTCGGAAGTAGCGGGAGGCCCGGTGGGGCGGGTCCAGCTGCTCCACGTCCCAGCCGAGGCCTTTCGCCTGGCGGTTCAGGGCGGCGACGAAGCGGTGGACGGCGGCGGTGTGCTCCAGGTCCCGCAACAGCTGGCGGCTGCGCCGGCCGGACACGATTCCTCCGTCATTTTCCCTGCTGACGCTCCACCGCTGCCTCGCCTCGCCGGTGGAAACGCGGTCCCTTCGGGCCAGCAGCTTCAGCCCCCTGTCGGTGAGGGCCAGGCGGCGGGCGTCAAGTTGAAAGCCGGTTGCCAGTCCCAGGCGTTCCAGGGCGACGGTGAACTGGGAGACCCTCGGGAGGCTCACGTCCAGGAGCCCGGCCAGGTCGTTTCGGGTGAGCCAGGGCCAGTCGGCCAGCAGGTCCAGGGCGCGCTTCTCGGCGGGGCGCAGCAGCACGGGCAGCAGGTGGTCGGGGATTTCGTCGCTCCCTCCGCTCAGGTCGATGTCCTTTGGTATGGACACCCGCACCAGGAGCGGCTCCGCCGCCGTCATCCCGCCGGGGTTGGCTCGGCCCACGACCTCCGCCAGGGAGAGGGCCGCACCCGCAGAGGGCCGCCAGATGGCGTCGCCAGCTCCGGCCGCCGCAACGTGCCGCTCCAACGCGAAAAAGGCCGGGACCGGGGCCGTCGGAGTACGGGCGTCCCGCAGCAGGACGACGGCCTGGCGCAGGCGCACCTCGTCGGGGACCATCACCAGGACGGCGCTCGGCCGGGGGCCCTGGGCCAGCCGCCAGAGGCGCTTGGCGAAACCGGCGCGTTCGGCGGTGCCCCCCTGCCTCACCATCGCCAATACGCGCCAGTCGGGCAAGCACACGTCGGCGTCCTGGGGCAGGGCCCGGCGCCAGCGGAAGTCCAGGGGATGGTCCAGGCCGGCCAGGGCGGAGGCCAGGCGATAGATGACGGCGGCGGCGTCCAGCCGTTCCAGCAGCGTGCGGCGGAAGCGCAGGGAGAGGGGATACTCGCGGAGCAGGCGGCCCAAGGGCCGGACCTCCGCCACGGCCAGCGCCTTCACGCCCGGTTCGGTGAGGTAGTAGCGGCGGGTGGGGGCCAGCAACGGGGTTCCGTGGGGCACCGAGTCGATCAGTCCGGCGTCCTCCAACCGGGCCGCCGACTCGTAGACGCCGCCCCGGGACCGGCCGGCCAGGGCGGCCATTTCCAGCCGGTCCAGGAGGGGTATTTGGGCCAAGAGACGGAGTAGGTCCGCCTGGCCTTTACTCAGCAGCCGCGTCATTCCTCCGCCTCCCCTTCGCCGTCCTGCGTCTCGCCATCTTGGTCCCAGCCGTCGCCCGGTTCCACTCCGTCCTGTTCCCCGTTGACCAACTCATTGCCATCGTCCGGTTCCGCCTCGTGTTCCGGTCCGGGCGCGTTCTGCTGCCCCTGCCGTCGGCTGCGCTGGTTGCGCCGGTTGTTGGGCTTGGGCTGGGCCGGCGGGGTGGCCTGGCTCTGCTTCCGCTGGCCCGGCCCCTGCCGGAGCTCCGCCAGCTCCTGCCGGTACTTCTCCACCAGCTTCCGCATCTCGTCGTCCTCGGGGCCGATCTCCGTCTCGGGGGTGATGTAGCCCAGGGCCAGCTCCCGGATGCGCTCCGCCACCGCCGGTTCTCCCGGTTCCGGCGGCAGCACCCGCATGGAGAAGGCGTCCATCCGCTGGATCCCCACGGTGGCCCGCACGTAGCACTGGTGCACGTCCAGGGAGGTCACGTCGTC
>VXOI01000232.1 GCA_009840175.1 Chloroflexota bacterium | reverse complement strand
GCCATGCTGACCATGAAGGCCGCGCCCTCGGGGTGCTGCATGATGCTCCACACCTCGTCCACCACCAGCAGGCGGGGCCGGGGGTCCTGGGCGGCGGCGGCCCACACCGTCTCGGTGCAGACCATCGCGGCGGCGGGACGCAGCTCGGGTTCCAGCAGGTGCAAATCGAACACCGTCACCAGGGCTTCGCGGGCCAGCAGGTCGTCGCCCTCGTCGGAGAGTAGGTCCCGGAGGCTGCCGGTGGCGAAGGGCCGCAGCAGGTAGGCGATCTCCGGCGTCTCCCCTTGCAGGTAGGCGTAGAAATCGCGGAAACCGGTGCGCTCGCGCCTCTCGGCGTAGTAGGAGGCCAGGGCGTGGTCCAGGGAGGAACGGCGCTCGGCGCTGAGCTTCTCCCCCACCATCACCTCGATCAGCCTTCTCAGGCTGCCGATGCGCTGTAAGAGTTCCTCGGAGTCGCCCCGGTCGATGACGAAGGGGTTCATGCCCTGGCCGGGGACGCCGGGGGACAGGACCCGTCCGCCCGCCGCCCGCGCCATGTCGGCGTACTCGCCCTCCGGGTCGATCACGTAGGCGCGCACTCCCCGGCACAGCCCCCGCAGCACTCCCAGCTTGGTGGCAAAGGACTTGCCCGAACCCGACCTTGCCAGGACGGCGGTGTTGGCGTTGAGGTGGGTGCCGTCGAAGGGGTCGTAGACGATGGGTGCGCAGGCCCGCAGGTCGATGCCGTAGAGGGTGCCGCTCCTGGTGTCCAGGTCCGGCGGGGAAAAGGGGAACAGCCTAGCCAACGACGACGTATCCAGCGTTCGCCACACGGCCACGGCGTTCAGGGCCAGAGGCAGCGTCGAAAGCAGTCCCTCCCGCTGCCTGAAGGCCAGGTTGTCCAGCTTGCCCAGGGTGGCCGCAAAGTGGGCCCGGGCCTTTTGGGTCAGGTCCTTCAGGGTGTCGGCATTGTTGGCGTGCAGCGTAACGGAAAGGGAGGCGTGGAACAGCCTTTCCCTTCCCCGCTGCACCTCGTCCCTGAGCCGCGACACGTCCTCCAACGCGATTTCCGCCTCGGGGGACAGGGAGCGGCCCCGCTTGAAGGAAAGACTCTGGGCCGACTCGAAGCGGACCTTCTGCCACTCCAGGGTGCGGGCTGCCTGCTCCGCCGGTATCGCGCCCAAGTGAATGGACAGGTCCATGGGCGCGCCGGTGGCCATCAGCCCTTGCAGGAAACCGGGGACCAGGCTGCGCGGCCACTTGCCCAGGTGCAGGGAGCGGGTCAAGGTATCGCCGACGCGGATGTCCCGGCGGTTGACCTCGACTTCCATTTCCAGGTGTTCATCCCGTTCCACCGGCGAACCGCCCAGGGCGGCGGAGAGCCAGAACAGGCGCAACGGCTCCCCCGCCAGGGGAAAGACGCCCAGGCCGCCCCGGGCCAGCAGCCCGTGCAGTTCGTCCCTGCGGCTGTGCTCGCAGACGGCGTAGAAACGCCGGTCCAGGATTCCGTCGCGGGTTTCAAGCTTCGTCAGCAGCCGTCCCAGGGAGTCGGCGGCGTCGCGGGTCTGTTGCGGCAGGTCCTGGGGCTGGGCCGATTCGAGGGTGTTTCTCAACCCTTGCAGCACCGGCGGGTGCTGGCGCACCAGCAGTTGCACTGGGAAGTCCAGAGCATTGAGCGAACCGGCGAAGGCCCCCAGCCTGGGCTCGTCCAGTTCCAGGCCCATGACCTCCGAGACCGCCAGCTTCACCCCGTCCAGCCTTACCGGGCCGTCCTCCTCCAGGTGGGACAGCATGAAGAACAGGTTCAGGTCCGGTGGAGGCTTGGGCGGTTCCGGGACAACCTCCCCTGTTTCTTCCCTGGGTGCCCGTTTGATGATTACCTTGATATTCGGCAACGTCGCTTTCATTTCCTGTTTCCTCCTATCGGATAGTGATTGCCTACGAGCCGGGCAGGATGGGGGCAATATCGCTGCTGATAAGCGCCGCGATGGCCTTGGCCAGCAGCACCACCACCAGGCCGACGACGGCCATGACCGCGGCGTTCCTCGCCCGTCCCCGGCGTCCTTCCCCCTCGGCGCCCTCGGCCATCAGCACGAACCCGGCCCAGACGATGGCGAAGAGGCACAGGCCCGCTCCGGCGTAGGCCATCCCCTCTAGCACCTTGTCGATGGCGCCCAGCATCAACTGCCTCTTGTCCTCCGACGCCTCGGCGGCCACCGACGCCAGAGCCTGTCCCGTACCGGATACGGGGGCTGCAACCAAGGCCAGCAGGATGCTTGCAACTCGCCCTACCACGGCCACCAACTCCACCAGGAGGAATCGCCAACCTCCGTCTGCTCGGCCTTCGGCGTCGGTGGCTTGGGCGGCGGGACGGTGAGGTACCGGAAGGGGTTGTCGGCCCCCACGCCCAGGCCATTGGCCAGGGGCAGGGTCTCCGGCCTGGTGCGGGTGACGGGAGCGCGCTGGTTTTCTACGGCCCGCACGTGCTCCGGGTGATAGACGCGGATCGTTACCGTCCGGGACACCGAGCACTCCCCGCAGGAGAGGCTCACCGTGCGCCGGTACACGTCGGTGCGGGCCGGGTGGTGGACGGTCTGCAACATGGGGGGCAGCGGCACGTTCAGGGTCGCCGTAAGCTCCGCCGTGATTTCCAGATCGTGGATCGCCTTGCGGTCGGGAACGGGCAGATCGAATCTGGTCTCGCCGTTGGTGACAAATGCCGCGCTGGTCCGGTGCGGACCGGCGGCAACATTCACCGTCCCTGTAATGCCGGTGACCGTTGCGTCCAGCAGGGCCGGGACCGACTGGCTGAAGTGGCCGCCGTAGACCGGCAGGTCCACCTCCTGTCTCGTGTCAGTGATGCACTCCGAGGCGATGACGCCCTTGACGCTGCCCGGCGTCCACTCCAGGGAGGTCATTTCCAGGTCGCACAGACCGCCGTCGTAGCTGGATAGGGGATAGGGGATCTGGCCGCTCTTCAGCGACACCGCCCCGGAGAAGCCCAGGGCGTCCGTCCAGGAGAAGGTGAAGGACGGCTTCGGCCCGTTCAGACTCAGGTTGTAGGTCTTGCGCTCACCGGAGTGGACCACGGCGTTGGCGCCCATCTTCAAAGTTCTGCCCGTCCTGCCGCCGAAGACCCGCACCTTCAGGTCCAGGTCGTGGGCCGCCCGCAGGGTGACGGCGGCGGTGTCGCCGGAGACCGCCAGCCTCTCGATGTAGACGCGGCGGCCGGGCACCGGGTCCGGCGGTTCAAAGTAGATTTCGTCCAGCCGCCAGGCGTCGCCGTAGGGATTGTCGTCGGGGTCGTCGGCCAGGGCCGAGCTGGGCAGCAGGATCACTACCAGCAGGCCCAATGCCGCCACCGCCAGGAAGCGGCCCCACGGCTTCCTGGTCCTGGTTCCTTCAGCCGGAGCTTGGGGGCGGTTGCCCGCCTCCTTGCGGCGTCGGCCCTTGCCGAACCAGCTGTGGGGACGGAAGGGGCGGCGTCCGTTCTTTCGGACCGCCTTCACCGCCTTGCCCACGCCGGAGACGGCCTTTTTCGCCAGCAGCCGCAGGGGGTCGGGTTTGGCCTCGGGCTGCGGGGGCGGCTCGGTGATTACCAGCTCCGCCGGGGAACCGGCGTAACGCCGGGCGCCCAGGTTGAACTTCAAGAGGTCGGCGGTCACCAGGGGCAGACCCCGGCCTCCCACCTTGCCCACGGTCATGGCAATGCCGGTGACGCCCAGCAGGATGGCGATTGCCAGCTTCAGCCCCGAGGGACCGAACGGAAAGTAGCGATAGACGCCGCAGGCCACGGCGCAGGTTGCCACCACCGCCACCACCTGGGGGAAGGTGAACCACAGCAGCGCCTTGTCCTCGGCCTGCACGTGGGTCGGTACTTCGTGCTCTCTCATGCCTTCCCTCCTAGCTGCCGTCGCCGTCGCCGCCGGCGTTGGTGGGGTCGGGTACGTCCAGTTCCACCGGGCTGCCCACCACGGCGTTGATCACCAGCTCCACCACGCCATAGGCCACCAATGCCAGCACGATGCCGGCCAGGGCGGTCATCATGGCGGACTTGCCGCGCTCCATCTGGTTGGGCGCGCCGGAGGCGGTGAGGTACATGTAGGCGCCGTAGATGAAGTAGCCCACGCCTACCACCCCCACCAGTCCCAGCAGGATGCCCACCAGGTTCGATACGGTCTGTGTCAAATCGTCCATAAGGTCTTGCTCCTTGTGAGTTCAGTCTTGTTCCGTCTCGTTGCTGTCCGTTGCTTGGCGTCTGTCCGCTCACTGGCACATGGCGCACCTCCTGGAGGGTTGGGCGGCGGGGCGGATTTCCCCGCCGTTGGTTGTCGCGTCGTGAATCGGACTACGGCCCCTGGCTGCGGGGCGAGGGTCCGCCCTGGCCGGTCGGGGTGGAGTTCTGGGCCGCCGAGTTGAGTGCGCCACCGGCGGCGCCGGCCGTTCCGCTGGCTCCGCTCACCGCTGCCGCCGCTCCCACCCCTGCCGGACCTCCGGCGGCTCCTCCCGCCATCAGCCCGATGGTGCGGGCCGAGCGCAGGGCCGCGCCGGGCAGGGACATCCCGAAGTAGAGGGTGTGCAGCCAGGCGTCGAAGGTGCCGTGGTTGCCCAGCATCGAGGGGACGCGGCCGGCCAGGTACATGAAGGCAATCGCCATGAGCAGCTTCCACACCAGGTCACGGACCGGCTCGAACTCGCCGATGGCGGCGAACTCCCCCAGGAAGGCGAAGCCCAACGCCACGGCGATGAGCTGGACCGCCTGCTGGAACACGGTGGTCATGAAGAGCCGCAGCCAGTGGCGGCCCCAGTTCGCCGTGTGGGGCAGAATCCACAGCCCCAGGGCGATGGGGGCCAGGACCAGCAGGATGTCGATGAGGGCCAGGCGCAGGATCATCTGCACCAGCAGGTAGA
>VXOI01000127.1 GCA_009840175.1 Chloroflexota bacterium | reverse complement strand
CGTTATTCAACTCGCCACCAACCTCAATAAAAAATATCTTCTTCCGGTAAATCAGATGAAGGCCGTCCCCTTGATCTCCCGGGATACGCTGATTATTACCAAAGACGCCGCAAGGTGGGCCGAGGACAGCCTGGCTTCCGACCCTCATGGTCGCCGAGGGCGCAAGTTCTCCGTGCCAGATGACGAGGACGCTGAAGACCAGCAAGTGGACGTGGCAGAGGCGACAGCGGAGGAAGAGCCTGTGGCCGAGTCGGAAGTCAGCACGGACGAGGACGGTGAGTAGCATGGACATTCACCGCGTTCTGGTCAAACCGACCATTACCGAAAAGAGCACCATCCTCCAGGAGACGGGGAAGTACACTTTCGAAATCGCCCCCAGGGCCAACAAGGTTCAGGTCAAGGAGGCGGTGGAAAAGAACTTCGGTGTCGAAGTCCTGGACGTCAACATTTCCAAGTTGAGGGGCAAGCGCAAGCGCTACGGCCCCCGCCAGGTGAAGCAGCCCGATACCAAGAAAGCGGTGGTCACCCTGAAGCCCGGCAACCGCATTAACCTTATAGAAGGGCTGTAAGGTAGAGTCTCATGCCCCTGAAGAATTTCAGGCCGATAACCCCGGGAACCCGGAATGCGGTGCGTGCCTCATTCGAGGAGTTAACCACCAACAAGCCGGAAAAATCCCTGATTCACCGCAAGAAGAACCACGCTGGCCGCAACAACCGAGGCCGCATCACGGCCCGGGGACGAGGCGGCGGCAACCGGCGGATGTACCGTGAGGTTGACTTCAAGCGCAAGAAGGACGGCGTTCCGGCGCGAGTGCAGTCCATTGAGTATGATCCCAACCGGACGACTCGGATTGCCCTGATCTTCTATGCCGACGGCGAAAAGAGTTACATACTGGCTCCTCATGGCCTGTCGGTCGGAGATGTCGTCCAGTCCGGGCCGGATGCGGAGGTGAGCTTGGGGAACACGCTGCCGCTTACCAACATCCCGACCGGAACGGTGGTGCACAACCTGGAGTTGACCCCCGGCCGCGGCGGGCAATTGGTTCGCGGAGCCGGAACCGGGGCGCAGGTGCTCTCCCGCGAGGGCGAGTACGTCTTGATACGCCTGCCTTCCGGGCAGATGCGCCGAATTCTGCTGCGCTGCCGCGCCAGCATCGGGCAGCTATCCAACCCAGACCACAAGAATGAGAGCTTGGGTAAGGCCGGGGCGTCACGGCACATGGGCCGACGGCCTCATGTTCGGGGCGTGGCGAAGAATCCTGTAGACCACCCCCACGGTGGCGGGGAAGGTCGCTCGCCGATAGGAATGCCGGGGCCCAAGACTCCCTGGGGTAAACCTACCCTTGGCTACAAGACCCGCAACAAGAAGAAGGCGTCCAGCAAGTTTATCGTGCGCCGCGGCAGGAGACGCTAGAATGTCCCGTTCAATCAAGAAGGGGCCATACGTACATCCCAAATTGATGAAGAAAGTGGAGCAGGTGCAACGCACCGGGGCCAATACGGTCATACGCACTTGGTCTCGGGCTTCGATGATTATGCCCGAAATGGTGGGGTTGACCATCGGGGTTCACGACGGGCGCCGGCATGTTCCGGTGTTCGTCACCGAGAACATGGTGGGCCACCGTCTCGGCGAGTTTTCGCCGACGCGGACATACAGAGGCCATGTGGCCCGCTCTGAACGCTCCAGCAGGGTGAGGTAACAACTTGCCACCAGTACGCGCCGTAGCAAAACAGCTAGGAGCCTCCCAGAAGAGGCTGAAGCCAATTTTGGACCTGGTTCGCGGCCAGCGCGTTGACGACGCGCTGGACACGCTCCGGTTTTTGCCTTCTCCTTGGGCCAAGTCTGTTGCCAAAGTAGTCCAATCAGCCGCGGCCAACGCGGAAAACAATATGCTGATGGACCGGGACAATCTGCGCATCATCCACATTACCGCAGACAACGCGGCCTCGCTGAAGCGGTTCCGCCCCAGGGCCAGGGGCCGCATCGGCCGCATCACCAAGCGCAGCAGCCACGTTACCGTGGTGGTGGACGAAGACGAGGAATAGCAATTTTTTTTCTCTCCCTCAGGGAGAGGGTGAGGGTTATGGGACATAAAACCCATCCATACGGCTTTCGGCTGGGCATAATCAAGGACTGGAAGGCCCACTGGTACGCGTCCAACGGCTCCGCATATCGCAGCCTGGTCAAGGAAGACTTGGACTTGCGGGATTGCGTCCGCAACGAGTACCGGGCCTTTTCCGACGCCGGCATAGCCAGAGTAGAAATTGACCGGGGGGCACAGGACAGCGTTATCAACATACACTCCGCCCGCCCCGGCATACTCATCGGGCGTGACGGCGAGAGAGTGAAGAACCTGCGGGCAAAGCTCGAGTCAATCACTCGCAGCCGTGTCCAGCTCAATATCATGGAAATCGAGCAGCCGGAGTTGAACGCCTATCTGGTCGCCCGCAATGTCGCCGACCAATTGGAGCGCCGGGTGGCCTACCGCCGCGCAATGCGCCAGGCAGCCCAGCGGGCCATGCAGGCCGGGGCCGAAGGCATCAAGATAATCGTGAAGGGCCGCATATCCGGATCGGAAATCGCCCGCACCGAGAAGATGATGATGGGGCAGGTGCCCCTCCATACTCTCAGGGCCGATATTGACTATGCCCTCGCAGAAGCCCACACCATAATGGGAAGGGTCGGCGTCAAAGTCTGGGTTTACACCGGCGAGGTAATGCCAACCCAGGCTGAGGAAGCCGCTGAATTGGAAACCATCGAAGTCACCGTCCAGGCAGGCGACCCGGACGTTGATCTGGAGCAACTGCTGGACCAGGACGTGGATTAACAAGACGTATCTTCCAAATGGGTTCCCGCGGCTGCCGGGAATGACGGGAAAGTAACGGGAGAAATTCAATGCTGCAACCAAAGCGCACCAAGTACAGGAAGCAGTTCCGCGGGCGAATGCGCGGCGCCGCTGTCACCGGCAGCAGCGTAAACGCGGGCGAGGTGGGCCTGAAAGCCATGGAACCCGGTTGGATAACGGCCCGGCAGATAGAGTCGGCCCGCATCGCAGTCACTCGCCACCTGAGGCGCGGCGGGCAAGTCTGGGTACGGGTGTTTCCCGATAAGTCGGTGAGCAAGAAGCCTGCCGAGACCCGAATGGGCGGCGGCAAGGCGGCGGTGGACTACTGGGTTGCCGTAGTCAAGCCGGGCCGTATCATGTTTGAGGTCGCTGGCGTGCCCCAGGACGACGCAGTCGAAGCCTTGCGCCTCGCTGCACAAAAGCTACCACTGGCTACCAAAACCGTTTTTCGCGACCGGCTGGCTACCGCCGCCAGCAATGCCGCCGTCGCCTAGCTGATTATGCGTATACACGAAGTTAGAGAACTGAGCGACGAGCAGCTCCAGGAGGAGTTGGAAAAGGCGGGCCGCGAGCTGATGAACCTGAGGTTCAGAGCCGCGACCAACCAGCTTCCCAATTCCAATGAGCCTGCGTCCGTTCGCAAAACCATCGCCCGCCTGCGTACTGTTATCCGCGAGCGGCAGATGTTGGAGGGCCGCTAGTGGTTACTGCCCGAGCAAGACGAAAGGTCCGCACGGGGTCCGTTGTGCGGGTCAAGCAGGACAAGACAGCCGTGGTGGAAATGGTATGGAAGCAGCGCCATCGTCTCTACCACAAGCAGGTGCGCCGGGTGGCCCGCTTCTATGTCCATGACCCGGAGAACCAGTGCCAGTTGGGCGATGTGGTTCGCATTGAAGAAACCCGGCCGATATCAAAGACCAAGCACTGGCGGCTGTTGGAAATCCTCGAGCGGCGACAGGTGGCCGAAGTCCGCCCGATTGAACTGGAGGGCGACGCCGCTACCGCCGTCGCTGAACCGGAAATTGAAGATACTCTCTTGGAATTGGACGAAGACATTGACCCGGATATTCTCGACCAACTCACAGCGGTCAATGGAGAGTTCGAGGACGAAGAGGACGACTGAACTATGTTTCACGGGATTACGGGATTCACAGTTCAGGCCAAGGGGAAATAGGGAATGATCCAGACCTATACCAGGCTGACGGTGGCGGACAACAGCGGCGCTAAGGTTATCCGTCTGATAAACATTCCGGGCAGCAGCCGCCGCAAGTACGCCAGCGTCGGCGATGTTGTAGTCTGCAACGTCCGTGAAGCCGCGCCTAACTCGCCGGTGCGCAAGGGCGACGTCGTTCGCGCCGTCGTCATCCGTCAGGCCCAAGGCCACAAGCGCCCCGACGGAACCTATATCAAGTTCGACGACAACGCCGCGGTGCTGATACAAGAGAATCTCAACCCACGGGGCACTCGCATTTTCGGACCAGTGGCCCGCGAACTGCGGGAGCGGGGTTTCATGCGCATCGTCTCACTGGCCCCGGAGGTGGTGTAATGCGTATCCGCACAGGCGATACAGTACTGGTGACTGCCGGCAGGGACAAAGGGAAGACCGGGCGAGTGGAGCGCCAGTATCCCCGCAAGGACCAGGTGGTGGTCGAGGGAGTCAATATCGTCACCAAGCACATGCGTGCCCGCCCTGGAGTCCGTCAGTCGGGCCGCATCCAGATGGAAGCTCCGCTGCACGTGTCTAACGTGATACTTATTTGCAATAAGTGCAACCAGCCAATCAGGCCCCGAATCACCTTTCTGGAGACCGGGGTCAGGGTGCGAAGTTGCCCTAAGTGCCAGGAAGTGATCGACGATGCTCGATGACGAAACACAGCAAGTGGAAACGGAAGCTCAACCTTCGGAGGGAGGGAGCGGCGGTGGTCGCTCCAGGCGTCAGCGCGGAGGAGGGGGCTCTGCGGCCGCAGTAGCAGCCGCTGAAAGCGGGCCTCCGGTTCCCAGGCTGAAAGAGCGGTTCCGCAACGAAATCGTCCCGCAGATGATGCGGGAATTCAACTACGCCAACACTATGGAGGTTCCTCGCCTCCAGAAGATTGTGCTGAACATCGGCCTCGGCGAAGCCTTGGTCAACGGGCGCGCCCTGGAAGCGGCCACCCAGGACTTGACCTCCATCAGCGGTCAGAAACCCATAACCACCCGCGCCCGCAAGTCCATCGCCGGCTTCAAGATTCGGCAAGGGAACGCCATCGGCGCCGCCGTTACCTTGCGAGGCGACCGAATGTATCACTTCATGGACCGGTTGGTGAACACCGCCCTGCCTCGTATCCGCGACTTCCGCGGCATTCCCAGGCGGGGTATGGACGGCCGGGGCAATTTTTCCATAGGAATCCGGGAACAGATTATCTTCCCGGAAATTGACTACAACTCCATTGACCGGATCCGCGGACTCCAGGTGACCATCGCCACAACCGCGCGCAATGACGCCGAGGCTATGCGTCTACTGGAACTCTACGGATTCCCGTTCATTCGCGAAGCATAACGGAGGCGCGGCGTGGCCAAGACATCCCAGATACAGAAGTGGCTCAAGGAGCCAAAATACCCGGTACGCGGGTACAACCGCTGCCGTCGCTGCTTCCGCCCCAGGGCCTACATCCGGCACGCCGGTCTGTGCCGGATCTGTTTCCGGGAGCTGGCTCTGACCGGGGAGTTGCCCGGAGTCCGGAAGGCCAGCCTGTAGACGCCCTGCCCTGGAATACCGGAATATCGACAAGCTGAGAAACTAAGCCTGAACCATCCCTTTGTTTTAGGGAGACGAAACGCAGATGCCCGTAACCGATCCCATAGCCGATATGCTGACCCGTATCCGCAACGCCATCCAGGCGCGGCATGATTCGGTGATGATGCCCCATTCCAAGATGAAGCTGTCTATCGCCAGAATTCTGAAGGAAGAGGGCTTCATCCGCGACTTCGATACGCCCCGCGGTCAGGCTCACCCAACCCTTCGGCTGCACCTGTCCTACCGGGAGGGCCGGCAGTCGGCCATCGCCGGGCTCAGGCGCATCAGCAAGCCGGGCTTGCGGGTATATGTCGGCAAAGGCGAAATCCCGAGAGTCTACGGGGGGTTGGGACTGGCCATAGTCTCCACATCGCGGGGAGTGATGGCCGGCCGCCAGGCTTGGCGCGAAGGCATCGGAGGAGAATTGCTCTGTTATGTCTGGTAGTGAAAATGGCAACGGGCAGTCACCCGGCCGCACGCTGTCGCGCATCGGGCGCAAGACTATCCCCATCCCCAGCGGCGTCACCGTCGAAGTGGGATACGGAGAAGTGACGGTTACGGGACCGCGCGGCACCCTTACACAGGGCTACCACCCCGATGTGGTGGTCAAGGTGGAAGATGGCGAGATCGTGGTCGAGCGGCTCAGTGAACGCAAGTTCCATCACGCCCTGCACGGCCTTACTCGCAGCTTGGTCGCCAATGCCGTCGTGGGCGTTACCGATGGTTACTCCAGGACCCTGGAGCTTATGGGAGTTGGCTATCGGGTCCAAGTGGCGGGCGACGGCGTCATTCTGAACGTAGGCTACAGCCACCCCGTGGAGATTCATCCCCCGGATGGCGTGACCATGGAAGTGGAAGGCAACAACCGCATCCATGTCCGCGGCATAGACAAGCAGAAAGTGGGTCAGTTAGCGGCCCAGGTGCGCCGGGTACGTCCCCCCAATGCCTACAAGGAGAAGGGCATTCGCTACCAGGGTGAGGTGCTCCGTTTCAAGCCCGGCAAGTCGGCTGCCCGCAAAGCATAATACCCCACGGGTCGGCATTACGAGGACCCGGCGGAATCGAGACAGTTATGCCTAAAGACAAGAACGCAAGGCACCTGCGAAAGGTGCGTCAAGCCAGAGTTCGCAAGAAGGTTTCAGGAACCTCAGAACGCCCCCGGCTGTCGGTCTTCCGCAGCTTGAAGCATATCTACGCTCAAGTCATTGACGACACGACGGGCCGCACGATAGTCGCCGCCTCCAGCCAGGAAGCGTTGAAGGCCTCTGCGGAAGCAGGATCCGACACCAAGACGGATGTCTCCTCCGCCGTGGGCAAGACCCTGGCCGAGAGGGCGTTGGCAGCCGGAGTCACCCGAGTCGTGTTCGACCGGGGCGGCTGCAAGTATCACGGCCGGGTCAAAGCTCTGGCCGATGGCTCCCGAGAGGGCGGATTGCAGTTCTAAACCAGAGTATGGGAAGAATCAGGGAGGTCTTAACCTCAAATGGTACAAGCCCCACCTAGCAGACGAGGCGGACAAGGCAGGGGAGGCCCAGGCCGCTCCGGCCCTCTTGGACAGAACAGGCAACAGCGCGATGGCGGCGGCGGTGATGGCCGTGGACGCGGCCCTCGAGATGGACGCCCCCCACGCGAGCGAGCGCCGCGTGAAGAAGACACCGGCGGGTTCTCCGAGCGGGTGGTATACACCCGCCGCATCGCCAAAGTGGTCAAGGGAGGCCGACGACTGCGCTTCAACGCCCTCGTGGTGGTTGGCGACGGACAAGGCACGGTGGGAGCGGGCTTGGGCAAGGCTCTGGCGATTCCCGACGCCGTGCGCAAGGGAAACGCCGTAGCTCGCCGTGAGATGGTCACTCTGCCCCTCAGGGGAAGCACCATCCCCCAGCAGATAACCGTCAAGAAAGGCGCCACCATCGTGCTGATCAAGCCCGCCCGTGAAGGGACCGGCGTCATCGCCGCCGGCGCCATGCGGGCCATCCTGGAGTTGGGCGGCGTCAAGGACGTGGTCGGTAAGTCGTTGGGATCCCGCAACCCCATCAACATTGTCTACGCCACCATGGAGGCTTTAAGGCAGTTGAAGGATCCGGCTACCGAGCTGGCCAAGCGGGGGGTTCGGCCTGTGCCTGCTCCAGCCCCGGTGGCGGAAGAAACTGCCAATCAGGAAGCAAAGGAAGAACCGGTCGCTGTCTAGCGATGACCGGTCAATGGAAACGGTTTATGTCAGAACTGAAAATCACTTGGACGCGAAGCTGCATCGGACGCCCGGGCAACCAGCGGGAAATCATCCGCTCATTGGGTCTGCGCCGCCTGCATGACACCGTCGTCCATCAGAACTCTCCCACAATCCGCGGCATGGTCAGGAAGGTCGAACACTTGGTCCAGGTCGAAGAGGTGGAGAACTAATCATGATGCAGCACCAGGTAGCGCCCTCCAAGGGCGCGCGCCGAAATCGCAAGCGCGTTGGACGCGGCGACGCCGCCGGACAGGGCAGCACCGCTGGGCGCGGGATGAAAGGCCAGAAGTCCCGCTCAGGTCGCGGCCCTCGCGTTGGCTTCGAAGGCGGTCAGCTGCCCATTATCAAGGGGCTTCCCATGCGCCGCGGCTTCACCAACATCTTCAAGACCTACTATTCATTGGTAAAGCTGGAAACTCTGGATATGTTCCAGCCCGGCGAGAGGGTCACGCCCGAAGTGCTGGTTGAGCGCGGTTACGTCCGCAACCTCAACCGCCCCATCAAGATTGTGGGCGGCGGAGAGTTGACCAAACCTCTGACTGTAGTCGCCCACAAGTTTACCCGCTCGGCCCGTGAAGCCATCGTAGCCGCCAATGGCAACGCGGAGGATGCACCTGCGCGATGATGGCCACGGAGACGCAGGGGGGGCGGTTTCCCAGGCTGCTGCAGGCGGCCATTGATGCTTTCAGCCTGCCGGACCTTCGGGCCAAGATCCTCTTTACACTGGCAATCCTGGCCCTCTATCGCTTTATAGCTCACATTCCGCTGCCGGGCATTGACCAGGTCCAACTGGACAACCTGTTCAACAACAACCAGCTCCTGGGTTTCCTGGACCTGTTCAGCGGCGGGGCCCTCAGCCGGATGAGCATTGTCGCCCTCGGTGTCTTTCCCTACATTACCGCGTCCATTGTCATCCAGTTGTTGACCCCGGTGATTCCCCAGCTCCAGGAATTGTCGCGGGAAGGGGAAGCAGGCCGGGCTACAATGAACCGCATCATCCATTGGCTCACTGTGCCCATCGCGCTGGCCCAGGGATACGGCCAGTTGGTGCTGCTCCAGCAGAGCAATGTGTTGACCAACGTAGGCTTCACCGGCGACGCGGCTTTGCCAACGGTGGCGGCCCTGTTCTCCATTACCGCAGGCACCATGCTGCTGGTGTGGCTGGGAGAACTGATAACCGAGCGGGGAATCGGAAACGGAATCTCGCTGATAATCTTCGCTGGCATCGTGGCCGGGTTCCCGGGTCTGCTTACCCAAGGCTTTCTTGATCGCGGCAACGTGCTGGGCGTCGGTTTCTTTGCCATCATCGGCGTGCTGATTATCGCCCTGATTGTACTGTTCAACGAGGCCCACCGCCGCATCCCGGTGCAGTACGGTCGCAGCATATTCCGAGGCGGGAGGATGTACCGGCAGAGCGGGGCAACCTACCTTCCGCTGCGCATCAACTCGGCGGGCATGATACCGCTCATCTTCGCCTTCTCCATCGTGATTCTGCCCGGCACCATCGCCACGTACTTCTCGACCAACACTACCTGGGTGGGCGATGTCGCCAACTTCTTCGCCGTGCTGCTGGTTCCTACCTCGCCGCTATACTGGGCGATGGTATTCGTGCTGGTGGTGTTGTTCACCTTCTTCTACACCCTGGTGATCTTCAACCAGCAGAACCTGGCCGAAAACCTGCAACGGAATGGCGGTTTCGTGCTGGGCATAAGACCGGGCAGACCGACACAGGACTACTTGAACCGGGTGATAGTACGCATCACCATGGGCGGCGCTTTGTTCCTGGGTTTCATCGCCATCGTGCCGTACCTGGCGCAACTGGTGACCGGCGTAAGCGCCCTGGCCCTGAGCAGCACCGCCTTGCTGATTATGGTGGGCGTCGGCTTAGATACCCTGCGCCAGTTGGAGGCCCAACTGATGATGCGAAACTATGAGGGGTTCCTTAGATAACCGTGGCTGGAAGTTTGAGACTCGTGCTGTTCGGCCCGCCCGGGGCCGGAAAGGGCACCCAGGCCCAGTTGCTGGTGGACCGCTACGACCTAGCCCACGTCAGTTCGGGCGACATATTCCGCCACAACCTGCGTCAGGGCACGCCCCTGGGCCTGCGAGCGAAGGAATACATGGACCGGGGCGAGCTGGTACCGGATGATGTCGTAATTGACATCATGCTGGACAAGATTATGTCCATCCATTCCGATGAGGGCTTCATCCTCGATGGCTTCCCTCGCAGCACACGGCAGGCTGAAGAATTGGAATCGGCTTTGACGGCTCGCGCCAGGAATGTGGACCGTGTCCTGCACATTGACGTTCCCGAGGACGAACTCGTCCGCCGGCTGGGCGGGCGCTACGTCTGCCGGGAGTGTCAGGCTCCGTACACCATTGCAAACTCCGCCACCATTCCGGCCTGTGATCGCTGCGGCGGCGAGCTGTATCAGCGCGACGACGACCGGCCGGAAGCAGTGCAAAAGCGCATAGACGTATATCGCGAAGAAACCATGCCGCTTCTGAACCATTACCGGCAGAAGGGCCTTCTGTCCGACATTCCTGGACAGGACACCGTGGACGGCGTGTTCCAGAGTATCGTCGGAGCTTTATAAAAAGGTCTGCCAACATCGGACTTTTCAATAAATGCAATTGAGAGTACAATAGCGTGGTGAATCGAAAACGCAAGAAAGATACCGCGTCCACCTCTCCCTCCACATACTCCGGCGGGATAACGATTAAGTCCCAGCAGGAGATTGATCTGATGCGCAAGGCGGGGGAGATTGTCGGCGATACCCTCAACCTGCTCAAGGCCTCGGTAGAGCCGGGGATGACCACTCGCGACCTGGACCGCATCGCCTTCAAGGAGATTACCCGCCGGGGAGCCACGCCGACTTTCAAGGGATACAGGGGCTTTCCGGCCACCATTTGTGCTTCGGTCAACCAGGAGATCGTTCACGGAATACCCAGCAAACGGATCATCAAGGAAGGCGACATCGTCAAGGTTGACGTGGGCGCCACTTACGAAGGGCTTATCGGCGATGCCGCCGTAACCATCGCGGTTGGCGAAGTTGACGAGTCGCTGCTGGCCTTGATGAAAGACACGCGGCTCGGCCTGGAGGCAGGTATCAAGGCAGCGGTGCCAGGCGGCCGGGTGGGAGACATAGGAGCAGCCATACAGGCTTACGGCGAGTCTCGGGGTTACGGCGTGGTGCGCGAGTTCGTCGGCCACGGCGTGGGTAGGTTCCTGCACGAGGATCCCCAGGTCCCGAACTACGGTGTCGAGGGGAGGGGCGCATTGCTGCGAGCGGGAATGTGCATCGCCATTGAGCCGATGTTCAACCTGGGGGACTGGCGCACGAAGATTTTGGATGACGATTGGACGGTAGTTACCGCAGATGGTAAGCTGTCCTCTCATTTTGAGCACTCACTGGTGATCACCGAAAAGGGGCCGGAAATTCTGACGGTTCACAGCTAGGCTGTCCGAAGACGGCTTGAAGTAACAAATAACAGGACCCAACGTACAAAATCAGTCCGACAGGGGTTTTATGGCGAAGAAGCAGGCGATTGAAGTAGAAGCTAGTGTCAAGGAAGCACTGCCCAATGGAATGTTCCGAGTAGAGTTGCCCAATGACCATGAGGTTCTGGCCCATGTGTCGGGCAAGATACGAATGAACTTCATTCGCGTGCTGCCCGGAGACAGAGTGCTCGTCGAGTTGTCGCCATACGACCTGACACGCGGGCGTATCACCTATCGTTTCAAGTAGCTTCGGTCTCATCAGAAAGCATTGGCGATTTCTGGGCCGGTAAGCTGGAATGTCAGTTCCCGCTTGACCTGTCCCTTTATTATTGGGGCGTCTAATGAAAGTTTCAGCGTCAGTAAAGCCACGGTGCGACAAGTGTCGGGTGATTAAGCGTAAGGGCGTTATCCGCATCATTTGTCAGAACGCTAGGCACGCTCAGCGTCAAGGCTGACAGTTATCATACGGATTGACTATGCTGCAACAGGCGGAAAATACCGCCGCATCTAAGGAGGCAACGTGGTTCGCATAGCAGGAGTAGACGTGCCGGACCGCAAGAGGGCCCATGTGGCCCTGCGGAGCATCTACGGCATCGGCCCCAAGCTGGCCGCGGAAATATGCGAAAAGGCCGATCTGGATACCGATATGCCGCCTCGCATGAATGAACTCAGCGAGGCCCAGGTCAATCGCATCCGCGAACTGGTCGACCGGGAATATATCTCGGAAGGCGATCTGCGCCGCGAGGTCAACCAGAACATCCGGCGGCTGATGGACATCGGGTCGTATCGCGGCCTTCGCCATCGCCGCAACCTGCCCGTCGGCGGGCAGCGTACCCGCACCAACGCCCGAACGCGCAAGGGTCCACGCCGCACGGTTGCCGGCCGCGGACGACGCACTGGCGGCAAGAAGTAGGTGGTGTAAGCAATGCCCAGACCCAGAACCAGACGCCGGGAACGGCGCTCCGTGCCCCAAGGGCGCGCCTATATCTATTCCACCTTCAACAACACCCTGGTCAGCATCACCGACCCACAGGGGAATGTGATCGCTTCGGCCAGCTCGGGAGCCGTCGGATTCAAAGGCTCCCGCAAGGGAACCGCTTTCGCAGCCCAGCGAGCCGCCGAGCAAGCGGGCCGCCGCGCTGGCGAGGCCGGAATGCGCCACATAGATGTGTTCATCAAGGGACCAGGCGCCGGGCGCGAAGCCGCCATCCGCTCCCTGCAAGGGGTGGGCCTGGTGGTAACCAGCATCCGCGACGTCACCCCTATCCCGCACAACGGGTGCCGTCCACCCAAGCGAAGGAGAGTGTAGTCCTACACTTATGGGCAGATACACAGGGCCGGCCTGCCGCTTGTGCAGGCGTTCCGGCGAAAAACTGTTCCTCAAAGGCGACCGTTGCTTCACACCGCGCTGCTCCTTCGAGAAGCGCCGCAATCCGCCGGGCAATGTTTCCCGTCGGCGGCGGCGTCCGTCGGACTACGGCGTTCACCTGCTGGAAAAACAGAAGGCGAAGTACATCTATGGTGTGCTGGAATCCCAGTTCCGCAGGTACATGACCGAGGCGTTCAACACTCCCGGCGTAACGGGCATGAACCTGCTGCGCAGCCTGGAGCGCCGCCTCGACAACGTGGTCTTCCTGCTGGGATTCGCCGATTCCCGCAAGCAGGCCCGCCAGTTGGTGCTCCACGGGCACTTCCAGATCAACGGCCGCAAAACCGACATCCCGTCTTACTCAGTGAAGGCCGGCGACAGTATCACCTGGAAGGAATCCGACAAGACTACGGACTTCTTCGCGGATAGGACCAGCGGCCTGCCCAAGCGGCCAGTGCCTGTCTGGCTGGCCCTGGACGTGAACGAAATGTCCGGGCGGGTCGTTTCCCTTCCCTCGGACGAGGAACTGCAAACCGCCCTGGATTCCCGTCTAATTGTAGAGTTTTACTCGAGGTAATTGGGTGTCAATGCTAGACACTTTTGTTGTTTCCGCCAGCGGGCCTGATGGAGCCGGAATCGAACCCCCCAAACCCGAAATCCACGTGCTCGATTCTGGGGATTTCTATGGCAGAATGGCGGTAGAGCCTCTGAAACGCGGGTTCGGGCAGAGCCTCGGCAATCCGTTACGGCGCATCCTGTTGAGTTCCACAGCAGGCACCGCCATAACTTGGGTCAGAATAGATGACGTTGTCCACGAATACATGGCAATCCCTGGTGTCAAGGAGGAGGTAATGGAGATCCTCCTCAACATCAAGGGCATTCGCATCCGCTCCAGTACGCCGCGAATCGGCAAGATGCGTCTGGATGTGAAGGGACCAGGCCCGGTTTGCGCTGGCGATATTATGGCGGACGATGGTTTTGAGATCGTAAATCCTGAGTTGCATCTGGCAACCTTGGATAGTAGTGACACTAGTCTCACAGTAGAGTTCAACGTCGAGCAGGACGTGGGCTACCGCACCGTCCGACCCGGCGAGGAAGGGCCAGGCATTCCCACTGGTGCATTGCCTATTGATGCGATGTTCAGCCCGGTCCGAAAAGTCAATTACTGGGTCGAACCCACTAGAGTCGGACAAGACACAAATTACGAGCGTCTGGTGTTGGAATTGGAAACCGACGGCGCCATCCAGCCAATGGAAGCCGTGCAACAGGCGGCAGGAAGCCTGAACGAGCTCTTCTTCCTGTTCAGCAAGCTCAACCGCGTAGCCGAACAGGGCGCGGAGCGCATCCCTCGGGTGGTGTCGCCGGAAATCTATCAGACGCCCATAGAGAGATTGGAACTGTCTCCGCGCACTCTCAACTGCCTCAAACGCGCCCAGATCAACCGGGTGGGCGAGGTGTTGGAGATGTCCGACGACGATCTGCTGAAGATACGCAACTTCGGCGAAAAGTCGCTGTTCGAGTTGCATGAAAAGCTGGCAGAACACGGCATCACCAGCGGCGGAAGGGAGTTCCAGCCCTCGCCGGAATCCCTTGTGGTACCCGGCATTAGCTCCGAAGACCTCGACGAACTTATGGGGGGAGGAGGACAGGACGTCGCTACCTTGCCTGCCGGAATGTCTCTGGAGGAAGCAGGCGGCGAGCCAGAAGACCTGGAAGAATCGGACGCCGGAGGAGGCTTCGACTCCGACGATTACGAAGAGGATTAGGGGGAACACAAACCATGGCTTCCCACCGCGTCTCAGGACGCCGTTTGAGCCGCTACAAGGACCAGCGCAAGGCGCTTATGCGCGGATTGGTCTGCGAGCTGATAAAGCACGAGCGAATCACCACTACCTTGGCCAAGGCCAAGGAGACCAGGATTGTCGCCGAAAAGTTGATTACCCACGGCAAGAAGGGAAATCTTCATCATAGGCGCCTGGCACTGGCCCAGGTTCCCAACAAGCGCGTAGTGGAAAAGGTCTTCAATGACATCGCCGTCCGCTACGCCACCCGCCCCGGCGGCTACACCCGCATCACCAAGCTGGGCCCTCGACAGGGGGACGCCGCCCAGATGGCGGTAATCGAGCTGGTCTGACGGAGCAGTTCAGATAGGAGCGAGCGAGTTTGCGCCGTCTGACACCGGCGGAGACGGTCCACCCAGGTTCCAACACCCACAGGGTGGCCCTGTGGGTAGAATATCAAGGCATTAATTACAACGGTTTCCAACTGCAGCTTAACCAACCGACGATTCAAGGGGCGCTAGAAGAGGCGTTGAAGCGCTTCACCTGCGAAAGCATCCGCATCCGCGGGGCAAGCCGCACTGATTCGGGAGCGCACGCTCAGGGGCAGGTGGTGGACTTCGTTACCTGCTCCCGGCATCCCGCGGACAGGTTCCCGCCGGCGCTCAACTACTTCCTGAACGACGACGTCAGGGTGTTGCGGGCGAAGACGGTGCCATATGGGTTCCATTCCCGCCGATCCGCTCTCAGCCGGGTGTACCAGTACCGGATGCTGGCCCGCAGGGAGCCGTCAGCCCTGCTCCGGGACACCCACTTGTGGGTCAGGGAGCCGCTGGACACCGGGCTAATGGCGGAGGCAGCGCTGGCGCTGGTCGGGACGCATGACTTCCGGGTCATAGCTCCCAGCCATCCCAAAGACCGCAGCGCGGTCAGGACTGTAAACCGGTGGGAAGTACGCCAGGAAGCGGACACCGTGGTCATCGAATGCGAAGCTAATGGGTTTCTAAAGCAGCAAATAAGGAAGGCCAACGGAATACTGCTTGAAATAGGCAAAAACAGACAGCCGGTCGAGCTGATGCGAAACACATTGGAAGGGGATCAGAATGTCCCAGACCTTCCAGTGATTCCGGCGCGGGGCCTCTGTCTTATGGAAGTCAAATACCCGGATGGGACTTTCAACTCCCCTCCGGCTGAAACCGGATAAAACTGATGAAGAGAACCAGCACATACTTCCCCAAACCCGGCGAGGTGGCCGAAAATTGGAAGGTGGTTGACGCCACCGGGCAGACCTTGGGTCGCCTGGCGCGAGACATCGCCGTATCCCTGCAGGGGAAGGACAAGCCGTCCTATACCCCGCACACTATGACTGGCGATTTCGTTGTGGTTGTAAACGCTTCCCGCGTCCGCACCACCGGGCGTAAGACTACCCAGAAATACTACTACCGCCACTCCGGCTATGTGGGCAACCTGAAGTCCACGCGGCTGCGGGAGATGCTGGAGTCCAAGCCCGAGCGCGTCATCGAGCTGGCGGTCAAGGGTATGTTGCCACGCAATCACATGGGACGGCAGATGCTCCGCCGCCTCAAGGTGTACGCCGGGCCTCAGCACCCTCACGACTCCCAGGTCGGCCAGGTCAACTAATTCAACCTGCATAGAGAAAACAGGCAGACACGGACGGAGGCGATACCAACTTGGTGCAAGCAGACGCAGTTCAGCAGTATTACTACGGCACGGGAAAGCGAAAGACGGCCATCGCCCGGGTCAGGCTCTACGCCGACGACGGTGGCCCGTTCATTGTCAACAGCAAACCGATGGATGAGTATTTCGGCTGGTCCACCTGGCAGCGCATCGCCAATGATGCCTTCCAGGTCACCAACACCCTCAACCGCTTTCGCGTGGTGGCCAAGGTCGCCGGCGGCGGAGTGAACGCCCAAGCCGAAGCCATCCGCCACGGCATTACCCGTGCCCTCATCGCCTTCGACCCGTCCCTAAAGCCTGCCCTTCGCCGGGCGGGGTACGTGACCCGCGACGCCCGCATCAAGGAAAGCAAGAAGTACGGCCTCAAACGCGCCCGTCGCGCCCCACAGTACACCAAGCGGTAATTGACTGCGATTAAGCGCTGTACCGTGGCTATACCGTGATTGTAGGGGCGGGTTTGAAACCCGCCCCTACTTCTTGCGCGGGTGCCTGGTCAGAAAGTCGTCGGCGATCTCGTTGAAGGTCACGAACTGTACCCCATCGTGAGAGGTAATGTATTCCGTCAGCCGTTCCAGCATCAAGATGACCTGGGGACGCCCGCTTACGTCGGGGTGGATGGTGATGGGGAACACCGCTTCGTCGTACTCCCGGTAAACGTAGTCGAACTGGTCCCGCCACATGGACTCGATATCCCTGGGATTGACGAAGCCGTGACTGTTGGGAGACTTCTTGATGAACATCATTGGAGGCAGGTCGTCCAGATACCAGTTGGCGGGTATCTCGACAAGGTCTGTCTCCGCACCGCGCTCCAGGGCGTGCATCCATGTATCAGCGGGCTGCGAGTAATCTATCTTGGTCCACCGGTCGCCCACCCGCACGTAGTAGCACTCGAAGTCTTTGTGCATCAGGCTGTGGTCGTACTTGATTCCGTGCTTGAGCAGCAACTCGTTAGTGACGTGGCTGAACTCCCACCACGGGGCCACGTAGCCGGTAGGAGCTTTGCCAGCCAGGTTACCCAGCACCTCCAGGCAGCGCGTCAGCACCGCTTCCTCCTGCTCCGGCGACATAGAAATGGGATTCTCGTGGGAGTAGCCGTGCAGCCCGACCTCGTGCCCGCCGTCAACAATCATGCGGCACTCGTCTGGGAAGGTTTCCGCCGAGTGTCCCGGAATAAACCACGAGGTCCTGATTCCGAGCCGGTCAAACATCCTGAGCAACCTGGGTGTCCCTACTTCGCCAGCAAACAACCCTCTCGAAATGTCGTCGGGCGAGTCCTCCCCTCCATAGGAACCCAGCCAGCCACCCACGGCGTCCAGATCCACCCCGAAGGCGCACAGTATTCGTTTCTCTGCCATATCCTCTCTCCTTTGCGTCCTTTGCGCCTTTGCCTCAAAAAATCCTAAACGCCCAGATACTCTTGGGCAGCATCCAGCAGTCCGGTCACCCGCTCCGGCGAGCTGGCCTCGGCGTAGATGCGCAGCAAAGGCTCGGTGCCCGAGAACCTCACTCCAAGCCAGCCGTCATCGAAGTGTAGGCGGCGCCCGTCAATGCTGTCCGAAGACACCACGGGAAAGTCGCCGAGGCGGTCCAGCACAGGATTATTCACCAACTCCCGGATTCGCTCGCGGTCATTCGCATCAAACTCAATGTCGCGTCGGTGGTAGAAATGGGGACCGACCAGATGGAACAGGTTTTCCAAAAGCTCAGAAACCGTCTTGCCGGTCTTGGCCATATATTCCAGAACGTAAAGCCCGCTCAGGATGCCGTCCCGCTCCGGCACGTGACCGCGAAACGCAAAGCCGCCGCTTTCCTCGCCGGCCATCAGTGCGTTCAGTTCGTCCATGCGCGGCCCCATGTGCTTGAACCCAACCTGTACCTCGTGAACGTACACGCCATAAATGTTGCCCATCTTGTTCAGGGCTTGCGACGCTGTCACGCCCTTGATCAGCGAGCCGCGCCAGCCCTTCACTTCCAGCAAGTACAGGGCCAGCAGGGAAAAGGTATCCAGCGTAGTAACGAACCGCCCACCCTCGTCAATGATGCCCACCCGGTCGGCGTCGCCATCCAACGCAATGCCCACCGATGCGCCGGAGGCCGGAACACGGGTCAGCAACTCGGCCAGGTTGGGCGCGATAGGCTCCGGCTGGGCCATACCGGGGAAGGCAGGATTACGATAGCCATGCAGCTCCTCCACTATGGTCGCGCCGCCTTCCAGCAAACGGGGCAGATACCCGGCCCCGGCGCCATACATGGCATCCACTACCACCCGGAAACCGGCGGAGCGGATGGCGTCCAGGTCCACTAGACGGGCCACGTGGTCGAAGTACGGCCCCGACGGCTTAAAATCCTCCACCAGACCGGAATTACGCCCAGCGCTGATTTTTGCCGTGTCTATCGCGTCAACCTCGCGGATTGCTTTCTCCAGATCATCGGTGATTTCCTGGGTGGCGCTCCCGGCGTACTCAGGCTTGAACTTGAAACCGTTCCACGTCGCCGGGTTATGGCTGGCGGTGATTATGGCCGCGCCTCCCGCTCCGTGGTGCAGCACGTTGTAGCTCAGAACCGGCGTCGGCGCGCTCTTGTCGGCCAGCATCGTCCGCACCCCCTGGCTGGCGGCAACTCCGGCGACGGTGGCAGCGAACTCAGGCGACAGAAAGCGGGTGTCGTATCCGACGATCAGCCCACGCTCGGCAGTGCCCCGGCGTTTCATGTAATCGCACAGCCCCTGGGCGCAGCGGGCCACGTTGGCGTAGGTATAATCCTCCGCAATAAGCGCGCGCCATCCGTCGGTGCCGAACCGTATCTCCGCCTGCTGCGTCATAGGACCTCCTGTATAGGGCGTTATTATGACAAAAAGCGGCGGACTTTGCGCCCGCCGCTTTTTCTTTGTCTCCAGTCATCCCCTCACTGGGAGGGAAAGAGTTACACCGCGGCCTGCCGCAGGGCGTCGGCCTTGTCGGTCAGCTCCCAGGTCAGGCCCAGCTTGTCAGCCGTCGGGCGGCCGAAGTGGCCGTATGCTGCCGTGGGCTGGTAGATGGGGCGGCGCAGGTTAAGGTCTTCAATGATTGCGCCGGGGCGCAGGTCGAAGTATTCGCCCACCAGCGACTCGATGCGGTCATTGGCTATCTGGCCCGTGTCGAAGGTCTCTACCGACACCGATATAGGCTCCGCAACGCCGATGGCATAGGAAACGATGACTTCCACCCGCTGGGCCAGTCCGGCGGCCACCAGGTTCTTGGCGACGTAGCGGGCAGCGTAGGCGCCGGAGCGGTCAACCTTCGTCGGATCCTTGCCTGAGAATGCGCCGCCGCCGTGACGGGCGATGCCCCCGTAGGTGTCCACCAGGATCTTGCGCCCGGTAAGGCCAGTGTCGCCCTGCGGCCCGCCCACGTTGAACCACCCGCTGGGGTTTACGAAGTAACGGGTGTTGTCGTCCAGCAGTTCTGACGGAACGATAGGCCGGATAACGTGTTCGAGAATGTCGCTGCGAATCTTTTTGGTGAACGACTCGCGGTCGTCGCTGTCCTGGTGCTGTGAGCTGATCACCACGGCGTCCACCCGCCGCGGCTTGCCCTCACTGTACTCCACCGTCACCTGCGACTTGCCGTCCGGCCCCAGGTAGTCAAGAAGGCCGTCCTTGCGGACAGCGGCCAACTGTTCAACCAGGCGGTGCGACAGGTCAACGGTAATGGGCATCAGGCCGTCGGTCTCGTCGCAGGCGAAGCCTACCATCATGCCCTGGTCGCCCGCCCCAGTAGCCCGGCGGGCGTCGGACGCCGCACTCCCCCGCTCTTCAAGGGACGTAGTGACTCCGCTGCTGATGTCCGGCGATTGCTGGCTCACGTGGGCGATAACGCCACAGGAATTGCCGTCAATTCCGTAGCTGACGTCGGTATAGCCGATCTGCCGCATCACGCCGCGGGCAATCTCGTCGAAGTTAAGGTCAGACTTGGTGGTGATCTCGCCGGTGACCATCACCATGTTCTTGGTGGCGACGGTCTCGCAGGCGACGCGGCTCATCGCGTCCCCCCGCAGGGCGGCATCAAGCACAGCGTCGGAAATCTGGTCGCACAGCTTGTCCGGGTGTCCCTCAGTCACCGACTCCGAAGTGAGCAGGTACTTGGGGGAAGTCATAAACTGTATGGGCATGGGGGTCGTCCTCCGGTTTTATTCATCTGAATCAGGATTTTCAGAATCGCCGGATTCACCGGACTGGGGAAAATCCTGAAAATCCCCACATCCAGCTAATCCTGATTCAGACAACTACGTGCCTTCTTCCCAGCTTTCCTGGTACTTCTGCTGCTCGGCGCTCAGGCTGTCAATGCCGACGCCCAGCGACTCCAGCTTCAGGCGGCCCACCTCGCGGTCCGTTTCCACCGGTACGCTGTGAACGCCGGGAGCCAACTGGCCCTGGTTCTTGGCGATATATTCCGCCGACAGGGCCTGGTTGGCAAAGCTCATGTCCATCACTGCCGACGGATGGCCCTCCGCTGCGGCCAGGTTAATCAGACGTCCCTCGCCCAGAAGGTACAGCTTGCGCCCGTCCTTCATCACATACTCCTCAACGAAGGACCGGACTTCCCGATGGGACTCAGCCATCTCCTCCAGCGCCGGAATATCTATCTCCACGTTGAAGTGGCCGCTGTTGGACAGGATCGCCCCGCTGGGCATCACCTCGATGTGCTCCCGCCCGATGGCGTGGAACCCGCCGGTCACCGTGATGAATACCTCCCCGACCTTGGCCGCCTCGATACTGGGCATCACCGTGAACCCGTCCATCACCGCTTCGAGGGCCCGTATAGGGTTTGTCTCGGTGACGATGACGTGGGCTCCCATGCCCCTGGCCCGCGAGGCAACGCCCCGCCCGCACCAGCCGTAGCCCGCCACTACCACGCGACGCCCGGCCCACAGGATGTTGGTGGCGCGGGTGATGCCGTCCAGCGTGCTCTGGCCGGTCCCATAGCGGTTGTCGAAGAAGTGCTTGGTCTCGGCATCGTTTACCGCGATGATCGGGTAGAGCAGCTTGTCGTCATTGGCCATCGCCGTCAGCCGGATGACTCCGGTGGTAGTCTCCTCGGTGCCCCCGATGACTTCCGACACCAGCTCCGAGCGCTGCGTGTGCAGGATGGTGACCAGGTCCGCGCCGTCGTCCATCGTCATATGCGGTTTCAGGTCCAGCGCGGCGGTCAGGTGGCTGTAATAAGTCTGGTCGTCCTCGCCCTTGATGGCGAAAGTGGGAATGCCGTATTCGCTCACCAGCGCCGCCGCCACGTCGTCCTGTGTGCTGAGCGGGTTGCTGGCGCAGAGGTTGACTTCCGCTCCGCCATCCCTCAGGGCTATGGCCAGGTTGGCAGTCTCGGTGGTTACGTGGAGACACGCCGCCAGGCGCAGACCGGCCAGCGGCTTCTCGCGGGCGAACCGCTCGCGAATGAGGTTGACCACTGGCATCTCGCGCCCGGCCCATTCGATGCGGTTCACGCCGTCCCGGGCCAGTGATAGGTCTTTAACGTCTCCCTTTGCCTGTTGTGTAGCCAAAAGATACTCCTTAAGTTTCCGTTTGCCGCACATACCGCCCAGCGGACTGTATGTCGGTTTTGAATTACCGTTTCAATGGACTTCTCGGGGGTTCTCCTCTAGGGGTCGTTTCCGTATGACGTAGGGTTGCCCGCCGCAATCCAAGACGGAGTGCCGTCTTCGATGTTGAACAGGGTTGCCGGGTCGAAGCCCCCGGCCATGGCGAATTCGCATGCCAGCCCGCTGCGCACTCCGGCGGCGCAGATGAACAGCAGATTCTTGCCCTGCGGAAGTTCGTCCAGCCGACCCATCAGGTCGTCAATCTCTATGTGGATAGCCCCGGTGGCATGGCCGGTGACCCACTCGTCGGGACGCCGCACGTCAACGACTGCCGTATTATCCGGGTCGGCGTCCAGCATCTGCTTGGCCTCGACGGAATCCACCCGGAAATACGGTTCGCCGGGTTCTTGCCTGGGCATGGTTAAACCTCCTGCTTCGGGTCTGTTACTGCTTCAACCCGCAGATACTTAGCTGATGTACTTCCCTATTATGGGGGCCAGTCTTTCTTTCATATCGCCCGGGATCATCTCAGGGCTGGTGATTATGGCGTCTCTCAGGGCGTCGCCGCACTTGCAGTTCCGCCTCCCGGTCAGGGCAGGAACCGTTCGGAGCAACAACTCCTTGGATGTCGCCACGTTCTTCATCAGGTTCTGCACCACCGCCTCGACGCTCACTTCTTCCGTGTTGGCCCTCCAGACATCGTAGTCCGTTATCCAGGCCATCGTCGCGTAGCACATCTCGGCTTCCCGGGCTAGCTTGGCTTCCGGCAGAGCGGTCATGCCGATTATGTCCGCGCCCCATGACCGGTACATGAATGACTCCGCCCGGGTGGAGAAGGCCGGCCCTTCCATCACCACCATCGTCCCGCCGGGGTGCACATTGACGTCAATCTGCTGCGCGGCGCGGTGTATAGCTTGGCTGGCGTTGTAGCAGAACGGGTCTGCGATGCCGATGTGAGTGACCATGTGCTCATCGAAGAATGTGTTTTCCCGCAGCCGCGTCCGGTCAATGAGCTGGCTGGGAATCACCAGGTCCAGCGGGGCGAACTCTTCTTTCAGGCTCCCCACGGCACTCACGGATATTACACGCTCCACCCCGATGGTTTTCAGAGCGTAGATGTTGGCGCGTACCGGTATGTGCGTGGGATTGAAACGATGCCCGCGCCCGTGCCTGGGAAGGAAAGCCACACGAACGCCTGCCAGATCGCCCACCACTATGGAGTCGCTGGGATTTCCGAAGGGCGTTTCCACGTCCACGCGGTCAACATTGGTCAGTGCGTCCATATCATAGAGGCCGCTGCCTCCGATAACCGCTATTTCCGCTTGGGCCTTACTCATTCGCCAGACTCATTCCTGTCTCTACCTGCCGCCCCGAACTGCCAGCAGCAGGCTCTCCGCGTAGGGGGCAGAGGCCACGCCGCACTCGGTGACGATGGCGCTGATATAACGGTGAGGCGTTACGTCAAAGGCGGGATTGACCGCCGCCACCCCTTCCGGAGCTGTCCTTACTCCACCGAAGCGGGTGACTTCCTCCGGAGCGCGCTCTTCGATTTCGATACCGTCCCCGTCAGGCAGGCTGAGGTCAATGGTGCTGATGGGAGCCGCGACATAGAAGGGAATACCGTGTTCTTTCGCCAGTACCGCCAAGGAGTAGGTGCCAATCTTGTTGGCGGTGTCTCCGTTGGCGGCAATGCGGTCCGCGCCTGTAATGACGCAGCCGATTCTCCCCTGTCGCATCAGCATACCCGCAGCGGAGTCGGCCATCAGCGTCGCCGGAATACCCAGCTTCTGGAACTCCCAGGACGTCAGCCGCGCCCCCTGCAGCCATGGGCGGGTCTCGGTGTTGAAAACCTCGAACCGCTTGCCAAACTCCCATCCGGCGCGAATCACGCCGAGAGCGGTTCCGAAGGCGGACGTTGCCAGTGCTCCCGTGTTGCAATGGGTCAGCACCGACCCGCCATCGGGCATCAGGTCTTTGCCGAAATCTCCCATTCTACGGTTGACGGCTTCGTCTTCTCGCTGGATTTCCTGCGCTTCAGCCAGCAGCCGCTCGGCTATATCTCGCGCACCGCTTCCCGGTGCAGCGGCGCGGAGCATCCGGTCAACGGCCCAGCCCAAGTTGACAGCAGTAGGGCGCGCCGCCTTGATGCGAGTCGCGGCCTGCTCCAGCAGAGAGGCAAAGTTCTCGGGGCCGCCATCTCCGATGTCTCGCGCCGCCATCGCCATGGCGTAGGCGGCCGTCACCCCAATGGCCGGCGCGCCGCGAACCCGCATTTCACGGATGGCGTCCACCGCTTCTTCGTAGCGGGTGACCGTGACTGTTACTTCCTCTGCTGGCAAACGTGTCTGGTCCAGCAGGTGCAGTCTGCCGTCCGTCCACTGGATAGGCCGAATTTCATTCAAACAGGGCGCTCCCGGGTCCGATTAGCGTTGATGGCCAATGCTTTTCATTCGATAATCGGCGTCCCACGCTGCCGTTTGCGATTCCGGCGGCCAACAAAAAGGCTTCTCGCGCGAGAAGCCCATTCCAAACCCTATCCCCCATTTCCGGTCGTTAATCCGGCGCTCACGGGACACCTCAATACTACTAAGAGGGCCGGAATGTGTCAAGGAACAGTAACCTGCGGGGCTTTTTCAAAGTCGCTGTCGTGACGTCTGTCATTCTGAGCGAAGCGAAGAATCCTATCCTCAGCACAAAGACCCTTCGCTTTGCTCAGTGTGCCAGGAATGGACTTTGAAAAGGCCTTGAGTAACCTGTCGCCAACGTTCCAACTTAGGTGTTTGTCAGTCTAGGTGGTTTGTCAGCCTGGGGACCGTCATTCCCGCAAAGCTTGACCACCCAAATGGGAACGCTGCTCCATGTAGGGGCGGGTTTGAAACCCGCCCCTACGATGGGTGAGACAACATTCCTGGCCCCGACCACCTGAAACGGAATCCCAAATTCCTGACACCAGCCCCTTGCCAACTCCGTTAACACCTCACTAACGTAGTAACCGCAACCCATCGTAACCGCAACCCATCGCACACCCAACAACCCTAGTCGTTCCTCGGCTTCCCACCAGAACCGCGAACCGCCCGGAACAAAATCATGTAAATCCCCCCAATCACAAAAATAACGTCACCCCCGCGAAGGCGGGGCACAGTTCAGAAAAAACCGCCCCAAACCGCAACCCAACCGAAAGAAAATCACCAAAATCCCCCAATCAAGCGAATCACAGTTCAGACAATTGCTCTGGAGAGCCCCGGTTTGCAATTGAGAGCAGTTTACCCCATAATCCGAAAATCCTATAATTCCACTGAATTCTGATGTTCAATCTCAGGGAGAGCACATCACCAGGCTGTGTGAAGGAGGTCTTTTGGCCACTCTTCTTGAAGTAAAGGACTTGCAAACTCATTTCTTCACCATGGATGGCGTGGTCAAGGCTGTTGACGGTGTGTCCTACGACTTGGAGGAAGGGGAGACGCTGGGGCTGGTCGGTGAGAGCGGATGCGGCAAGAGCGTCAGCGCGCTGTCGCTCATGAGGCTTATCCCAGACCCGCCCGGCAGGATCGTCAATGGCGAAGTGATACTGGACGGGGAAGACATCCTGAGAATAGACATGGACGATATGCGGAACGTGCGTGGCGCGAAAATGTCCATGGTGTTTCAGGAACCAATGACCTCGCTCAACCCGGTGCTGACCGTCGAGCGCCAACTCACCGAAACCCTGCAACTGCACAAGGGCATGAGCAAGGGCGAATCCCGGCGTGAGGGTGTTGATTTGCTCTCCCGGGTCGGCATTCCCGACCCGGAGCAGCGCATCAAGCAGTACCCGCACCAGTTCAGCGGTGGAATGCGGCAACGTGTCATGATCGCTATGGCCCTGAGTTGCAGCCCCCGCCTGATCATCGCCGATGAGCCCACAACTGCGCTGGACGTAACTATTCAGGCCCAGATTCTGGAGTTGATGAAGTCATTGACCACCGAGTTCGGGGTCGCTCTCATTGTCATCACCCACAACCTGGGCGTGGTGGCCCGCTATGCCGACCGCGTGAACATCATGTACGCCGGACGCATCATCGAGAGGGGAACCGCCCGTGAGATTTACTCCAATCCCAGGCATCCTTACACAGTGGGGCTGCTCCGTTCGGTGCCGAGGCTGGATCTGCCGCGACGGGCCAAGTTGGACCCCATCGAGGGACAGCCGCCCGACTTGGTGAACCTGCCTGCGGGGTGCGCCTTCCGCGCCCGTTGCCGTTGGGCCATTGACAAGTGCGCTACCGATACGCCGGTCCTGGAAGAGACCAGCCCCAACCACTGGTCAGCCTGCTGGCGTTCCGAGGACCTGGGTCCTGATGCCATAGACTTCCTGGGCGGCTCCGAATACGCCGAACCGGAAACCGCTGCCCTATAAACCGTCATTCCCGTCAATTTACCCGTCATTCCCGCTTTCGCGGGAATCCACCGGAGAGTAGCCGAGATGACAACTGTGCAGGAACCCGCGCCCCAATCGGCCGCGGCGGTGCAGGACGATGACATCCTGCTGGAAATCAAGAATCTGAAGATGCACTTCCCGGTTACCTCCGGGATGCTGTTCCAGAGGACGGTTGCCTACGTCAAGGCCGTTGACGACGTCAGCTTTACCGTGCGCCGGGGCGAGACGCTGGGACTGGTGGGAGAAAGCGGCTGCGGCAAGACCACCACTGGCCGCTGCATCCTTCAGCTATACAAGCCTACCGACGGACAAGTGATTTTCGAGGGGCAGGACCTGACCCAACTGGGCACCAAGCAGATGCGGACCATGCGCCGTCAGATGCAGGTGATTTTCCAGGACCCATACAGTTCCCTCAATCCCCGCATGACCGCCGGCAACATCATCGGCGAACCCCTCATCGTTCACGGCTTGGTGAGCGGCAAAAACGAATATCGCGAGCGCGTTGCGGAATTGCTGGTAAACGTGGGGCTCAACCCATATATGGCTGACCGTTTCCCTCACGAGTTCAGCGGTGGCCAGCGTCAGCGCATCGGCGTTGCCCGGGCCTTGTCGGTCAGCCCTCAATTTATCGTCGCCGACGAGCCGGTTTCCGCTCTCGACGTCTCGATTCAGGCGCAGATAATCAACCTGCTGGAGGAACTGCAAGAGCAGTTCAACCTGACCTACCTGTTCATTGCCCACGACCTCTCAGTCGTGCGGCACATCAGCGACCGGGTAGGCGTGATGTACCTTGGTCACTTGGTCGAGATGGCCGAGCGCAACGAAATTTACCGCAACCCGGTTCATCCCTACACCAGGGCCCTGCTTTCCGCCGTGCCCATCCCTGACCCGGTGCTGGATGCGCAACGGGAGAGGGTGCTGTTGAGCGGCGAAGTGCCCAGCCCGCTGAACCCACCTTCCGGCTGCGTGTTTCACCCGCGCTGTCCAATTGCCGACGATTCCTGTACCCGGGCCATCCCGGAACTTCGAGAGGTCAGCGGGGACCACTGGACGGCCTGCCTTAAGGCCGAAGGCTACGGGGCGTACTAGCCGGGCCTGAATGCCGCCCGATCCCCGAAATTCCGAACCCCTCTGTTGCACGGAGGGGTTCTTTAGTCCTGCCCCAGCGGGGTTGGCCTAGTCGTCCCCCACCGACAACTGGCGCGCCTCTTCCCGAATCTCGTCCATCAACGCCACCAGTTCCAGAATCTCATTGCTGCTGACCATGCCCATGAACTGGCCGGTGTTTCTGTCCATCACCGGGATAATCGTCATCGAGTTTTCCGCCATACGTTCCAGCGCGTCCTGAATCGGCTCATCGGGATTGGCGTGGGGCGGGCCTCGGCGCATCAGTCTGCGCATGGGAGTTTCGCCAAAAGAACTTCTTCTCCAGAAGAACAACCTGCGCCGGAAATTGACCCTGGTCAGCGAGACAGTGCCTACTGGCACTCCCCTATCCATTATCAGGTACTCAGTCTGGCCGGGCACCAGCCACTCACTGAGGAAACTGTCTACTGAGACATCCGGGTCCGGATAGGCGCGGCTCCGGTCCATTACGGAATCAACCATGACCCCTGCCAGGGCGTGGCGGGCAAAGGACGGCATCATGGTCCCTGGCTGGGACATCTCCTCCGGCATCTTGGCTTTACTGACCGCCATTGATATGACCGGGGGCATCAGCAAGATGTAGCCGAACATGGTGATTACCAGCAGCGAGAAAACGCCTTGGCTGATGACGTCGGTCTCAAACAGCACCAACAGCAGGGCAATCTCTGCTACGCCTTTCCCCATCAGACCTGCGGACAGAACTATCGGCGTGTCCAGCCGCGCCATGTATGTCCCGACAAGAGAGGCCAATACCTTCCCGACCATTGGGACAAACAGCAGGGCTACTATGGTCAATGGGGGCAACTCAATGAAGGAAAAGTCCAAGTGAAGCCCGGCGGATGCGAAGAACAGCGGAACGAAGAGACCCTCTGCCGTGCTTCGCATACCAGGCATGATATCTTCCCTCATACGGTGGGGGAGACCGGAGAGCGCCGCGCCGAACAGCAACCCCCCCAAGGAACCGTGCAGCCCGAACATCTCTGCGCCGTAGACCACCAGGAAAAGGCCGCCTATCAACAAGCCATAGGAGAGCTCAGGCACGTTGAGGAAGCGCTGCAGCAACGCCATGACCCTAGGAAGGGCCTTCGCCGACACAATCCAGACTACTATGGTGAATCCGGCTATCTGACCCAGCAGTTTCAATATGCCCAGAGCGCTCACTGTGTCAGAACTGTCGCCTATAGTCAGACCGACTACAAGCAACGCGATCACCTCGGCGATAATCACGGCAGTGAATATCCGCAGTCCGATCAACTCCTTGAGCAGTCCCTTGTCTGCCAGTACCTTGGCCACAAGGCCCAGGCTGGACAAGGACAGTATTCCCGCCAGAGCAAGGGCCTTGTTGAATTCCAGCTTGATGAAATCGCCGGATTCCGCATCAAAGCCCAGCTCGAAACCCAGCCCCAGCAAATCCGCCGTGACCAGCAAGGACACCAGAATGGAGATGATTACTGAGACTGTCGCCGCTACAAAGTACCGGCCGCGGATGGTTGACATGAACCCGGGAATGTCAATCTCATCAAGTCCGATAAGGAAAAAGAAGATGAAGACGCCAATGCTGAGGAATATATGGATGTACTCGGTTATCTCGACCAGCCCGGTAATGGGGCCCAGAACGATTCCGGCGATGGTGTAAGCCACAATAGAGTTGAGCCCCAAGCGGCTCAGGATCCCTTCGGCCAACTTCGCCACTACTATGAGCATACCGATAAAGAAGAGTGCCCGGAGGAAAAGGGCGTGAGGCCCTTCAGAATCAGCGGCCAATCCGACAAACAGCAGCGTATCAGCAATCACGCCTGCGAGACTCCACATCGTGAATAATCGGGGCTATTTTATCGCATCACGGCAAGAACTGTACTGCCTGCCGAAAAATCCCAGGACGATTACAAAGTAACGCCACTCATTGACATCCGCTCATCCTGAGCTTGTCGAAGGATGCCGGTCTAAGGCGCTCGTGGTTCGACAAGCTCACCATGAGCGCCTTGGAATGAACTTTGCAATCGTCCTGGAGAAATCCTGATTTTCATAGACGCGCAAAGAATAAGCCCCTGTAGCATCTACAGAGGCTTGGTAACTGGTTCTCGGCAGTGAGGCGTCCGGTCAGTTGCAAAAGCAGCGAGAATCTGATTGCAAAGGTTCTCGCCTTCGTCCAGCTTGGTGGGGAAGGGGAGACTCGAACTCCCACGCTTTTCAGCACATGATCCTAAGTCATGCTCGTCTACCTATTTCGACACTTCCCCTCTGCAATCGGGGGTGTTCCGCAGACAATAAGCCAGCGGCCAAGCCCGTCGTTGTCCATGATAACACGGGCTTGGCCGCCGAGGGTACTCTTGCGCCTGGCACCCGGGGTAAGTCTAAGCAGGCCCCGCAGAACTCTCTAACCGCCCTGGATATCCCAAATCCAACGGGCTATGGTGACAAGCAGGGCCAGAAATGCCACGGCCAAGGCAATAATGGCAATCAGGAAGTTACCCGAACTGCCTGTGGGACCGGTCGGGCCTTGATTTCCTTGAGGCCCTGCCGGGCCGGCGGCGCCAGGCGCGCCTTGCAGCCCCTGGGGTCCAGCTTCACCTTGAGGACCTCGTGGGCCTGGTTCTCCCTGGGTGCCTGCTGCGCCCGGTGCGCCATCAGCACCCGGTGCGCCATCAGCGCCTGGTATGCCTCGAAGACCCTGCGCTCCTTCCTGGCCTGGCGGCCCTTGCTCACCCGGCTCGCCCTGAGGGCCCTGCTCGCCTTGAGGGCCTCGAGGGCCAGTCGCTCCACGCGCTGGAGGACGGGTGGTGGGCTGCTCCGTCGGCGCTGCGCCAGTGGACGGCGCAGCGGTGCTGCTGGAGGTCAGGTTTAGGCGGGTTAAGGTACCCTCCTGCCAATTGTCCGTTTCATTTGCATCAACCCCATTGACGCGGAAGGTGACGAGCGTACCTGGGGAAAGTCCGTCTACTTCCAATACCGGGTAGCTGCCCACAGTTGCAGTAGTAACCATAGCCGCTTGCTGTCCGTTTGCCCAGGCCGCAACAGTGGTGCCAACAGGAGCAGACCGCCCATCAATAGCTACACTACCATAAAACCTGTGTGGCGGAGGTGGCACTCCTTGCGCTGAGACTATGGCTGGGATGCTCGCCAGCAGCGCGGCTACCACGACAAGCACAAGAAATACGGTTCGGGTTTTGTTCATGCGCGTAACTCTCCACGTTATCAAGCTGGCCGGAGCCGCCACCTCACGGCGATGCCATCAAGGCGGTATACGGCAACGGGCCGCATTTGGGTTTGTGGAAGAGTTTTCGCATTCCAGGCAGCCGCGAGGTTTCAGCCGCCGAACGCAAGGGCACGATCCGCCTCCCACATCCCGCACTCATGCCCACTATTCTAAATCATCCTGACGCCGGTATTTCAAGCGGCATCGGATTGTTTCTTTGGCAATTTGGTGGAAACCAGCGGCGGGAACAGTCGAGGGCAGGCAAAGGTTGCGCTATGATTTCAATGACTGCGTGCCTGCGGTAAAAACGCGAGCTCGCGTTCAACAATAAACTAGCGGAGTCGCCTCAGCCATGAACCACCACAGAGACTCCATTGGTCCGACAACTGCGGAAGAATACATCGCTGGCCTTCCGAAGGAGCGGGCAGCCCAGATCTCACAGCTACGCGAGCTGATTTTGCAAAGGCTGCCAGCCGGTTACACTGAGGAAATGGGCTTCGGGATGATCACTTACGTGATACCTCTGGAGACCTACCCTGAGACTTACAACGGACATCCGTTGATGTACGCCGCGCTGGCCTCCCAGAAACGACATATGTCTATCTATCTGATGAATGTGTACGGGGATGAGGACACGCTGCGGTGGTTTATCGAGGGTTTCACCGCTTCCGGAAAAAAACTGGACATGGGCAAGTCCTGCGTGCGTTTCAAGAAGCTGGATGACCTGCCTCTGGATATCATCAGCGAGACCATCGCCCGAACGCCGGCCTCCGAATACATCGCTTGTTATGAAGCCTCTCGCGCTTCCATGGAAGCCAACCGCAGGGCAAGGCGCAAACGGAAGCAGGGCGAGGAATAACAGCCTCAGCCAGCGGGAAGGCGGCTCCCGCGTCTGTTTGTGGCGCTCTATGTTCTTCCCGGGGACTAGCGCAGCGCCAACTGAGGGCCTAGCGATGCCAGCCCATGCCCTCGAAGTAGCCGCGGATGTAGGCCACCTGTCCGCCGTGGACGATGTTGTCCCAAACCAGGATGCCCAGGGCGTCCGCTACCGACATAGTGGCGCCGGGCGCGGCGGCAGGCACCTGGCGGGCGAGGCCGTCCGCGTCGAGGCCGTTAATGTAGTCGCGGGCCGCATCGTTGACCGTGTCGTAGTAGCCCATCAATACGTCGCGAGGCGGGCAGGGCCAATTCGCCACCTGTTCGGCGCTCCAGCCGATACCGAACTCGTCCGGGTCTGCGTCCATGCCAAACTTCTCGTGCCAACCACCAGCGGTCCAAACCTGGCCGGTATCCTGGAAGCGGCCGTGAATGAAACGGTCAACCACGCGGGTCATGTGCCACACCAGCCAGGCTATGGAGTTGGACTGGTCATTGGGCATACTGGCGAGAGCGGCGTCGTCAACGCCGGCGACGGCGGTGGACACCATGTCCCAGTTGCGTTGCAGCGCGAATATGGTTGTAGCAGTGTCGGACATTTGCGTCTCTCCCGTATTCATGATTTACGAACGCCCGGTTTCCGGGCCGACTCCAACAGGGCCACCGGTAATTTAGACCGGCAGGCGGACAATCACAAGCCCTTGCTCTCCCGGGCTTGCCGAAAGACGCTACAAAAACAGCCGCCCTTCCACAACGGGAAAGGCGGCATATCAAAAGCCTTTGGTGACCCGCCTCGGGGTCGAACCGAGAACCTACGGATTAAGAGTCCGTTGCTCTGCCAGTTGAGCTAGCGGGCCGCTACATTCCAATCTACCAACGGCGGGCGGCTCTGTCAAATCAGGCAGGACTCTCACACGCCATAGTCCAGACGGTTTATGAGGTACTCGGGGAGCCCGGCGCGGCGCATCTTGCTTTGGGTAAGGGCGATGTCGTACTCGACGCGGTAGTGTTCTATGGCAGGCCCATCACTGTCAAAGATCGCATAACTGGCCCGTGAATCCCTGTCTCTTGGCTGTCCCACGCTCCCAGGGTTGATAATGCAGCGTCCATTGTCCAGTTCCACACTCCCACCTTCGGGCAAAGGAAGGAACATGGGCATGGGCGCCATGTCGCGGCAGACAAACGGCTGGTGAGAGTGGCCAACCAGGCAATACGGAGTCGTCATCAGCCCAAAGGTTGCGAGCGCCTGCGAAGGGTGAAGCAGGTATTCGACAATGGGAGCGCGCAAGCTGCCATGGACCAGGGTGAACGGAGGCTCAACGCTTACCACCGGCAGTTCCGTCAGGAAGTGCTTATCGTCTCCGTCCAATTGCTCCCCGGTCCACCGGATAGCGGCGTAGGCCGCGCCGTTGAAATCGGACGCATCTATCACCCCGGCTGCGGCATAGTCGTGGTTGCCTGCGACCGCCACCAAGTCGAACTCCCGCAGGAGCCGCAGACATTCCGAAGGGTCCGGGCCGTAACCCACCATGTCGCCCAGGCACCAGACACAATCGAACCCACCGCGTTGCCGGGCATCGCCAATTACAGCGGCCAACGCCTCCAGATTGGAATGAATGTCCGACAATATCAGAGCCCGCAACCGTTCCCCCGGCATCTTATCGTGGCGGATAGGTTATTATAGCAACCGTTACTCTGGCTTCCCCTTACATGGAACTTATCGCTATCGAGGAGGCGGCAACCATGTCCGCAGCCAAACCGCAGGTACACGTAATCGGCACCGGCGGCAGTATCGCCGGCATCGGCCCCGACCGGCTGGACTATATGCTCTACTCGGAAATCGGAGACCACCTGACTATCCAGCAGTCACTGGATCGCGTTCCCGAAATCGCGAGCTTCGCGTCTGTCACCTCCGAGGACCTGGTCAGCGTGGGAAGCACGGCCATCGGAGCGACCGAATGGCTAGCGCTCGCCGACAGAATCAACAACCTCTTGGCCGATGGCAGCCCACTCACCGGAGTGGCGGTCACCCACGGCACGGCCACGCTGGAGGAAACATCCTATTTCCTGCACCTTACAGTAAAGACCGGCAAGCCGGTGGTGGTCACAGGCGCGATGCGCCCGCCCACGGCCATCAGCACCGACGCAGATCTTAACCTTATGGACGCAGTGCGTATCGCCGCCTCTCCTCACGCTGGCGGGATGGGCGTTCTGACTGTGCTAAACAACGAGATACACTCAGCCCGCGACGTCTCCAAGGCCAACACCTTCCGGGTGGAAACATTCCGCCCAAACGAGCTGGGGTTCCTGGGCTACGCCGATTCCGACCACCAGGTGGTGTTCTATCGCGCTCCACTGCGCAAGCATACCACCGCCACGCCATTCGACGTGGCCGGGCGAGACAGCCTGCCGCGGGTGGAGATCGTGTATTCCTACGCCGGAGCCGACGGAGCGGTGCTGGACGCAGTGCGGCAATTGCGTCCCGATGGCCTGGTGGTCGTAGGGTTTGGCGGGGGCACCTTTCCGCCAGCGTTCCTGTCTGCGGCAGCCCGGGCGGTGGACGACGGCATTCCGGTGGTGCTGGCTTCCCGCTCCACGGCGGGCCGCGTGGTCAACACACCACGGAAGGAGGAGCAGGGATTCCTCGTCTGCGACAACCTGCTGCCGCAGAAGGCCCGGGTGCTGCTGATGCTGGCGCTGACCGTAAGCCGCGAGCGGGAATGGCTGCAAGAGGCCTTCCTGGAGTTCTGAGGGAGTGTATAATTCGCGGGTTCGGACAGAGGGATAAATACCAAGCAAGGATAGCATCCAGTGGCGCAAGCAGCAGCGGGACGGGAATCGTCAGCAAGTCAAGGACCAGGCCGAACCAGGGATCCCATCATGGCGACCACGGTCATCGGCGCTCACACGCTGGAGCATATGTATGGCCGCGGGTTCCTGGTGCTCATCCCGGCAATATACGTGGCCATGGGGCTGAACCCAATCCAGGCGGGTCTGATGGACGGGGTGCGGCAGCTTGCTGGCGGGGCCACCAGCATGACCGGCGGGTTCTTTGTGGACATCTTCCAGCACCGCAGGGCACAGGTGCTGACCCTCAGCCTGGCGCTGATAGGCGTTGGCTATCTGCTGGTTTCCATAGCCCCCAGCTACGCGCTGATACTGGCTGCGCTTGCGATTGCATCGGCGGGCACGGCGATGTGGCATCCGCCGGCGCTGGGCCTGCTGGCGCAGCGGTTTCCGAGGCGGCGCGGACTGTTCATTTCGATGCACCGCTCCACCGGCAACCTGGGCGACTGGATCGGGCCGCTGATAGTTGGGGCGCTGCTGGGCGGGGCCGCAGGCGCGGCAGAATGGTGGGGGTCGGAATGGTGGCCCTGGGACTGGTCGGTGGACTGGCGCTGGATCGTGGGCGGCGGCGCGCCGGTGATGCTGGTGCTGGCAACCGCCATCTTCGTGCTTCTACGCAACGTTGACGGCCCGCCCCTTCCAGGAGTGGACTACAAGGAGAAGATTAAGACTCAACTGCGGAGCATGGTGGACTCCTTCCGCGGGACGGGGATGTGGAGCATCTTCACAGTGTCGGCGGTGCGAGGCATGGGAGACCGGTCGCTGCTGTGGGTAATTCCGTTCTACCTGAAGGATGACCTGGGCTACGGCAACATTTCCATAGGATTCCATGTGGCCCTTTTCGCCATGCCTGGAATCATTACCGGGCCTCTATTTGGGGCGCTGTCGGACCGCATCGGACGCAAGTGGATTACGATGTTCATCATGGCGGCCACCGGGGTCATTACGCTGGCGATAGTAATGATGGGCGGAGGCTGGGGCATGACGGTGATGGTGTTCCTGTTCGGGGTGTTCATCTTTACAGTGAACTCGATGACGCAGGCAGCCGCCATTGACGTGGCAGAGGGCAAGGGGCTGGAAGGCTCGTTTATCGGGCTGATGTGGGGCAGCAATGCCTTCTTCGGCGCGATGGCTTCCATCGCGGCTGGGGCACTTGCCGAATTCGCGGGGTGGTCCTCGGCGTTCTACATGGCCGCCGGGCTGTACTTCTTCGGTTTCTTGGTGTCGGCGCTGATGCCTAACGGCCGACGGGTATAGCTTTCGCAGAGTTCAGGTTCCGGCAGCCGCCACGGCGGCCTGGTACTGTTCGGGGGTGTTGAGGTCGAGCAGTACTCCGGGGTTGTCCAGGGGGAGGCGCTGCACCGATTCGGGGCGGCGGCGAACGACGGCCTTGATGCCCTGCGTATCTTCGTCTATTTCCAGCAGCTCCGGCAGCAATGTTGCGGAGAGGGCTATGGGGTGGCCGCCCTTGCCCCGGTATTCCGGGACGGTGACAGCGTTGCCGTGGGCGCGGTGGGCTTCCAGGACTCGGGCGATGTCGGCAGCGTCGCGGGGCTGGTCTACGTTCAGCAGCAGGATGACGTCGAGGGCAGGACAATTCAAGGCGGACAGGCCGGCCCTGATGGAAGTGGTCTTGCCTTGCAGGTAGTCGAGGTTTAGCGTCCAGGAGACACCGTCCTTGCCTTCCAGCAGAGGGCGCAGGTCGTCGGCCCGGTGGCCCAAGACCACGACGACCCGGTCTGCACCGCCTTCGCGAAGAGCCGACACCTGATGCTCGAGAAGGCTCCGGCCTCGCCAGGGGAGCAGGGCCTTCAACTGCCCCATGCGTGAGGACTCTCCGGCGGCGAGCAGAATGGCGCACGCACTGGGCCTCGGCTTCACCTCCGAGTCCTGATCTCTCAAGTTTTCTCCCTCACCCTAACCCTCTGCCTCAAGGGAGAGGGGATTTACCCGCTAAACCTCTACCGCGCGTTCCACGATGCTGGCGGCGCGGTCTATGTACCAGTCGCCCATCGTCATCCTGCCGCCGTCGCCTCCGCGCCGGACCATGACGACTTCGGACATTATGCTGACAGCTATCTCTTCCGGCGTAAGGCCACCGATATTCAGGCCCACCGGAGCGTACACTTCCTTGATCCGCTCTTTGGTGATGCCTTGCTCCATGAGGCGCCGGTAAATCATCAGAGTCTTGCGACGGCTACCGAGCAGTCCGATATAGCGGGCACGAGTCTTCAGGGCGGATTCCAGGGCCATATCGTCGTAGCGGTGCCCCCTGGTGGCGACAACAACGTAGCTGTTGACGTTGACGCTCAGATGATCCGACCACTGGTCGTAGGGGGTGACAATGGTCTGCTCCGCGTAGGGGAATCGCTCTTCGTTGGAGAACTCAGGACGGTCGTCAACGATGAAGATACGGTAGCCGAGAAAGCGGGCCAGATCCGCCGTAGCCTTGCCGACGTGGCCACCACCCACCATGACCAGGGTGGGTGGCGTGGTGAAGCCCTCGACGAAAATCTCTGTCCCGTCCTCGGTGGATATGGACTCAGTGTTGCCTATGTGGGCTATACGCACAGCGGTTTCGAGGGCCGGTTCGTCGAGTTCCTGCGTTCCGAGGGTGCCGGAGACCGTGCCGTCGGCCCGCAGCAGGAGCTTGGCGCCCAGACGTTCCGGGCGGCCAGGGCTGTTGACCACGGTGGCGAGGGCCACAGGTTCACCGCCGTCGTAGGCTTCAAGAATCTCGTCGCCCAAGGGCAGAAAGTCATCCAGGCTACGCAGAGGCTCCAAGTAGAAATACATGGTGCCGCCGCAGACCAGGCCATCGCGGGCGGCGATGTCTTCGTTGAGGTAGTAGTCCTTGAATTCGGGGCCGCTTTCCTGCCGCAGCATTTCCTTGGCGGCGAACCAGATGTCGCCCTCGACGCAGCCGCCGCCCAGCGTGCCCAAGCCGCTGCCGTCGTCGCGCACCAGCAGCATCGCGCCGGCCTTTTGCGGCGTTGAACCCTTGGTCCGCACCACGGTAGCCAGCACACAGGGATTTCCTTCCCGCAGAGTCTCCACCACTCCCTGGATGACCTCTTTCATAGCTTTTCCGTTCCTTGAAGGTTCGGTCTTTTGTGTAGCCCTAGCTTATCAAAATAGCGGCAATTCTTCCATTGCTTTGGCTTTCCAGGCAATGGCCCTAATCGGGCGGTCGAAGGGGATTGTCCGCTCCTTTGGACGGGTGTTTCGGGGTATTCGGCGGGTGTTGGATGGGTATAGAAGGAGGTAAAGCGCAGGGGATCTACGCCTCCAGGAGGGGTTTGATCAGGATGGCGGCCGGGTCGGCTTTCCTGCCAGGCGGGAAGAGCTTGCCGATGATTTCCTGGGCGTCGGGAGTGATTCTGAAGCGTTGGCAGTGGTCCATGTATCCGTGGAGGGGGTTCCAGGGTTCGGGGCGGAATCCGGCGCCGGTTATTACGTGGACGCAGTCTATGGGGTCGGGCCTGGGCTTCTGCTTGGCGAGGGCGATATTCCACAGCTTGACTATGTGGTTCGCAGCGCCCTTGAGGCGCAGCACGGGGAGGACGCGGGCGAGCTTGCGCTTGAGGGGGTCGACCTGTCGGCGAAGGGAGGCTAGGGAGATTCGGGGGTAGAGCGTGAGCATCTTTTATTTTCCTCATTTTGTTCCGGGCGGTTCGCGGTTCCGGTGGGAAGCCGAGGAACGACGAGGGTTTGGGTGCGCGATTGGTTTCAGTTGCTACGGTAGGGAGGTGTTAACGGGATTGGCAAGGGGTTGGTGTCAGGAATTCGGGATTCCGTTTCAGATGATTGGGGCTAGGAATGTCGTCTTAACGCAGCGTAGGGGCGGGTTTGAAACCCGCCCCTACATGGCGCTTAAATTGCAACGCTGCATGGGAATGAGAGAAAGGAACAGGTGAAACCGGCTTTGTTATATGCTCGCAGAAATAGCGAAATGCGCAACGAGGGACAGGAAACGGACTGCCAATCCACTACCACATATAGTATAATGCCATGTAGTATGTCTGTCGTCGCAATTACTTCCGCCAGTGAACGCAATGCCCGGCGTTATGTTGACGCAATGGAATCTGCGGGCGCAGAGGCGCGGGTGCTTCTCCCCGAAGTCCATGCCAACGAATCCACGTCCGGGTTGATGAGGGGAGAGTGGGGGTTGCAGCATTCGGGGGGTCCG
>VXOI01000242.1 GCA_009840175.1 Chloroflexota bacterium | reverse complement strand
TGGCTCAACCCAAGTATGCTGCATCGGCAACCCTTTTATTCAGAGATTCCCTAATGCGATTGCCCTGGCAATGGGATGGAAGTTCTATTCCTGGTGAGAAGAAGAGGGATTCGCCGGGACGGCTGCTCTGCGGCGACATCCGAATAAATTGACAGCACAGGTATCATTGAGGCTGATATTTCGAGGCCGGTTGACGGCCGTGGAGGGGCCATCATGGCGTCACATTCCCTGGGACTTTCGCTGCACGAGGCGGCGCGGCGCATGGGTGTGCCGTTCGTAGAAGAGAACGAGCCGGTGGACCGGTTCGTTGACGCCAACGGCCTCCGTTTCCACTACCTTGAATGGGGCAACCCGGCCAACCCGACGGTGCTTATGCTGCACGGGGTTTCGCAGCAGGCGCATAGCTGGGACTTCATCAGTCTTCCCCTCTCGCCCGATTACCATGTCATCGCCCTCGACCAGCGGGGGCACGGCGACAGCGACTGGGCCTCTGACGCCGATTATTCGCTGGACGCAATGGTTGCCGACCTGGACGCCGTCGTGCCGGCGCTGGGCCTGGACGACGGCAAATTCCACCTGATGGGCCACTCCATGGGCGGGCGTAACAGCTTCGTCTGGGCATCGCGGCACCCCGGGGCGCTGCACTCGCTGACCATCGTGGATACCGGGCCCGAGACGGCGGCCCGGGGACGGCAGCGCATACAGCGGTTCCAGAAGCTGCCCGACAACCTGGACACGCTGGAAGAGTTCGCCGACCGTATCCAGGAATACACGGGCCGCACCCGCGAGCAGGTGCTGGGGGCCTTGAAGTACAGCATCCGGCAGGGCGCCGACGGCAAGTGGACCTGGAAGTACGACCGGGTGATTCGGGAACGGGGGCGGCAGGACGGCCCCTGGTCGCCGGAGCAGCTCTGGGAGTGCTGGCGGCGCATAGACTGCCCGACGCTGGTGACGCGGGGCGACCGGAGTGACGTCTTCTCGGATGAGACGCTGCAACAGATGGGCCGGGAGATCGCGGACTGCAAGACGGTGACCATCAGCAACGCCGGCCACCTGGTGCAGGGGGATAACCCGCCGGACTTCCTGGCCGCGGCGCGGGCGCATTTGGACCGGGCGGAGGAAAGATTGTCTGAACTGTGATTCACATGATTATTGGATTAGTATGATTTCCCAGTCATGGTATTCTTGGAATCAAGGAAATCACAGTTCAGACGAAAAATCGAAGAGCCCTGATCCGGTGGACGGCGCCCCGGCAGGAGACCACAAATGACCACCGCCAAGCCCATTCAACAACAACAGATAATAGACGAGCCCATAGATTACGACAGTCTGGAGTACGACCCGTTCGAGCCAGACCCGATGCCCGACGCCATGCTTCAAGAGCCGATTTTAAGGGGTATCCTGGCCGTGCTTTCCAGCCGCGCCCGGGCCAACAATCCGGGGCAGCCCGTGTTCGAGAGCAGCAACACCATCCTATGCTACGAACCGAGCAATCTGAACGTCCGGGTGTCGCCGGACTACTACTTTGCCGTGGGGATTGACCCGGAAACCGTATACCATCGCGCGATTTACCGGACTTGGGTGCAGGGAAAACCGCCGGACTTCGTGCTGGAAGTGGCGTCGCCGTCAACGGCCAGGAACGACGAAACCACCAAGCGCGACATATACGCCAATATGGGCGTGACGGAATACTGGCGCTATGACCCCACCGAATTTGTCACTCCTCACCGGCGTCCGCTGTACCCCGTGCCGCTGATTGGGGAAATTCTGGTTAATGGAGCGTACCAGCCCCTGGAAATCATCCCAGGCCCGGAAGGCTGCATCATGGGATACAGCCCGGCGCTAGGAGTGAGTCTGGCCGTAAAAGACAAGCGGTTGATGGTCTATGACCATGAGCTGGGGGAGTTCGTGGCCGAATTCGAAGAACAGGAGCGGGCGAAGATGCAGGCCCTGGCGGAAGCGCAGGCCGAGCGGGAGCTACGGGTTGCCGAGCAGGAGATGCGGGCTGCTGAGCGGGAAAGGCGGGCAGCCGCCGAGAACGAACTCAGCGAGCGGGACGCCACCATCCGGCGGCTGGAGGAGGAAGTGCGGCGCCTGCGGGGGGAGGGGTGACGTTGCGTCTTGGTGAATGATGCGCAGGATTCCACACTCACCCCCTGAGCTTGCTGGAGAGCCTCTGCCTCGAGGGAGATATGACTACGTGAACAGCCGTGGTATCAGTTCGCCCAGCGCGTAGCCGATGCCCGCCGACAGGGTGCCGATGCCCAGGATTTCGAGGCCCTGGAGCAGGGGCGAGCGTTGCACCATCCGGCCCTTGTACATCCCCAGGGCGAAGAGGCCGGCCAGGGTCGCGCCGACGGATACGCCGATGGCCTGCCCGCCGGTCAGGAAGAAGTGGGGAACGAGAGGGACGGCAGCTCCAACAATGAAGGCCAGTCCCATTACTAGGGCGTCTTTGAGCGGGCTGGAAGTCACATCCCCGGAGATGCCCAGTTCCTTCTCCACCAGCGTCTTCAGCCACAGTTCCCGGTCCTGGGCGATTTCGTCGGCCATGTGCCGCGCATCCTGGTAGGTCATACCCTCCCGTTGGAGCAGCACCACCAGTTCGGCCAGTTCCTCGGCGGGATTCTCTTCCAGTTCGCGGGCCTCGCGCTCGATTTCGGCCCGCTGCACGTCCTGCTCGGCCCGGGAACCGAGGAAAGCGCCAGTGGACATTGAAATCATACCCGGAAGGGCCCCGGCGAGACCTGCGATGAGGATGGTGGTCTGGCTTTCCACCGCGACGGCCAGGCTGGTGACCAGCGCCACCATGCTGAGTAGGCCGTCCTGGGTGCCGAAGACCACCTCGCGCAGGCGTCCCAGCCGCGCCACCCGCCAGCGTTCCCGGTCAACTTCGCTTACGGCGGTGTTGTAGGTTTCGCGGTCGAAGGCCCGCTCTGCGGCGGCCTCAGCTTCCGATGAGCCGTCGGGCACCGGGGAATATGCTGCCGACGTGCTTGCGGGCATGAGCGGGATTTCCGGCACCGGTGCCGGGCGTGTGCCGCCGGGCTGGGCGGCGAGCTTGGCCTCGAGGCCGTTCAGGGCCTCGGTGAAGGCCTCCAGGTGGCGGCGCTCCCGCTCCATGGCCATAGTGAAGGAGTCGGCGGCTTCCTGGTTGCCGTCCTCCAGTGCTTCCCGGATCATGCGGGGATAAATGGTGGCTGCTTCCTGAGCCTCGCCCTCGATGATGGCGCGCAGGTTCTCTGCGGTGGTGGCCATGTCGCCGGAGACGCGCAGGTGGTTAATGCCGTGGACGGTCTCGGCGCCGGCGACTTCCTGGAAAATCTGGGCGACCTCAGGGTGGCCCTCTTGCATGGCCCGCTGAGCGTAGGCGTTGTACTTCAGGTTAGCGAGAGCCTCTGAGACGATGGCGTTCCAGAGGTTCTTCTCGGTGTTGGTCAGGGCGGAAGGGTTGGCAGTCATTGCGATGCCTCTGTGAGTAAGCCAATGCGAAATATCTTGAATATATTATATCAAGAATAATGGTGCGATGGGGGTTTCCGACAATGGAAATACGAAATTCGTCGGAGGATAGGTGAGGGCGTGGATTACAGGTTTTCACCCTCTCACTGAAGGGTGAGGGAATTTCATTACCCGCCCGGGGAAGCGTGGTGGGCGATCATCTTCCAGCCGTCGGGGTGGCGGGCGAAGATGTTGGTGGCGAAGGTGGAGAAGTTGGCGGCGCGGCCCTGCACCACGCTGGTTACGCCCTCGACACAGGTGACGCAGCCGAAGTCGCCCTGCACGACGACGTTGAGGTAGCGGACGGAGAACTGCATCAGGTTGGCGTTGTCGAAGATGCGCTCCCAGCTCTCGCGGATGGTGGGCCAGCCCACGATGGGCGTCCAGCCGGGGTGCACGCAGAGGGCGCGGCCGGAGGTCTCCCAGACATCGGCCATACGCTCGATGTCCAGGGTGTTGAAGGCGTCGTAGAAGCGTTGGTTGGCGGCGCGGATTTCTTCGACGATTTCTGGTTCAGCGTCGGTCATCATTCTTCGTCTGAACTGTGATTTGTTTGATTAGATGATTGCCATGATTATAGGCGTCTTACGGTGTTGGGGAAATCAGGGAAATCCTTTGATCAAGCAAAGCACAGTTCAGACAGACCTGCCGGCGCGGACGGCCCAGTATTCCCAGGCTCGGGCCAAGGACGTGGGCCTTACCTGGCTCTGCGACATCAGCTCGATTTCGCCGGGAGAGAGGTATTTGACTTCGCCCAGGGGAAGGGACTGGAGCAGCAGGCGAGCGTTGACCTGCAAGTACACCGAGGCCATCACGGCTTCCTTGAGCGTGCTGCCGGCGACGACACAGCCGTGGCCCCGCATCAGTGCGGCGCGGCCATCGCCGAGGGTGGCGGCAAGGTCTCGGCCCTGTTCCATGGTGGTGACCAGCAGGCTGGTGTCCTGGAAGTTGTCGCGGATGTCCCACACCGGCAGTTGCGGGCCGATGATGGCGGCGAGGTGGAACATGGGGCGCAGGGGCTGGCCGGTGACGCCGAAGGGCAGCACGGCGGGCGAGTGGTTGTGCACCACGGCCATCACGTCGGAGCGGGCCTCGTAGACGCCGCCGTGGATGGGACGCTCGGAGTACATGGTGCGGCCCTGCTGGTCGAGGGGATCGCCGTCCAGCGTGTACTCCATCAGGTCGAGGGTGTCCACCAGCTCGGGCGCGCGGGACTGCGACAGGATGTAGCGGCCGGGATGCTCAGGGTGGCGGATGCTGACGTGACCGAAGGCGTCCACCACTTCCTCGCGTGCGAGGATGCGGTTGGCGGTGACCAGGTCCTGGAACTGCCGGTCGAGGTCGGACATGGGTTGGCCTCAATCCTTGATGGCGCCTGACGGCGTAGGGGCGGGTTTCAAACCCGCCCCAACGCTACGGCCTCCGAAGCGGCCGTGTGGGTAGGGGTGCAGGAGGCCGGGACCATTATATTTTTTTACTGGCTTACAAGGGACTCG
>VXOI01000151.1 GCA_009840175.1 Chloroflexota bacterium | reverse complement strand
CATTAAGCGCCCCCTGCTTCAGGCCATAGACGCGGCCCATGACCGCGCCCCGGTACTTCTGATAGACGAGCTCGACCGGGCCGACGAGGAGTTCGAGGGCTTCCTGCTGGAGATGCTGGCCGACTTCCAGATAACCATCCCGGAACTGGGAGTGTTCAAGGCAGCGCATCCGCCGGTAGTAATCATCACCTCCAACCGCACCCGCGAGGTTCACGACGCTCTCAAGCGCCGCTGCCTGTACTACTGGATAGACTACCCCGACTTCCAGAAGGAGATGCAGATTATCTCTTCCCGCTTACCCGACGCTCCCCGCCGTCTGGCCGAGCAGGTCACCGGCTTCGTGCAGGAACTCCGAGAGACAGAGCTGTACAAGATTCCAGGTATCTCCGAGACCCTTGACTGGACATCGGCCCTGCTCGCCCTGAACGCGCGGGAGCTGGAGCCGGAGGTCATAGACGACACGCTGGGCCTGATGCTCAAGTACCAGGACGACATCGAGCAGGTGCGCGGCGAGCCGGTGAGGGCGATGCTGGAGCGCTCCCGCAACCGGGGGTCGCGAAGGGGGGGACGGCGAGGCTGACCTCTCTGATTGATAGTCACGGTGACCGGACAAAGATCCGTAGGTGCTTGACTGCTTAACAATATGAGTAACTTTGAACGCTCAATCATCCAGATATCCCTCGAGGACGTTACCCGCATCCTTGAGGATGCACCTCTACACGGTCACTTTATTTCATACATCGCCATCGCTCAGGTGATGAATCGGGTCGCCATTGCTCACCTCTCCATCGAGAAAGCAATCAAGTATCTAATCCGTGAAGCTGGAGGAGGTCGGAAGAAAGGGCACAACTTGGTTAACCTGTTACGTGAACTGGAATTGTTCGATATGGAATCCGCGAGTTACCTAGAAAATGTCTTCGCGGCAGCTGTCGAGTTTTATGGTTTCGACTCTATCGAAGACGGTACAAATCACCCTGCAGAACTCAAAGATTACTTGAAAGCCGTAGGGTCTCTTAATCGGTTCAACGATATACGCTACTGGGAACTAGACGACCCACTCTTTGAACGAGTCGAGTTGCGGCAACTACAGTTGTCAATCCACATGGAACTGCTCTACGGCCTCCACGAAATCCTTATCGAGCCCGACAGGCCGAAGGAGACTGTGGAAGACAGAGTCGACCGTGCGGTCGCAACTGCCATGTCCCCAAACGCCATCTTGGGTTTCGGTCAAAGACCAAGCACGAGAAGGGAACTAAGTTCCTACGTCCAGTGGATCGAAGATTGCGGGTCGTACCGTTCGGCCCTTTCAACTGCCGTCCGTTGCGATTTTACTCTCGGGGACAACTACGCTTCAGATATTTCTAGAGCAGTCTACAAGAGCCTCCTGAAGTCAAAAGACCCCGCTGTCAGGCACTTTGCTAGCACATTAGACGTTCTGCCACGGCAGTCAAGGGAGATAATCCCGGAATTGGAATGGCTCGAGTCTCCCGGCCAGCGAAAGGCCCGAGTCTTTACGCCCGCCGGACATACCTTGGGTTACATTGAACCAGGCCCGCATCGACTGTGGTACATCATCCCAATGAAATCCGGCGCCCCTGAGGATGCCTTTGCCAAGGCACAAAGTCGGACCGATGCCCAATGTTATCTCGCCCAGACACTCACGAGATTGGCTCAAGTAACTGTTGACGGTAAGTCTTTCACTCTCAGGGTAGTCGGAGAGGAGCGACACCTTTTCAAGCCGGTTCCAGTTCAGCGGAGAGGGCTCGATGAGAAGATGTTCACAGCCCTTTTCTGGGATGAGAACCACGGCATAGAAAAGGGTCAAGAAATCAGAATCGAAGCGCAGCGGAGCGATACTGACGGCCCGACCTTTTCAGATGCATTGTCCGGGCATATTCAAGATGTTCAAGGCCATCAGATTTCAGTGTTGGGGCGCTCCTTCACTGTGGTTGGATCACCATGACCACCAACCTCTATGCTCTCAACCGCGACGGCGTTGACGGCAGCGGTCACATCCTGCCCAACCTGCTGCGCTTTGCCGATGTGCTGCGGCGGCTGGGCCTAGACGCCGGCCCGGCAAACGTGCTGGACATGGTGCGGGCCACCGAGCACGTCCACATCGGGCGGCGCGGCGAGTTTTACCAGGCCGCCCGCAGCATCTTCGTCCACCGCAAGCAGGACCTGCCTGTCTTCGAGGAGGCGTTCAACGTCTTCTGGCGCAAGCCCAACACCGCCCGCAGCGGCATGGACCTGCGCTCCATGGGCGAGCAGCGCCGCTTCCGCAAGCCCCAGGTCTCGCCCGGCAGCGACGAGCCGATGGACGATGCGCTGGCCCTGGATGGCGACCCTGACGATGACTCAGTATCGCAGGTCAACCTGACCCGGACTTACAGCGCCCGCGAGGTGCTGCGGCAGAAGGACTTCGCCCAGTTCAGCGGCCACGAAATCGCTGAGGCCCGGCGAATGATGGCCTCGCTGCGCTGGGATTTGGGCCAACGCCGCACCCGCCGCATGGCTCCCGGAGATGGGTCCGGCCTGGACGTGCGCCGCACGCTCCGCCGCAGCCTGCAATACGGAGGCGAGTTGTTCGACTTAGCCGAGCGCGGCCCCAAGAGCCGTCCCCGCTCGCTGGCGCTCATCTGCGACGTCAGCGGCTCCATGGAGCGCTATACCCGAATGCTGCTCCACTTCATCCACACCATTGCGGTCGGACAACCCATCGAAGCGTTTCTCTTCGCGACGCGGCTTACCCGCATCACCCGCCAGCTTCGCTATCGCAGCATAGACCAGGCCATCGCCGAAGTGTCCCGGACGGTGCCCGACTGGGCGGGCGGCACCCGCATCGGCGAAGCGGTAAAGACCTTCAACTACCAGTGGCTGCGGCGGACATTGCGGGGACAGGCTATCGTGATGATAATTTCCGACGGCTGGGATAGAGGGGAGCCGGAACTGCTGGCGCGCGAGACCTCCCGCCTGCAACGAAGCTGTCACCGCCTGATGTGGCTCAACCCGCTGCTCGGCTCGCCGGACTACCAGCCGCTGACGCAGGGGATGCAAGCCGCCCTGCCCTACGTGGACGACTTCCTGCCGGTGCACAACATGAACAGCCTGCAAGCGCTGGCCGGACGCCTCAGCGACATCGGCCCGGAGCGCGCCCCGGCTCGCGCCTACCGGCCCAAACCAGCGGAGCCGGAACCCGAACCCCAGCCAGAACCGGAAGAGCGGCCCATAGACCGGATTCTGCCCAGGCCCACTTTCCGCCACCCCATGTGGGGTAAAGAGCGGTAGTAAGCTGCCAGCCCAGGAGTGAGGCGCTGCCACGCTTCGACAACGCCGAAGCACAGTCCGGCCAGCACACCGCCGACAACGGCATCCAGGATGAAGTGGTTGCCGGTGACCGTAATGGCGAAGAAGGTCAGTACCGGGTATACAATGCCCGCCGCCTTGAATGGCCCCGGCAGCGTCCGCAGCCAGAACACCCCCAGGATGACCGTCCAACTGAAGTGCAGGCTGGGCATCGCTGCTGACGTGTTGTAGAAGATAGCCATCGTTTCCGAGCCGTACAGGGCCGGGCCGAATACCTGAATCGTGTCCGTCAACTCCACCGTCGGTATGGCGAAGGGCGAGGCCACCGGGAAGAGCGCGAAGGCTGCCAGGGCCACTATCAGGTCCAGCAGCACCACGGTGCGGTAGTAGTAGTATTCCCGCCGGTTCCGCAGGAACAGATAGATGGCCAAGGCCAGGATCACGGGCCAGTAGGTGACGATATAGGCCCAGTTGAGAAAAACGACTATGCCTTGAACGTGTTCGATGGCCCAGGCCTGCCAGCCAGGTTCCCACAGGAACCCGAGCGACTGCTGCAACGTGGCGATGCGCTCGCCGTTGAACACGGCCACCGCCCGCGTGTCCTCGTACACCAGCCCCTGGCTGAACACGTAGACCAGGTAGGCCCCGATGTAGAGCGCAACTTCGGCCAGCTCCCGCCGGTAGGCCCACGACCATTGCGCCGCAGGATGACGCTGGCAGGCCGACAGCCTTTCCTGCGCCCACGGCGGCAGGACCGGCGGCCAGATTGGCCCGGGATACCTGCCGCGGAACCCGGCGCGGCGGAAGTTTCCTGTCCTAATCACCCGCATCTGGCATCAATCCGTCACTGGCGTCACAACGGCTGTCGTGATTTCCGTATATGGGAAAATAAGAAATGAATAACATTGCAACAAATGGAAAAGAACGTGAAGGTGGAGAGAGAAATGTACCGGCCAATTTAACCGGCCGTTACACTCTCCTTACCTAGAGTGGCGTGGAAGGCCCGCCCGTCGGCCAGGATTCCGGGGAAAGGAGAGTTTTCCAAGAAAGGGCAAAAGAGGCACACATAATGCAACATCCCCCTTTCAAAAGGGTCTTGGGATATGATACATCCCGGCTCGATTCTTCGGCAACCGATTGGAAAGGGGAATTCCTATTTTTCGTCCCGGAAACCGGAACCGGGCTGACCAGGACGAGATATGAGTGCCCCCGTCCTGAAATTGCTATCAATTTGAAACCGAGGGGAAGAAGACGTTGGCGAGAGTAGAGCTGATAACCGAGCAGCAGGCCACGGGCAGAGTCCAGGAAATCTACGAAGACATCAAGACGACCATGGGCTGGGAGTTCGTGCCTCAGACCTTCCAGCTTGTCGCCCACAACCCTGAGCATCTGGAATCCTATTGGCAGAACTACAAGCAGGTCATGTCCCCCGGGAGGCTGGACCTCAAGACCAAGAAGCTCATCGCCTATATCGTGTCGGCAATGAACAACTGCGGCGTTTGAGTGCGCTTCCACCTGGATGCCGTGAAGCATCTCGGAGTTGACGACGCCACATTGGCCGAAGCGGTGGAGGTAATGACCGAAGTAGCCAAGGGCAACCTCATCATGCACTCCACCGGCCACCGGCACTAGGGGACGCCCCCACCCTAACCCTCCCCCGGAGGGAGAGGGAATTTCACTGCCTAGTCCTGAAGGATGATGTAAGC
>VXOI01000204.1 GCA_009840175.1 Chloroflexota bacterium | reverse complement strand
GCCCAGTCCGGCCACAAGGTGAACGGCGGGCCGTAGCCGGGCTGACCAGGCGAGCCGCCACCATCCAAAATTGGGGGCGCTGGCCCGCGCCCGGCAGGGAGAGAGCCCGGACGCCCCCAACTGAAGGACGGCCGGATGCCGAGACAGGACACCACCTACTTTATGGGCGCGGCGGCCAGCCCGTGGGAAAGGAGTCCGTGCCATGAGACGCAGCCCCCACGCGCCCCGGGTCTGGCTGAACCCCGTGGCCGTGTGGGAGTTGCTGGACCGCCTCGGCATCTCCCAGAACGAGCTGGCCCACCGGTGCGGGTTTTCCCCGGGCCACCTTTCCATGCTGATGAACGGGAAGCGCAGCCCGTCGCCCCGCGCCCGGAGGCGCCTGATGGAGGTCCTGGGTGTGGACGACTTCGAGGTGCTGTTCATCAGGGAGCCGCCAGCGGCTGCTGGCGACAGCGAAGGGCGGGCCATCGTCCCCAACGCAAGTGGCCACTGTCTCGAATGTTGAGACGATTGAGCAAGATGCCTCGTATCATCCCACGCTGATCCATCCTTCTGAACGGTTGCGAGGAACCCCCAATGCCAGACGTGAAATTCGCGACCCTTTCCGGCGGGCACGCCGTGGTCAGTCAGGCATCGGTCGAGGGGTTCCGGGAGGCCCTTCACGGCCTGTCATTGCTGCCAGGGGACGCGGGATACGACCGCGTGCGGCGGGTCTGGAACGCCATGGTGGACAAGCGGCCCGCACTGATAGCGCGGTGCAGCGGAACGGCGGACGTGATCAACTCGGTCAACTTCGCCAGGGAGAACGGCCTGCTGATTTCGGTGCGCGGCGGCGGGCACAACTTCCCCGGCAACAGCGTCTGCGACGACGGGTTGATGATCGACCTCTCCCTGATGACCGGCGTGCGCGTCGATCCGGCGAACCGGACGGCGCGCGCCCAGGGCGGGACGAAGTGGGGCGCCTTCGACCACGAGACCCAGGCTTTCGGCCTGGCCGCGCCGGGAGGCACCGACCCGGACACAGGCATCGCCGGCCTGACCCTGGGCGGCGGCATCGGCTGGCTGTCCGGCAGCCACGGCCTCAGCTGCGACAACCTGATCTCCGCCGACGTGGTCACATCCGACGGCCGGATGCTCACCGCCAGCGCCGACGAGAATTCCGACCTGCTATGGGGTCTGCGCGGGGGCGGGGGCAACTTCGGCGTCGTCACCTCTTTCGAGTACCGGCTGCATCCCGTCGGCCCGACGGTGCTGGCGGGCTACCTGGTCTATCCCTACCGGAAGGCCAGGGAATGGTTCGCCCGGCTCGAAGAGTTCACCGCCGGTATGCCCGACGCAATGAACATCGTCGCCTTCCTGGCGACCCTGCCGGAGGGGGGAGAAAAGGTGTGCCGGGTTCTGCTCTGTTACTACGGCCCCATCGAAGAAGGCGAGCGGGTCATGCGGCCCCTTCGGGAGTTAGGCCCGCCGTTGTCGGACGAGGTGCGCCCCATGACTTACGCCGAAGCCCAGGCGCTGGCGCTGGCGGCCCCGGGGAGGCGGAACTACCTGAAGTCTCACTTCCTGAGCCAGGTGAGCGCTGCGGTGGCGGACATCAACCTTGATTTCTTCGACCGGGCCACCTCGCCCCTGTCCGGCGTCCTGTTCCAGTACCTGGGCAACGCCGCCCGTCGCTTGCCGGCGACCGCCACCGCCTTCGGGCAGCGGGGCGCCCTGTGCCAGTGGGCGGCCAACGCGGTCTTCCTGGACCCGGGAGAATCGGAGATCCACGTCCGGTGGGTCCGGGAATTCGCTTCGGCGTTGTCGCCCTTCTCATCGGGTCCCTACGTCAACCACGTGAACGCCGGGTCGGCAGAGGGCGCGGCGGATATGCAGGCCGGCTTCGGGGTGAATTTCGAGAGGCTGGCCGCGCTCCAACGGCGCTACGACCCGGCGAACCTGTTCAGCCCTGACTACAACCGCCGGCCAGGAGTCCATGGCCCGGAGGCCGGCCGCGTCCCGGTCTCCTGAGTGTCGAATGGCAAGCGTGGATTGACCGCCCATTCCCGCGTATGGAACGTCACGCCCGCCAGACCGGATTTGCACGCCACCCCGAGCAACCGTCGCGTTGAGAGCGCGCACGTCAAGGGCCCACTCGCACCCAGGGGCACGCCGCCAGGCAGGAGGATATTCGGCCATGAACACCGAGGCACATCAGAACTGGGCCGCGCGATTGCGCGTCAGATGGAACAAGTTCCTGGTGCCCGACCAGCAGAGCGCTGAGCCGTTGAGCAGCCGGGACGCCAGCGTGCTGGTGGTCCTGGTGTCCCTGGTGGTGGTTTACATGGTCTTCGGGACGCTCACGTCCCAGAAGATCATAACCATTTTCGGGATTATTTCCCTCTCCGCCGCCAGCATCTGGTTTTCCCTGTTGACCTTTCCGGTTACCGACACCATCTGCAACGAGTTCGGGAAATCCAAAGCGCATCTGGCGGTTTTCGTCGGTTGGAGCGCCATGCTCATCGCCACGGTCATGGCCAATGTCACCGCCGCATTGCCGGCGGCGAACAGCTTCCTGCCCCATGAGGAAACCTTTGACTTCCTGATGACGCACAGCGTGCGTTTCGTGATGGTTGGAACGTTTTCCTTCGTCATTGCCCAATTGCTGGACAACGAGATCTTTCACTTCCTGAAAACCAAGACGGAGGGCAGGTATCTCTGGCTCCGCAACAACGTTTCGACGGCGTTGTCCCAGTCCGTCAATACCGCTATTTTCGTGACGGGACTGTTCTGGGGCATCAGGGACTTCATGGGCCTCCTGGAACTCTTTGCCGGCACCATGGTGGTGAAGCTTGCCATTGCCCTTTTCGATACCCCCCTGCTGTACCTGGCAACCTTCCTGGTGAGAAAGGCCAGGGGAACCGAACCCCCTTCCGGGACGGGCCGCCGGCCCGCCACTGACGGGCCGGTTGGCGGAAGCCTGCCCAGGCCATCATAGGGCATGGGGTAATGCCGGGTCCGCCGTCAGCGCCGCCCGCTGCCGGGCCGCGACCAGCACCCCCTGGAGCACGGAGCTGAAGTCCAGGCTCTGGTTGATGAAGCGGCCATGGCCCAGGGCTGAAACACAAAGGCCGCACATATGAAAGCGCCATAACCCGCCCACCGTCAAGGGTAATTCGGCCAGCCCCCCGCAGGCGGCAGCCCTGGGCGAGCTTGCCTTGAACGCAAAGAGGTGGCATGAATAGAGGTGCGGGGCCTGCCATTCCCGACGCTGGGCGGGGAGGCGGCTGGAAGGCGGCCGACCACTGACCGCATTACAGCCGTGGTCGTACACGCGACCGTGCAGGAGCAGAACGCATGGACAAGAAAAAGAGACCGGCAACCCAATCGTCGTCCGCCGCTCAGGTGGACGACGATTGGGTTGCGCGCCTGGCTGACTTCCTGTTCGGCGAGGACAAGAAAACGGGACCGCCAACGCAATCGCCGTCCGCCGACGCGGGGGACGACGAGGCTGCGCGCCTGGCTGACTTCCTGGTCACCGACGAGCTCGGGGTAACGAGACCGGTATCGGAAGTGCCGTCCAGCTACGCGGCGCGCATGTTCGGCGAGGAGGCCGCGCGCATCTACGGCGTAATGGGCCGGTTGTTGCACCTCAACCGGCTCCCGGTCGGCGACCTGAGTCTTATCACGGTCGGGTTCCGCATCACGGACCGGCCCAACGAGAAGTGGACCCGGCGCTTCAACCAGTTCAAGTACGGCGAACCTGCCGCCATCAGGGCGGCCACCCGCACCTTCTGCGCGGCGTTCGACTTGTTCAGCTTCGACTGGGACCCGCGTGTCGTCGTCGTCTCCTCGGTCTCTTCAGGGCAGAATATTGTGCAACACGACACGCCAGCGTCGATACTGGCGTCCGCGCTTGCAGAATCCCGCGGCTGGGAGTGGCTTCCGCATCACGTTACCAAGGACCGGCATCCCAGGATCACCGGTATCCCCTCCGCAGCGAAGCGGGACGCCACCGTGGACGGGGTGTACCTGTCTACCCCCATCGGAGGCGAACCCGGCCTGGTGATCGTCGTCGACGACTTCTGCACGCGGGGAGCGACCCTCGCCGACATCGCCCGCGCGGTCCGGGAGTCCAACCCCGGATGGAAGATTCAGGGGGCCAGCCTCGCCAAGGCCGAGCGCGCCGCCTACTGGAAGGGCGAGCTGACCAACGCACACATCCACGATTCTCTGGATGCCACCTGGCGCGGGGACCCGGAGGCCGCGTCGCCCTGGTATTGAAACGCAACAAGGGCTGCAAACATGGCCGGGCCCCGGCCGTACACTCCGCAAACGCAAAAAGCGCCCACATATGGACGGGCTGGACTTCCCTCTAGCAGCCCGGCGGATTCTGACCGGTCTCCCTCGCCAGCGTCTCGGCAAGCCGCCGATACTCTTCCCCTTCATCCGGCATACCCTCGGCTTCCAGGTCGCGGCTGAGGCGCAGAGCGAATGGCGGTGCGAACCCCTTGCACGGCTCGCAGACGCTCCCGACCTCAAGGCCGTTCTTCCGTTGCTCCATGTAGTAGCCCACGCTCACCCGTTCTTCGGTTGAGCTGTCAGCCCCGCAGAAGGCCCTTTCACTGCGTGCGTTCTCGTCAAACAGGTGCTGATCCTTCACCTCGTACCTCCTTTTGGTTTCCACTGCCCACGTCAATGGCCCATCTCCATTGTTTCTCATCTCCTGCTCTCCTTTCCATGTTTCCCAACTGTCCCCGAAATGAAAAGAGAGCCCATACACGGACGTGCAACCGGCCTGCAACGCAGAAAAGGCCCCATATATGGACGGCGGGGGAAGGACACCGCCATGCGGCATCCTCCCCCCGTGGGTTGCGCTCTCGCGGCCCGGCCTAGAACAGCCGCAGCGTCTCGGGTTGCGGCTGCTGTTCCGCCTCCGCTTCCCCCTCAGTGGTTGCGGCCTGGGCCGCCGCCTGCTGGCGGCGGTTCCGCTGCCTGGGCGGGCGTGTGGGTTTGACGTAGGCGGGATACCTGGGTTCCTCCTCCCACCGGGCTTTCGCCCGGGCCACCAC
>VXOI01000133.1 GCA_009840175.1 Chloroflexota bacterium | reverse complement strand
TTCAGGTCTGTCTCCAGCCCGGTCAGTGCGCGTTGTGTAGTGACGATGGTGGGCGCCACGAGGATGTTGTGCCCGAGTTGCCCTACGAGGTTGAAGGTGTCGGCGCTGTTGGAGGCGATGTACACCGGCGGGTGAGGCTTCTGGATGGGCTTGGGCGCAAGGTTTATTCCCTCGACTTGGTGGTGCTTGCCTTGATAACTGTAATCGTCATTGGCCCACATTCCCAGCACCATTTCCAGTCCCTCGGTGAACCGGTCGCGGGCCTCCCCGTAGTCTACGGCATATCCCTGGAAGTGGGCTGGGATTGCGCCGCGCCCGATGCCGAAGATGGAGCGTCCGTTGGATAGCACGTCCAGCGCAGCAGCTTCCTCGGCCAAACGGATGGGCTGGTGCAAGGGCACCAGGTGTACAGCGGTGCCGATGCGTATGCGGCTGGTGGTCTGAGCCATGGCCGCACCGATGACCATGGGCGCGGGCATGACGGAGAAGCGCGAGTTGAAATGCAGTTCGGCAAGCCAGGCCGCGTCGAATCCCAGCTCATCGGCCAACTGGACCTGAGCGATGGTGTCCTGGTAGCGCTGCGCCGGGGACTGGTCTTCCGCGCAAGGCAACTGGTAGAAAACGCCGAACTTCATGTATGGCCCCTCAAGTATCGTTGTCTGACCTGATTCTACACCAGACTGCCAACCTTCACCGGGAAGAACGGGAAGAAATGGTAATATATCTTAAACCAACGGAACCAATGGACGAGAAAGCTAGAGAATGGAACCTTCCAACTCGGAATCTGAAAGATACGCCCAACTGAGCCGCCAGTACATCGAAAGGGCCGACGAATATCTGCGGGTTGGTGACCGGGTGCAGGCGTCGGAGAAGGGCTGGGGAGCGGTAGCAGAGGCCATCAAGTCCATAGCCGAGCAGCGGGGGTGGAATCATCAGGGCCATCGGCTGCTAGACGACATTGTCCTGCAATTGTCTGAAGAGTGGGACCGCCCGGACGTGCGGCTTCTCTTCGACACGGCAGAAAGACTGCACATCAATTTCTACGAAGACGCATTGCAACTGGACGCCATCTCAGCCAGAGTGAGCAACGTCAAAGACCTGCTCCGGGAACTGCAAACCCTGCGCACTTTGTCACCTCGTCCCGTTGTACTCGACAGCCGGGAACGGCGGCTTCGCTGGCGGCGGCTCACCGGCGAACTACTCCCGCTGGGGTCAGAAACCGATACCCGGGAATAACGGAGCAGTACAGGGACGGGATAGAAACCCGCCCTTATTTTCTTTTCGAGCTTTTCTGGGCGTTGAGACCATCGCCTACAGCGGTATGTTCCCGTGCTTCTTGGGCGGCAGGTTGTCGCTCTTGGTTTGCAGCATTTCCAGGGCGCGGATGATCTGGGGGCGGGTTTCCGCCGGGTCAATCACGTCGTCCAGGAAGCCCCGGCCGGCGGCGATGTAGGGAGTGGTGAAGAGTTCCTTGTATTCGTTTATGAGTTCCTGGCGGGTGCTGTCAGGGTTTTCCGACTTGGATATTTGCTCTCGGTAAATAATGTTTACGGCGCCGTCGGCTCCCATAACGGCGATTTCGGCACCGGGCCAGGCGAGGTTGACATCGGAACGCAGGTGCTTGCTGCTCATCACTATGTAGGCCCCGCCGTAGGCTTTGCGGGTTATCACTGAAATCTTGGGAACGGTGGCTTCGGCGTAGGCGAAAATGAGCTTGGCCCCATGGCGGATGATGCCGCCGTATTCCTGGGTTACGCCCGGCAAAAAGCCGGGAACGTCCACGAAAGTCACCAGCGGGATGTTGAAGCAGTCGCAGAAGCGGACGAAGCGGGCCGCCTTGACCGAGGCGTCTATGTCCAGCACCCCGGCGAGGTAAGCGGGCTGGTTGCCGACGATGCCCACGGGCTTGCCACCCATCCGGGCAAAGCCGACCACTATGTTGGGCGCGTAGTTCTGGTGGACTTCCAGAAACTCTTCGTGGTCCACCACCTTATACACCACGTCGCGGATGTCGTAGGGGCGGCCGGGGTCCTCCGGCACAATATAGCGCAGATCGGGCTCCAGCCGGTCAGCGGGATCGTCGGCCGGGTCCCGGGGCGGGTCGTCCATGTTGTTGCCTGGCAGGTAGCTGAGCAGGTGGCGCACCTCGTTGATGCACTCCTCTTCGGTTTCACAGACGAAGTGAGCCACCCCGCTGCGGGTGGCGTGGGGGGCAGCGCCGCCCAAATCTTCGTGGCTGACTTCCTCGCCGGTGACGGCCCTGATGACATCCGGGCCGGTAATGTACATCTGGCCGATGTCCTTGACCATAAAGATGAAATCGGTGATGGCCGGGGAGTAGACTGCGCCGCCAGCCGCCGGGCCTACGATGACGGTAATCTGCGGCACCACGCCGGAATAGAGAGTGTTGCGGAGGAAGATGTCTCCGTAGGCGGCCAGGCTCAGCGCACCCTCCTGGATGCGGGCGCCGCCGGAGTCGTTGAGGCCGACGACGGGGCAACCGGCCTTGGCGGCCAGGTCCATCACCTTGCATATCTTCTGACTGACGACCTCGGACAGAGAGCCGCCCATGACGGTAAAGTCCTGGGCGAAGGCGAACACCTGGCGGTCTTCCACCTTGCCGTAGCCGGTTACCACGGCGTCGCCCAACGGACGGCGGTCGCCGAGACCGAAGTCGGTGATACGGTGAGTAACGAAGGGGTCCAGCTCGTGGAAGGTGCCTTCGTCCATCAGGCGTTCCAGCCGCTCGCGGGCGGTGAGCTTGCCGCGCCGGTGCTGCTGGTCAATGCGATCCTGCCCGCCGCCCAGCCGGGACTGGCGGCGCATGGAATCCAGTTCTTCCAACTGCTGGTCAATCTGCCGTTGCTCCGCAGTCACATGGGCCTCCCTGATTTGGCAGGAGCCAGTCGTGCTATTGTCGTGGCATCCTTCCCGAATTTCGCAATGCGCATTCTATCGCGCATCGCATCCCCGCGCTATGTCCGGTGATAAAATTTAGCTACACTCCCAACTGCCCGCCTGTGGACGACGTTATGCCCACTCGACTGTCATCCCTGACCGAGCTTACCGTTGCCAACGGCGAAAGACTGTCGTGGGGGCAACGCACCTACGTTATGGGCGTGATTAACGTCACGCCTGATTCCTTCTCAGGCGACGGCTTGAAAGGCGATGTGGATGCCGCCGTGGAACAGGCCCTGCGCTTTGAGGGCGAGGGGGCGGACTTTCTGGACATCGGCGCTGAGTCCACACGGCCGGGGCATCATCCGGTGACGGAAGCAGAGGAACTGCGGCGCTTGCTGCCGTCGCTGGAGGCGGTGGCGGCGCGGGTTTCCATTCCTGTCAGCGTGGACACCTGGAAGTCGGGAGTAGCACGGGCGGCGCTGGACGCCGGGGCCTGCATCATTAACGACGTGTGGGGGCTGAAGGCTGACCCCGGGATTGCGGCGGTGGCAGCGGAGCGCGGGGCCGGGCTGGCGCTGATGCACAATCAGCAGGGGCACGTCTATGACAACCTGCTGGACGATATTGTCAGCGGACTACAACGCAGCGCAGATACTGCATTGGCGGCGGGCGTGCCTCGCGCCAACCTGATGGTTGACCCCGGCATCGGGTTCGGCAAGACGGCGGACCAGAACATTGAAGTGCTGCGGGAGTTGGGCCGTCTCAAGAAATTGGGGCTACCGCTGCTGGTGGGAACGTCCCGCAAGTCCACCATCGGGCTGCTGCTGGGCGGGCTGCCGCCGGAGGAACGAGTGGAGGGGACGGCGGTGACGGTTGCGCTGGCCATAGCCGCCGGGGCAGACATGATACGGGTACATGACGTGAAGGAAATGGCGCGGGTGTGCCGGGTGAGCGACGCCATCCTTCGAGACTGGCGGCCCGGCGGATGGGAGACGAATCAGTGAATGACGTTACGGCCTATCTCGGCCTAGGGACGAACCTGAGCGACCGCTGGGCCAACCTGCGGGAGGCGCTGCGGCTGCTGACGTCGGAGCCGGGCCTGCGTCTGACACGCTGCTCTCAGGTGTATGAGACCGAGCCGTGGGGCGTAACCGAGCAGCCGCGCTTCCTGAATTGCGTAGTGGAGGTAGCGTCAACGCTAGCGCCGGAGCCGCTGCTGGCGCAGTGCAAGGAGGTCGAGGAACGCCTCGGACGTGTGCCGGGGCCGCGGTGGGGGCCGCGCCTGATTGACGTAGACATTCTGCTATATGGGACGCAGGTGGTCGAGTTGCCTGACCTGGAGATTCCCCACCCACAGCTGCACCTGCGGGCCTTCGCGTTGATACCGCTGGCCGAGCTGGCGCCTTCGGCAGTCCACCCGGTTCTTGGGCGGAAAATCAGCGAACTGGCGCAGGCCGCAGAAGGGCACGACGGCGTGACGCCAGCGGGCGGCATTCAGTTGCCACCCGAAGACTCAGAGTGCTAATTCGCAGTTGACAATCCCACCCGGTTGGCGCATATTTTATTGTGTTTGCGTGTGTCCTTTCGGCTGTCCTTGGCAACCGGACACCCCCGCCCTGACCCTCTCCCAGCGGGGGAGGGAACTTTATAAAGCGATAACACAGACATACTAAGGAGCCTACGATGGCGGACAAGCAGCTATCTTTTGATGACGGAGCCCGTGTAAGTCTGCTGAGCGGCGTGGAGCAGTTGCGGCGCGTCGTCGGCCTGACCCTCGGCCCCAGCGGGCGCAACGTGATGCTCAGCCGGATGTTCGGCAACCCGGTGGTGTGCAGCGACGGCGTCACCATCGCCAAGGAAGTCGAGTTGCCCGACCCCTACGAAAACCTGGGGGCGCAGTTGGTCAAGGAAGCGGCCTCCAAGACTAACGACGCCGTGGGCGACGGCACCACCACCTCGGTAGTGCTGGCCGACGCCATCGTTCGCGACGGTTTCAAGAACGTGGCCGCCGGCGCCAATGGCATGGGCCTACGCACCGGCATCGAGGCTGCCGTTGACGCGGTGGTGGCCGAGCTGCGCGGCATGGCCATCCCGGTGGAGGGCCGCGAACAGGTGGCCCGCGTCGCCGCGCTGTCGGCGCACGAGGAAGCCATCGCAGAGCAACTGGCGGACGCGCTGGAAAAGGTGGGACGAGACGGCGTGGTCACCATCGAAGAGTCCAAGTCCCTGACCGACGAACTGGACTTCGTGGAAGGCGTCCGCATTGACCGCGGCTATCTTTCGCCCCACTTCGTAACCGACACGCAGCGGATGGAAGTCGCCATAGACAACCCCCACTTCCTGCTCACCGACCAGAAGGTCAGCTCCCCCAACGACCTCATACCCATCCTGGAGAAAATGGTGGGTGCCGGACGGCGGACGCTGGTGCTGATTGCCGAGGACGTGGACGGCGAGGCGCTGTCCACCCTGGTGGTCAACAAGATGCGCGGCATCCTCGACTGCGTGGCGATCAAGGCTCCCGGCTTCGGAGAACGGCGCAAGGCCCTGCTGGAAGACATGGCCATCGTCACCGGCGGCACGGTCATCAGCTCCGACCGCGGCCTGAAGCTGGACGCCGCCGAATTCGAGCACTTGGGCACGGCCCGTCGCATGGTCGCCAACAAGGACGAGTCCACCATCATCGAGGGCCACGGCTCAGACCAGGGCGTCAAGGACCGGCTGGACCAACTGCGGGTGCAGATCGAGGAAACCAGCTCCGACTACGACCGCGAGAAGTTGCAGGAACGCATGGCCGCGCTGGTAGGCGGCGTTGCCGTGGTGAAGGTCGGCGGGGCCACCGAGCCGGAGGTCAGCGAGCGCAAGTCGCGCGCCGAGGACGCTCTTTCCGCCACCCGCGCCGCCATCGAGGAAGGGATCGTCCCTGGCGGCGGGGTTGCCCTGATTCGCGCCGGCCATGTTCTGGACGAGGTAATCAGCTCGCTGGAGGGAGACGAGGCCTTGGGAGCGCGGCTGGTACGCGAGGCCCTGAGCGCACCGCTGTCCTTGATCTCCGAAAACTCCGGCTACGATGCTCCAGTGGTGGTCGAAGAAGTGCGGTCCGGCGAAGGCGACTGGGGATTCGATGCCGAGATAGGCGAGTACACCCACCTGATCCAGGCCGGCATCATTGACCCGGTGAAGGTAACCCGCTCGGCGCTGGAGAACGCGGGCAGCATCGCTGGCATGATGCTGACCACCGAGACCATCATCACCGAAATCCCCGAGGAAAAGCCTCTGCCCGCCGATATGCAAGACTTCATGCACGACTAGGGCGGGATATGCTTCCGAAATTTGTAGGGGCGGGTTTGAAACCCGCCCCTACGCCGTTTATCTTCCCCGCCGGTGCTGATTGATATGTACGGAAACCCTCTGAACCGGGAAGAAATCGCCCGACTGATTGCAGGTGACTCACCTCTGGTAGCCGGTTATGTTGACTTGGCGGCGCAGCTACAGCCCAACGGCTTCGACCTCAGCGTGGGGGAAGTGGCGAGGTTCGCAACGCCGGGGCAGCTTGGCCGCTCTGACGCAGACCGGGTGCTATCCGATACTGAGCCAATGCCATTCGACGGAGAGGGATGGCTGCCACTAGGAGCGGGGCCGTACCTGATTACCTTCAACGAGGTGGTCAACCTGCCGCGGGACCTGATGGCGCTGGGCCGCCCGCGCTCCAGCCTGCTGCGGAGCGGAGTCGCCCTGCACACGGCGGTATGGGACGCGGGCTACCGGGGGCGTTCGCAGTCGCTGCTGACAGTGCACCACCTTGGCGGCTTCCGGCTGCAAAGGGACGCACGGGTGGCGCAACTGGTATTCTTCCGCCTGGCTACGCCACCGGAAGAGGGCTATCGGGGGCGGTATCAGGGGGAAGGGTTGTAGGCGGGAGGCCGTTGGCCTCGCGGTAGGCGTCGGTGAGGGCGTCAAGGAGGTCATCTGGCACCGAATAAAAATTCCGGCTTTTGTCTTCGCCAACATTCTCTGGGCCTAGTATTTGCCCTATGCGGATACTTGCTTTTGGCGCTCGCACGCCAATCTCATTTAACCTCAGATGGTAATAAACTGATCTTCCTGCCTGCCAAATAGTGGCAGGGTTTACCCTTGCATCTGGCAAGCTGACCCGTAAAGTGGCGGAGAAACCATCGCTGGTCTTTCTGGTTTCAAGAATAGCCAGATCTTCTTGCTCCAAAGAAACCGCCCAGTCGTAGAGTTGTTTCAGCATCGGTTTGGAGTATTCCTGAACCTTGTCAATCCTTTCAAGAAACGCATCCGCACCTGGGATTCTTTCTGGCTGGGTGTTGCGCCGCGGCCGACGCTCCGTTTCCTCTCTTTCACGAACCTTGACCAGGTAGTCGGACGCTTCAGGCAGAGGGATTACCTGGCTGGCATCCATCAGCAGCCCGTTCCCATCTTTATACAGTTGCAGTCTGACGCAACTGATGTTCATGTCGCCGTCCCGCAGCCACAGAACGCTGGTGGTCAACTCTGTGGAGAAACCCGCAGAAGCCAGGATGATGCGAGGGCGCTCCGTGTGTATCTCCGCATCAGCGTCATCATGAACTCCCAAATGACTCAGAACCCGGTCCGTTGCGTCGCCATCTATGTCGCGTCTTTGCAAGTAGTACCGATGGGCAGCTATGACCTGTTCCAGTGTCATGTTGGAGACCATCGCGGCGTAGCGGATGGCCTGAAGCTCGCTGTGGTCACCAGTTTGTGTCCGCTTCAGTTCGATGACCACCAAGTTTCCCTCGGCATCCAATGCTAGCAAATCTATGCTGCGGCTGGAATCCTGCCAGTTACTGAAATCCTCAACGACAATGAACAGCCCTTCTTCCAGCACATCAGGCTGGTCGCGCAGTAACCGTTGCAAGTCGGTACGTTCCTGCAATCCTTCGGCCTCGAAGGTGGTGGGCGGAACTGGCTCCAGATTGTCGTCGTTCCAGCGGTACAGTGGCATGGCAGGCCCTCGAACTTGCGATTGGCCGGATTATACCTTTCGCGCTATCATCGAAACACCATGAACGACTTGAAAGCCACTGTCACCGCCCACGCCCGCGCCTGCGGGTTCGACATGGTGGGCGTGACTTCGGCGGACGACTTCGGCGCCGACCGGGATGCGGCGCTGGAGCGCATCCGCGAGGGGCGAATGGACGGGCTGCCATGGTACGCGGAGTCGCGGGTTATGCGGGGGACCAGCCCGTCGGAACTGTTGCCGGGGGCGCGGTCTGTCATCTGCCTGGGGTTGAGCTATCTTGGGGATGATTGGCCGGAGGATGATGTGCCCCGGCTATCAGGGCGGGTGGCGCGGTATGCTTGGGTGCGCGACTACCACCGGGTGATGAAGCGGCGGATGCGGGAGTTCGTGCGCGGGCTGGAGCTGGAGTTGGGGGCGGAGATCGCGGCCCGCTGGTACGTGGACGACGGGCCGATGCTGGACCGGGCGGCCGCCAACCGCGCGGGCATCGGGTGGTTCGGCAAGAACACGAACATTTTGACGCCGCAGTTCGGGTCGTGGGTGTTTCTCGGGCAGGTTATCACCGACTTGGAGCTGGAGCCCGACGCCCCACTGAAGAAGTCCTGCGGCTCCTGCGTTCGGTGCATCGAAGACTGTCCCACGGGAGCCATCGTGGCGCCATATGTGGTGGACAATGCCCGCTGCATCTCCTACCTGACCATCGAGAATCGGGGCGCGATTCCCCGCGAGCTTCGTCCGCTGATGCAGGACTGGGTCTTCGGCTGCGACATCTGCCAGGACGTTTGCCCGGTCAACCGCAAGGCGCGACCTGCTGGGCAGCCCATCCCGTTCCCTGCCGCCATGCGGAGCAGCCCTTCGACAAGCTCGGGGCCAACGGAGCAGATGGCATTCCTGGACCTGATAGAGCTACTGGAAATGTCGGATGATAAATTCCGTGGCCGGTTCGCCGGAATGCCGGTGATGCGGGCCAAGCGCACCGGAATGCAGCGCAACGCCTGCGTGGCACTGGGCAACCTAGGCGCGACCGAGGCTGTGCCTGCACTGGGGCGCGCTTTGCGGCAGGGGGAGCCGCTGGTGCGAGGTCATGCGGCCTGGGCGCTGGGGCAAATCGGCGGCGCGGAAGCGGGAGCATTGCTGTTGGAAGCCGCCAGTGCCGAAACCGACCCCGGCGTGCTGGAGGAAATCGTGGCGGCGAGGGGGACGCCCTCACCTAACCCTCTCCCAGCGGGAGAGGGGATTCATACTCGCTAACGCCGTGGGGCAGGCTGCTGCGGGGACTGGGCAGCGGCAGGCCGACGGCTGCCGGAGCGGCGGCGGCGCTGCTGGGTGCGGGTCGGCACTACCGGAGTGGGCTGGTAGTCCCTGCCGAAGTGGAGCTTCTTCATTTCCTCTTCGATGAGGAGGAAGTCGCTCTTGGGCAGCAGGTGCAGGTTTCCCTGAAAGGCCATGTACCAGTCCTCCGGCGCCCAGCGCTTCACGTACTCCAGCCTCGGCGCGATGAGATTGGCGTCCATGAACTGCTCGTCCCTCAGGACTATCTCCGGGCGAATGTTGACCCGGTACGGAAATCCTGCCCTGCCCTCTCTCTCCCAAATCGCCTCATCGGACTCAAAGTAGTCCGACGTGGCGGTGACCGTGGCGACGAAGCGGCGAATGTGTGTGACGTACAGCAGGATACGGTCGTCTTCGGAGATGCGCTGGACCTTCCTGCGGTGCTGGGATTTGAGACCCATGACGGAGAATCCCCGTTCCTGGGTAATGCGAAAATTCCGCTCGTTGTTGGCAATCATCCAGAAGTTGCTTGGCATAGCCCCTCTGGGAACTTGAAATTGGCGTAAAAGACCATTTTATCACGCAAGGTGTTTCGATTCTTTGTCTGAATCAGGATTCTCAGGATTGAAGGATTGGCAGGATAAACCGACGCCCATCCTGAAAATCCCCAAATCCTGATTCAGACAATCCCTTCGCAGTCAATCCCTGGTTAGAGGATGCAGGGCCTTTCGATTATTCCCTCTCCCTTGAGGGAGAGGGTTACATGAGTCATCCCGAATTTAGGGTAGGTGGATGAGACAGCCATAGGGCGGAAAGGGCGGCTCTGAGTCTGGAGAGAGGTATCGCGGCTTGGCGGTACCTCTCTCCTGTTCTGTGGCACCAGTTTCGGAGCAGTTCTTGCACCAGAGGGGCGAGCCTTGGCGCCAGCAGGGACAGGAGGAAGGCATATACCAGGCTGACCATCAGCAGCAGCTTGAGCCGGTTTTCCCAGAACCACAGCCGGGGGCTTTCCATGGCCAGGTCGCTCTTGGGCCAGGTCGCTCTTGCAGGCCCGGTAGCACATCTCCACCTGCCACCGGCGCGCGTAGGCCATAACCACCCGCCAGGCGTCATCCACCGTTGCGATGTTCTCGCTGGTCAGCAGGTACCAGGGCTTGCGTCCCTTGCCGGGCCTGGAAATCACCAGCCACAGTTCGCCCTCCATCCTGGGATGCCGGACCGGCACCGCCACGATGCCGGTCTTGCGGTACTGGCGGCGGTTCAGATCCCAGATCTGGCGGTGGTCCTGGGAGCGTTTGCCCCGGGTGATATGCCATGCAGGACGCTCGCCCTTGGCGTCGGCCAGGTGGTAGCGCGTGGGCCAGCGCATGATGAACCGCCCTTGATGTTTGCCCAGTTCCTCCAGCCAGGGGGCGCCGGCGAAGCCCCGGTCCAAGACGTGGACCACCCGCCTTCCCCACCCAGCGGCACTCTGGGACAGCAGGGACGCGGTCTCATCCCGCCGGTGGCTGGCCAGTCTGCCCCGGCTGGTCCACCAGCGCATGGCGGCCAGCACGGGAGGCCCCTGCATCCCGGCCAGCATGACGGTGAGCCACTGCAGACCCGGGACGAATACCGGCGGGCCCCCCGGTGGATGGTAGTATCCGGGCTTGATGCGCTTGAGACGAGCTGCCTTGCTGGAGCGTACCGGGCACAGTCCCTCCAGAGCGATGCTTTCCGGCTTCTCCAGCACGCTCTCGTCCCAGATGGCCAGGGCCAGTTCCCCTCGTTCCTCTATCTGAGCCAGCTCCTGGTCTGCCAAGTGCAATAGGAACCTCTCCAATAGGTGGTGCGACCACTTGGGGGAACGCAGCAGACTGCTTAACCGCTTGGTGCCCGCCGGAGCCTGAGCCGGGGAGAGAATGTGAGCGCCCAGCTCGCTGAGCAGCAGACCCGACCGGGAGTGGCGCAGGCGCACGATGGCCACCAGTGTCAGAAAAAGGGTGCGTACCAGACGCCGGTCCACCTGCTCATCCAGCCATTTGGCCAATGGACCGATGAAAGATTGCAACAGATCCGCAACCTCCAGCCCTTGCCTCTCACCCACCCCATGCGGCAACATATGCAAAGACCCCTCCCGGTGAATGGTGTTGTGACATTCCCATTTCACCAAAAGGGGTCTTTCTTTGCGTCAGATTTCTTATACCGCTTTTACTGTCTTTCCCCTCACCAAAATTCGGGATGACTCATGTTTCCCTCTCCCTTGAGGGAGAGGGTTAGGGTGAGGGTGAAATTCCAGGCGTCGGCAGTTTTGCATATGGAAGAAGACGGAGAATCCTGATCACCTTTTGATCCTGATCCAGACAATAATCGAAAGGCCCTGAGAGGATGTCTCCTGCTTGTGGCTGGGGCGGCGGTGTTGTACCATCTGGCGCAACATTTGATTTGCATTTGGGGGAAAGGTTGTGACTTCTTCTGCTCCGCGGGACATCGCCATCGTGGGGGTTGCCGAGTCCGACGTTATGGGCAATGTGCCCGGTAAGTCGTCGCTGCAACACCACGCGGAGGCAGCCTACAACGCCCTGGACGACGCCGGCCTAAAGATGAGCGACATTGACGGCGTGCTGACCGCCGGATTCTCGACGCTGGCAACGGCGGAGTATTTCGGCATTGAGCCGGTGTTCACCGACAGCACCTATGTCGGCGGCTCTTCCTTTGTCATCCACGTGGCCCACGCTATAGCGGCCATCCGGGCTGGGTACTGCGAGACAGCGCTCATCACCCATGGGCAGGCTGGGCGCTCCACCAGGGTGCGCGTGCCAGCGGACGGCAATCTTCCCGCAGCACAATACGAGGCCCCCTACGGCATAATAGGCGCGCCAATCAACTACTCGATGGCCTGTACCCGCTATATACACGATTATGGCGAGGACAAGACGCGGCAGGGCATGGCGGAGATAGCCGTTGCCACCCGCAAGTGGGCCAACCTGAACCCGGTGGCGCAGATGCACGACACCCCGATGAGCTTCGACGACTATCACAACTCCCGCTGGGTGTCCTGGCCCTTCCATCTGCTGGACTGCTGCCTGGTCACTGACAGCGGCGCGGCGGTTATCGTCACCACGGCAGAGAGGGCGGCGAGCTGCCGCAAGCAGCCGGTGTGGGTGCTTGGAGGCGGCGAGTCCCACGATCACAACATCATCAGCCAGATGCCATCCTACACCATTACCCCAGCGCGTGAGTCGGGGCCGAGGGCGATGGCGCGGGCCGGCCTGAGCCACGACGACCTGGATCTGGCGATGATCTACGACTCCTTCACCTACACCGTCATGGTCACGCTGGAGTCACTGGGGTTCTGCGGGCGTGGGGAAGCGGCGGATTTCGTAGCCAATCAGCGCACCGCGCCGGGCGGCGACTTCGCCCTGAACACCAGCGGGGGCGGGCTGTCGTACACGCATCCGGGGATGTACGGCATCTTCCTGCTGGTGGAGGCGGTGCGGCAGCTTCGGGGAGAGTGCGGCGAGCGGCAGGTAATGAGCAAACGCTCGCCAGGGGAGGCAGCCAAGACCGCCATCGTAAATGGCACCGGCGGCTCCCTGTCTTCCACTGGCACCGTACTACTGGCTACCTGAACATTTCGACTTCTATCAATCACGCATCGCGCCCCGGCTAAAGTCGGGGCGTATTATGCTTCCGAGAGATTTAACGGAGTTTAATTTTGGTCAAATTCCTGAAATCCCGCACAGAATCCAGTCGTAGAGGCCCCGGCGACCTGTGCTAGTATCCTTCCCAGTACTGGACAAGCGTCTCCCAGCGATGACTTGTTCATCTGTTTTACGCTTCGGCGAAAGGATACGAGCTTATGGACCGCACTATTTCCTCTTTCCTACAGCATCTCCTGGTGGAAAAGGGATTTTCCCAGAACACTTGCGATGCTTACCGGAACGACCTCTCCCAGTTCTCCGAGTTTCTGTCCAGAAACGGAAGCGGCCCTAGCTCCAGCAACAACGCCTACGACTGGACCAGGGTGAACATAGACACCCTGAACCTGTACATCACCGACCTGAAAGACCGCAAGGGATACCGCAACGCCACCACCGCGCGAAAGGTTGCCTCGGTCAAGTCTTTTTTCGGGTTTATGGCTGAGAACGGGATCATCACCGAAGATCCCACGGAGTCGCTGGGGACTCCCAAGGTAGGCCGGTCCCTTCCTAAATATCTCACTGAAGAGGAAGTCACCAAGCTGCTGGAGGTAAGCTACAAGCCCGGCACCAACGAGGGGCAGCGGGATGCGGTCATAATGGAACTGCTCTACGCCACCGGGCTGCGGGTTGGGGAACTGGTGTCGCTGAACGTGGGCGACGTCAACATCGAGGAGTCCTACATCCGGTGCCTGGGCAAAGGATCCAAGGAGCGCATAGTCCACCTTTATCCCAAGGCGCTGCAAGTCCTGGCGAAGTACATGAAGAATGCCCGGCTGTTGATGCTGGGTAGCCGAAAGCAGGAGCCTGCTCTGTTCATCAATCACCGGGGCGAGCGCCTCACCCGTCAATGGGTATGGTCAATTCTGAAGAATTACGCCCAGGCCGCCGGCATCAAGTCCAGCATCACGCCTCACACTCTGCGGCATAGCTTCGCCACCCATCTGCTGCAAAACGGCGCATCGCTGCGCCACGTCCAGGAACTGCTGGGACACTCCAGCATCTCGACCACCCAGGTCTACACCCACTTGACCAGTCCTTACGTCAGGGAAGAATACGAGAGGAGCCATCCGAGGGCATAGGCCGACACGCTGAAGCTCGTATCAAGAGAGGCATCATTCGCAGGGGCGCACGTTTGTGCGCTCCTGTTTCTCTGTGTGGGAGGTTGGGTCGAATGCAGGCTTTTAGTCCAAGAGTACGTCTCCACCAGACTGCCTTTTTCCCACGTTTGCTGGTATAGTTGACTAATAGGTTATGAAAGAATCGCAGGATCGCCCCCCCTGGCACGGAGCCATCCTGCGCCTGTACCCTCCTGAGAGAGGTGTATACCGATGGCTGGAAAGTCCCGCCGGGTTGCGTCCCGGCAAGGTGAATTGAGTCGCCGCAGAAAGCGGGCCCAGAGAGGCCCCAGCGGTATCCCTGCAACCCCAACCCACCCGCAGTCGCAAGAGAATGGCGGCGGCGCTGTCTTGGCTGTGGAAGCAGCCGTAGGCGCGGCTTCCCCTGCCGTGGCCCAGCAGGCCACGCCCGCGCCAGCCCCTGCCGCAGCAGAGCGCCCGGCCTCGCAGAGCAGCGCCGTACAGAGCAGAGGGCAAGGGCGCGTCCGCGGGGAGCGGCCCGCTGCCTACAACTACGTCGGAGCCGAGTTGCGCCGTATCGGCATTTTGTCCACCGTGGTCCTGGCTGCTCTCATAGCGATTGCCGTCGTTTTGTAGCATCCTGCCGCGCGGGTTGCCATGCCTCTACCCCTCGTCGAGCAAAGGCTTGAGGCCACACCGGAGCGCCCGGGCGTCTACCTGATGAAGGACGTCCGGGGTACTGTGCTGTACGTCGGCAAGGCCAGTGTGCTTCGCAACCGACTTCGCAGCTACTTCGGCTCGCCTTCCGCGCAGGCCAACAAGACGCGGCGGATGATGGGCCATGTCCACGACTTCGAGTACATCGTCACCGACACCGAGGCGGAGGCGCTGATACTGGAAAACACCCTCATCAAGCGCTACAAGCCCCGCTACAACGCTCGCCTCAAAGACGACAAGACCTATCCTTACCTTAAGATAGACCTCAACGAGAACTTCCCCCGCGTCTACATCACCCGGAGAGTCGCCAAGGACGGCGCGCGATATTTCGGGCCCTTTGCAACGGCCAACACCGTCCGCAAGTCCATGGACCTGGTGAAGCGGCTCTTCCCCTACCGTTCCTGCACCAAGACCATCACCGGGAACGACCCGCGCCCCTGCCTGGAGTATTACATCAACCGCTGCGTGGCCCCCTGCACCGGGTACGCCAGCCGCGAGGACTACGCGCAGGTCATTGACCAGGTCATCATGTTCATGGAGGGCGACACCGAGGCCGTCACCCAGGACCTGGAAGAGAACATGACCCAAGCCGCCGAACGGCTGGAGTTCGAGCGGGCAGCGGTGCTGCGCGACCGCATCAAGGCGGTGGAGCGAGTGGCGGAGGAACGTCGCATCAAGGTTGACTCCGGCCCGGAGGTCGACAAGAACCACCCGTGGCAGGCCGGCATGGACGTCATAGCGCTGGCACAAGGCTCCGCGGAAGCCTGGGTGGAAGTGTTCTTCATCCGCAAGGGGAAGCTCATCGGGCGCGAGCACTTCTTCATGGAAGGAGCACAAGACGACACGCCGGGCGTGGTCATCGGCCAGTTCATCAAGCAGTTCTACGGCTCGGCCCTGACCATTCCGCCGAGAATAGTCACCCAGCATCCGGTCGAGGATGAGGAAGTGGTGACGGAGTGGCTGCGCGGTTTACGGGGTGGCGCGGTGCGCCTGGTCTGGCCGCAGCGGGGGGTGAACAAGCAACTGGTGGAAACCGTGGCCGACAACGCCCGGCAGGGCCTGGCGCAACACCGCATCAAGTGGCTGGACAACCGGGACGTCATCCAACAGGCCACCGGGGAACTGGAGGAAGAACTATCCCTGCCGCTACCGCTGAACCGGATGGAGTGCTACGACATTTCCCACATTCAGGGCAGCAACACCGTGGCCAGCATGGTGGTTTTCGAGGAGGGCCAGCCCAAGCGCTCCCAGTACCGGCGGTTCAAGATAAAGACGGTGGAGGGTGTGGACGACTTCGACAGTATGCGCGAAGTGTTGCGCCGCCGCTTCAAGCGCCTAGCCGCCGCCCGTCAGTCCGCCGGGGATAGCCAGGCCGACGAAGCAGGGGAAATCGGGGAAGAGGATGCTGCCCAACGACCGGCGCAGGAGGGCTGGGCCGCCATTCCGGACCTGGTGCTGATTGACGGAGGGAAGGGACAGCTATCAGCGGCGCTGGAAGTGATGCTGGAGCTGGGGTTGGAAGACATACCGCTGGCCTCGCTGGCCAAGGAAAACGAATGGCTCTTCGTGCCGCACACGCCGGAGCCGATCATCCTGCCCCGCGACTCGCAGGCCCTTTACCTGGTGCAGCGAATCCGCGACGAGGCCCACCGTTTCGCCATCACCTACCACCGCAATCTGCGCAGCAAGAGCAGCCTCGGCTCGCCGCTGGACCTGGTCAGCGGCATCGGGTCAAAGCGCAAGCGGATGCTGATGCGACGTTTCGGCTCCCTCAAGGGCATCAAGGAAGCGGCGGTAGACGAGATAGCCGCCGTTCCAGGTATGACCCGCTCGCTGGCGATCCGCCTTAAGCAGACGGTATAGCCTTTCGCCAGCGAACTACACTTCTGTGTCCCCGGGCAACCTCCGGCCCCTCTTCTTTTGCCATATTCAAGAGGCAATCTGTGTCAAAATGTAAAAATTGCCAACAAAGGTAGTTGGCATAATCTGTCGTGAGAAGGTATGATAGCGGAAAGCAGGAGCAGCGAACTCGGCCAATCTTGACGGGCAAGACATGGTAAAACTCACCATATCTCTACCTAATAATACCCAGGTTGCGTTGGAATCGGACGAATTCGACGTAATCAACCGGGTGCTGGGTATGTTGCTGGAATCCGCGTCCAATGAAAGCGTCTCGGTGAGTGTACCTGCGGCCCCCGTCGCCAACGGGCATAACGGTGTAGTGGAAAAAAGTACCGATGGAACGGCAGAGCAGTCGGCTGCGCCGCCGCATTCCAACGGCGCAACTCACCTCCAACCTTCCAACGGCCAGCACTCCAATGGCGCGCTGGCCCACTCCGCCCAGCAGCCCCAGCCCGCGGCGCCTGTGGCCAGTGGTATGTTCTCACCACCCATGATTCCCACCAGCGACCCCGACGAAGACGGGCTGTTGCTGGAAGCCCAGACGCCAGAGTCGCGAGAGGACTTCACCGCTTTCTGTCAGAGCATCAACCCCATGGGCGATATGCGCCGGGTGGTGGTGGCCGCGGAAGGAGCCGGCAGGTTCTTCAGAGCCGATGGAGTGAACGCCGACGAGCTGGGCGAACTGTTCGACCTGGCTGGCTGGCGGCGCGCAAACAGCTTTACCCAAACGCTGCGCAACGCCGCCCGCTCCAAGTTCGGCTGGCTGGAACGCATCCCCGGCCGTTCGGGCCGCTACGCCGCCACCGACCTCGGCCGCTCGGTTACGATGGGCGGTTAGGGACTTCCGTTTACCTCGCAACTGAAACTGGAAAGGCGAATGCTGCAAAACACCCAATTCGGTATGTCCGGCCCCTCTGTACCTGCGACTTCAATTTCTCCCGATTTCGAGATAGTCACTACTGCTCCCCGGGTGGCGTTGGCCGTCACTCCCCATCCCGATGACTGCGAGGGCGGTTGCGGCGGTGCGCTGGCCAAGTGGGTCAAGGAATTCGGCACGGAAGCCGTAGTGGTCATGTGCACCAACGGCAACAAGGGCACTTCGGAACGCGACATGACCCCGGAGACACTGGCGGCCACCCGCGAGGTGGAGCAACGCGCCGCCTCCGACATCGTTGGCGCCAAGGACATTGTATTCCTGCGGCATCCCGACGGAGGGTTGGAAGACACCATGCTGTTCCGCAGCCAGGTGACGCGGGCCATACGCCAGTACAAGCCCGACCTGATCATGTGCATAGACCCCTACCGCAGCACCAGCCACACCCACCGCGATCACAGGATGAGCGGGCAGGTGGCCCTGGACGCCGCCTTCACCTACGCCTGGAGCTACCAGCACTTCCCGGAGCAAATCACCGAAGAGGGGCTGGAGCCGCACATGGTGGAGCAGGCGTATATGTGGGGCAGCGAGTCGCCGGACGTGTTCATCGAAATCGGCGACTACCTAGAAGCCAAAACACTGTCTCTGGAAGCTCACGCCAGCCAGATGTCACCCGCTACGACCGAGGAACGCCTGTCCCGCATCAGCAACAACGCCACCCGTTACAAGGACCTGACCGGAATTGAATACACCGAAGGCTTCCGGCGAATCCGGTTCGGACTGGGCAACCTGGACTGGCAGTTGCTTTATAGCTGATTGCTCTACCCATCATTCCTGCCTGCAGGGAATGACGGGCGGGGTCTAACAGAGTATATAGTCAGTTCCCCCGGTTCAGGTGTTCCACGGCGAGGCGGTGGCTTGCCAGCAGGCCGGGAACGCGCTGCGGGTCGGTGCGGCCCCAGCCGCATTCGCTGGCTATGCCAAACATGGGGACGAATTCTCTTGCCGCTGCGATTCGGGCCGCGTCACCCTCCGTGTCGCCGAAGTGAATCAGGCCCAGGATTAGCTCAGTGCTGTCCGTCAGATTCAATCTCCGCAGCGGCTCAAAGTAGGACCGGTCGGTGCGGGCTTTCGGCACGGGCATATGCATGAAGTCCAAGCGGCGGCCCAAGCCGGAGGATATGCCGTTGCTGATTTCCACAAGGATGCCCATGTCCTTCGGCATAATCAGGTGTTCGTCGGCGGGGGAACCGTAGCACAGGTGGTAGCCCAAATCCACGCTTTCCGGAACTCTTCCCCCCAACCGCGACAGCAGACTGAACACCTGCTCCTTGTAGTCGTCGGGGCGATAGGGAAAGTAGTCCTCAAAGAGCAGGACTTCCTGACAGACGTCCCACTGGATGGACAGCCGGTCGTGGGGTATGGCGGCCAGGATGCCGTCCACCGCTTCCAGCAAAGAACGCTCGTAGGCCGGGAGGTAGGCGTCGCGGGATGCCTGGCTGACGTACATGTAGCCGGTGGACATAGGCGTGGGCAAAGACACCTGGAAGCGAGTGTCGGGACCGATTGCACCTTCATCTCTGAGACGCGAGTAGGTAGCGTAGGATGCCGCCGCGGCTTCGGCGTAGCCCGTGGGGAAATGCAGGGTGTCAGGGTCTACCGACGGCTTGATGCGCACGTAGGGCGTTTCGCGCAGCAGCTTGCCATCCCACTGGTACACGGCGTACAGCCCGGCGTCGGGGTCTTCCTCCATGCCCGGGTGATTCCACAGCATATCGCGCTGGAACCATATCCATCGGATGCGCTCGCCGGTCTCGCCGTCGGGTATGCGCCTCATGTGTTGGCCGAGCTCGGCGCAGACCGTGCGGAACACCGTCTCGGAATCGGCAAGGGGAACTGACCCGACCAGGTGAGCGTGGCTGGCGTTGGCGCTCATAGCCCCTCCATCATCGAGAGGATAAAGAAGATTCCCTCTCCCAGAGGGAGAGGGTTAGGGTGAGGGCGTTCCTCGAACCTCTACAAATCCCGAAAATCGCGGATGATACGCCGCAGTTCCACCTCGTTGGGCGGCTGTTCGGAATACAGCGTAAAGCTGGCTTCGTCCACCAACCCGCCGTAGCGCTTGGCGAACTCCCCGGCGATTTCGTCGTACTCGCCGGAGACGGCGAAGGCGTGCAGCATTTCGTCGCTGACCAACTCGCCCATCTCACCCCACTCGCCGCGCAGGGACATTTCGTGGAGGCGCTGCCCGATTTCCTCGAAACCGTGGGGCGCCAGAACAGAGTGGTAAGTGCGAGTGGAGGCGTAGAAGGCGATGCGGCGGCGCACCTCTGCCTGCGCCGCCCGCAGCGACACCTTGTTGGGGCCAGTTATGAGGAATCCGCCACCGCTCACGGTGATATTACCAGCGTCGCGTCCCGCGCGTTCCGCTCCGCGAGCCAGCGCCGGTCGCACCACGTCGCGGACGTATTCGGGCGAGGTCAGGCTGTGCAGCATAAGACCGTCGGCCACTTCGCCGGCCACCTGGCAGTTGTAGGCGTTGACCGCGGCGGTGAAGACGGGCGGCGGCGGGTATTCGCCGGAGCCGGGACTGAAGAAGGGTGTCATCAACGAGAACTGGTAGTGCTTGCCCTGATAGTCCAGCCGCTCGCCCGTCTCCCATGCCGCCCAGATGCTCTTCAAGGCTTGCACATACTCGCGCAGCCGGGGGCCGGGCGACTCCCACGACGTGGAAAAGCGCCGCTCGATGTGCCCCTTAACCTGCGTTCCCAGCCCCAGCCGAAAGCGGCCCTTGGAGAGGTCCTGCAAGTCGCGGGCGGTGTAGGCCGCAATCATCGGCGAGCGGGGGAAGGCTATGGCGACGCTGGTTTGCAGCATGGCGCGGGTGGTGGAGGTGGCAGCCAACGTCAGCGGAATGAACGAGTCGTGGGCCGTTTCGTTCTTGGAGATGGCCTCGTAGCCCATGGCTTCGGCCCAAGCAGCCTCGGCGGGGATGGCGGCCAGGGACTGGGACGCCAGACGGTGGGTTACTCTCATTAATATGCCTCAGATGAGTTCAAGCAGGGTTGGAGGGCTGGTTGTAAAGTTACTCGGAAGACATGGCAACATAAATTTCGTCGGTCTTGGCGGCCATAACAAAGTCATTGCGGTGCAGGTTGCGAATCTTGTGAGTCCACCAAGCTACGCGCACGCGCCCCCACTCGGTTGTAAGGCGGGGGTGATGGCCTTCTTCTTCCGCTAGTTCACCGATGCAGTTGGTGAATTTAAGGGCCTGCGAGAAATTAGGGAACTGGAAGACGCGGGCAAGTTTTGGGATGCTGTCCATCTCTGTCAGCTCCCACTCCGGCGTTTGCGGATGCAGCGCGGCGATATCGTCGGACGTAACGCTGGGTGAGTCGCGGCGGCAGGCAGTGCACCTCTCTCTGGCAAGCAATGTCATCGCAAACCCTCGCCTTTGGATTCGGAACCTTTGGGGGGTATATTAGCCCCGGAATATGTCGGCCAGCGCGATGCTGAACCCGCTCATCACCGCTGAGGACAGTGTATCGCCTTCGCCGTAGACTCCCGTAACCTTCAACTCCCCTTCATCCAGCAGCAGGACGGCAACGGTGGCAGCTTCGGGGTCAACCAGCCAGTACTCCCCAACGCCGTGGCGAGCGTACAGTTCGCGCTTAACCGTCCAGTCCTGCCGGGCGGTTGAGGGAGAGCGGATTTCCACCACGAGGTCGGGGGCGCCCTGAACATTGTCATCTGTGATGATATGCAGGCGCTCTTTGGAGACAAACAGCAGGTCAGGCCGCACGGTGTCCGTGTCCGAGAGCACTACGTCGAAGTCGGAATAGACTCTCCCCAGATCGTTTTCGTAGGTGAAAAAAAACATCCGGGAACCCAATTGCATCTGGTTCCTTTGATGGGCTTCCTTTGCTGACGGCGCCATATCCAACTCCCGATTTATCAACTCCCCATCAATCAGCTCCCACCGCTCATCGTCGGGGGTCTTAGCGTAGTCCTCGTAGGTGAGCTTGGGTTTGGGCTTTTGCGTTACCATGCAGCGCCTCCGGTTCCATCCTCGGACACTCTTTTTCTGCTGCCAGCATACCATAGCGGCTCTTGAGCCTCGTAGCTGCCCGCGCTATATTGGAAAGCCGTATGAACAACGCAAACGACTTCTCCGCCTACACCGTCTCCATCCACTATGACCGCCGCCTGTACCGGCAGGACATCGCCGGGTCGGTCGCCCACGCGCAGATGCTGGCGAAGCAGGGTATCATCGGTGAGGAAGACGCCGCAGCCATAGTTGACGGTTTGGCCATCGTCAAGCAGGAAATCGAGTCCGGGGATTTCCCGTGGGACGCTTCTCTGGAAGACCTGCACATGAACATCGAGCGGCGCCTGCACCAGCTCATCGGTCCGGCGGCTGGGCGGCTGCACACCGGGCGGTCCCGCAACGACCAGATTGCGCTGGATATGCGGCTCTACATCCGAGAGGTCATTGGCGAGGCTGTGGCCGGGCTACGCGCGGTGCAACGGGCGCTGCTGGGGCTGGCCCGGCGTTATCAGCAGGTGGTCATGCCCGGTTACACCCACTTGCAGCGGGCGCAGCCGGTACTCTTCGCCCACCACATGATGGCCTACTTCGAGATGTTCCAGCGGGACATCGGGCGACTGGACGACTGCCGTCGCCGCGCCGACGTGCTGCCGCTGGGCAGCGGCGCGCTGGCCGGGGTGCCGTATCCCACCGACCGCGAGTTCCTGGCGTGGGAGCTGGGTTTCTCCAGCATCAGCGCCAACAGCATGGACGCCGTGTCGGACCGCGACTTCGTGGTGGAGTTCATGGCGGCGGCGGCCCTGTGCATGATGCATTTCTCGCGGATGTCGGAGGAGCTGATTCTGTGGGCCAGCGGCGAGTTCGGGTTCATCCGTCTGGCCGACGAGTTCACCACCGGCAGCAGCATCATGCCCCAGAAGCGCAACCCCGACTTCGCCGAACTGGCCCGGGGCAAGACCGGCCGCGTCTACGGCGACCTGATGGGCCTGCTGACCACGCTGAAAGGGCTGCCTCTGACCTACAACCGCGACTTGCAGGAAGATAAGGAAGGCTTTTTCGACACGGTAGACACGCTGCAAACCACCATCGCGGTGTTTGCGGCGATGCTGCCCGGCCTGGAGTTGCAGACGGAACGGGTGGAATCGCTGGCCGGGGAAAGCGGGATGCTGGCCACCGACTTAGCCGACTATCTGGTAGGCAAGGGAGTACCGTTCCGAGAGGCTCACGGCATCATGCGCGAGCTGTGCCGCCACTGCGATGACGAGGGCATCAAGTTGCAAGACCTGCCACTGGACGACTACCGGCGGTTCTCCCCGCTCTTCGACAACGGCGTTTACGGCATAACGGCGATGGCCTCGGCGGCGGCGCGGGACAACCCCGGCGGCACCGCGCCAGGCCGGGTGGCCGAGGCCCTGGCACGAGCGGAGCAGATATTGGAGGAAGCGGGCGATGGCGCGTGAGAACTTGAACAGCAATTCCCTCTCCCTCCGGGGGAGGGTTAGGGTGGGGGCGTCCCCTGATGAGGCCGATGTGCTAATTGCCCCGTCGGTCCTGTCAGCGGACTTCGGTCGTCTGGCCGAGCAGGTGCAGGCCGCCACCGAGGCCGGGGCCGACCTGATTCACGTGGACGTGATGGACGGCCTGTTCGTGCCCAACATTTCCTTTGGCGAGGTGGTGGTTGACGCCATCCGCGCCGCAACCCACCTGCCGCTGAACATCCACCTGATGATCCAGGAACCGGACAACCTGCTGCCCACCTTTATGAAGGCCGACACGGACCAGATTCTGGTCCATGCTGAAGCCTGCCGCCACCTGCACCGTACCGTCGCCCGTGTCCGGGAGCAGGGGAACCAGGTTGGCGTCGCCATCAACCCCGGTACGCCGGTGGCAGCGGTGGAGGAAGTGCTGCCGCTGCTGGACATCGTGATGGTGATGTCGGTGAACCCTGGGTTCGCCGGGCAGTCGTACATACCGGAGAGCGTGGGCAAGATCCGCCGCCTGCGGGGCATCATTGACGACGCCAATCTTGCCGCACAGGTGGAAGTGGACGGAGGCGTCAAGGCCGACTGGACAGCGCAGGAGTCGGTTAGGGCTGGGGCGAGCATACTGGTGGCCGGGAGCGCCATCTTCAACAAGAACGAAACGGTGCCGGAGGCGATGCGGGGAATGCGGGGGTGCCTGGCGGGGCTGGTCTAGCGGTTGAGCAGTTCGATGAACTCGTTCTGGTGTCAAGCCGGCCTTTTTGAGTTCTTTGAGCAGAGTTCCTCTGGAAACTTCGCGATGATTGGGGATATTGACGTTGTACCGTTCGCCGGGCTTGGTCAGTATCATATGGCTGCCACGCTGTCTTGAAAACTGCCAGCCTGCCCGTTCGAACGCTCTCACGGCTTCACGACCGGAGATAACCGGGAGTGGCGGCACACTACACCAGCACTCGCGCAGGCACGACAACTTCGACGATTTCGAGAGTCATCGGCAACGAGTACTGGACACGAAATTCCAGTATTTCCCTTACTTCATTGGAAATTAGCTCAGGGGTTTCCATCGTAGGTATCGGAATCAGGGACGGATTGGATTCTTTGAGTTCCTCGTAGACCTCGAGAGTACCCTGAACGGCGTCCACTATCATCTCGAGAGCCTCTGCCCGGTCATCTCCTTGGCTGGAGCAGTTAACCGCCGGACAATGGATAGAAAACCCACCGTTTTCTTCCTGTTCCAATATCACTATGAATTTCTGCGCCCCTTCTTCCATTGCCGCCCCTTAAAAGATCAAACATCGGGATTAACCAGAAAGACGGCCAAAGCGATTGCTATGGCCGTATCCAATCGGCGGTAAATGCTACGCAGGAACCTATTTCAGGGCGGCGAAAGCTTTGCGGACCTTGGGGGACTTGTGGAGGGAGCGCAGGCAGCGGCTGCATATCTTGACGGTGATGGGTGTGCCGTCTCGGTCGAGGGTCTGCTTGTGGACGTTGGCCTTGAAGCGTGTCTTGGTGTGCCGGTTGGAATGGCTGACGTTGTTGCCGCTCATCCCGGATTTCAGGCAAATCTGGCAGCGCATAACGGTCTTCTCTCTGCTGAGGCTGCCGACAGCACGGGTCGCAGCCCGAAATTTCCTCTTCAATAGGCGTTTCAGGTTAACACACGCCTGTCGGCTATTACAAGGACAGCAGCGCCGTTTGCGTCAGCTACGGCCCGGTATGGGCAGCGTCGGGTAGGACTGCGAGGTGGGGAAGGGACGTTCCGGGTCCACGCGGCGGAGCAGATATGCTTCCGAATTCATTATCTCATCCACATGGGCAGGAAAGTCCTCGAATCTGTCGGCGAAGGCGCGAATCAGGCGTCCCGACATCGCGCCGCAGTCGTCGCTGCCCAGGAACACCGCCAGTTCCGCCGCGCGTTCGATAGACGCTCCCTGCCCGGAGGTCACCTGGACGCCCCGTTCGTAAGTGGCCATGTCGCCGATGGCGAGGGACAAGTCGCGCGTTTCTTCCCACATCCGCGTGTGGATGGAACCGGGGCTGATGGCGTTGACGGTAATGGGCGTGTCGGCTAGTTCCAACGCCAGGTTTTCCGTGAAGTTGACGATGGCTACCTTCGCCGCGTCGTAAGCCGTGGTGTTGGGGCCTCCCACACCGGACATATTGACGATACGGCCTTGCCCTTGCTGTAGCATCGAAGGAATGACGGCACGGCAACCGTAGAACACACCCATCAGATGCACGGCAATGGTGCGTGCCCAGTCTTCGGGGTCGTTGTCCCAGACACGGCCCACGGGCCCAATGTTACCGGCGTTGTTGACCAGCACGTCTATTGCGCCGTAATGCTCCAGAGTTTGAGAAACGGTGTTGTCTACCTGCTCGCGAATGGAAACGTCGGCTATGATGGTAATGACTTCGCTGCCATATTGCTGGGAAACAAGCTGTGCCGTTTCCTCAAGCTCGGATGCGGTGCGAGCCGACAGCGCCAGCCGTGCGCCCTCTGCTACGTAGGCCAGGGCGATTTGCCGCCCGATGCCGCGTCCTCCGCCCGTGATTAACGCGACACGCCCGTCGAGCTTTTTCCGGTCAACCATCCAACCTCCTCCTGAAACCCTTTAGGAACCAAGAATGGTAAAATTGGATTGCATACTACACCACATCATCGTTATCAACCGAGGCACGGAGCGGCGCAATGAACGATGCTAACGAAACGGTGGCCTTCACCACGATGGCGGAAGGCACCCGCGAGGACTACGAACTGCTGGAGGAGCTGGAGGCCAGGTTCGCAGGAGGAACGGCGGACAGGGTTCTGGACCAGCTTCGCGGGTTGGCCGGGTCGTTGTCGGGCTACAAGGTAGACCGGCTGGAGCACTCCCTGCAAAGCGCCACCCGGGCCTACCGCGACGGAGCCGACGAGGAGATGGTGACGGCGGCCCTGTTGCACGACATCGGCGACCTGCTGTCGCCATACAATCACAGCGAAATGGCCGCGGCGGTGCTCAGGCCCTACGTTTCGGAAAAGACCTACTGGATAGTGCGGCACCACGGGCTGTTCCAGAGCTACTACTACGCCCACCACACGGGCGGCGACCGGAACGCCCGCGATGCCTACCGCGACCACCCGTGGTATCAGGACACGGTGGACTTCTGCCACAAGTGGGACCAGTCGTCCTTCGACCCGGAGTACGAGTCGCTGCCTTTGGATTTCTTCGAGCCGATGGTGCGGCGCATCTTCGCACGGGAGCCATTCAGCGAGGCCGGGGGAACTGAGTAGTTACCCTCGGCGAGGCAGAGAGTCCTTCAGTTCCTCGCTGCTCTTCCACGCAGGTTGCGGCGTCTCTCGGTCGTAGTGGGGGACATACTCCGACGGCTCCACGAAGCGGTACTTGTGGACGTAGCGGGGGCAGTTCTTGTAGACCTCGGTGATGTCCACCCGCACGATGAACTGCGCTTCGGGGTATTCCGAAAGCAGTTCGTCGTGTTCCTCGATGCGGGCCACGCCCTGAATCCGCAGGCGCTGGCTGCCCTCGAAGTCCACGAACAGCATCCCCACGTTGGGGTTGCGCAGCAGGTTGCCCATGGACTGGTACTTCCCATTGCCATCATAGTTGGGGAAGGCCAGCGTCGCATCGTCTACTACCCGCACGAAGCCAGGATCGCCGCCCTTGTAGGAGCAGGTGGGCAGGCCGCGGTCGTCGCAGGTGGCCAGGAAGAACATCCGTGCCTCCTCGATGATGGCGCGGGCTTCGTCGAAGATGGTCTCGGACACCCTTTCCTTGAGCCGGTCGGCCAGCCTTCGCGTATCGAAACGTTCCTGCAACCTGAGATTGCCGTCGTGGTAGTCGTGAACTTTCATAGCTTACACCCTTACGCTTCTATCGCGGTCTCACGCGATGAATCTGAACAGCGGCCAGCTCGATGGATGAGCCCCGCACCGGCGGGTTGGGCTTCTTGACGGTCACTGACACCGCATCTATGGGAAATTCGGACAGCACCCGGTCTGCGATGGCCTGTGCGGCGGATTCCAGCAGGTTGCGCGGCTCACCTTCCATCACAGCCCGCACCGTGCGATAAATGTGAGAGTAGCTTACGGTATCTTCCAGCCTGTCCGACTGCCCCGCGCGGCTCAAGTCCAAATCGGCGGTCAGGTCTACAACGTATCGCTGCCCCAACACGCGCTCCTCCGGGTTGACGCCGTGGTAGCCGTAGAATTGCATCCCTTCCAGGATGATGCGGTCAGCCATAAGGCGCCGAGGCCCGCTAACTGGCCTTGCCGATGGCTTCGGCAAAGGCCAGCAGATTTTGCGCCCGCTTGACCACTGGCACATCCACCATCCGCCCGTCCAGAGCCAGCGAACCGCGACCTCCAGCTTCCGCAGCGTCCCAGGCATCCACGACACGACGGGCGTACTCGATTTCCTCGTCTGAGGGACTGAAAGTCTCGTTGATGATTTCCAACTGCGCCGGGTGGATGGCGAACTTGCCCGTGTAGCCCATCCGCCGCGCCCGTCCGGCGTCCTCGCGCAGGGCCTCGGGGTCTTGGAACCGGACGAAAGGGGAATCTAGGGCGCCAACGTCACCAGCGCGAGCTGCGACGGGCACCCAAGCTCTAGGCACCGCCACTTCTTCGCCGGCGTCGGTGCGTTCGATGCCCATGTCGTTGGTGAAGTCCTCAGCCCCGAACGCGATGGCAACCACCCGCTGCGACGACTCGGCGATGGCGCGGGCGTCCCAAGCAGCCTTGGCCGTCTCAATCCACGGGATGACGCGCAACGAACCGATTTCAAGCTCGGAAGCAGCTTCCAGAGGGTTAAGCAGGCTGTCAAGGGTGCGGATGTCGCGCACCGACTCGACCTTGCCAAGGCTGATGCCGTAGAGGTCTGGGGAAACTACGGTTTCCAGTTCGGCGCGAGTGAGACCGGTGTCCAGCGAGTTGACGCGCACCATCACGCGCTTGCCTTCGGCGTGCAAAGTTGGGACCCACTCGCGGGCCATATCGCGGGCAGTGACCTTCTCACCCGGAGGAACCGAATCCTCCAGGTCCACCATGATGATGTCGGCGTCAAAGGAGCGCGCCCGCTCAAGCATATTGGCGCGGTTGCCGGGAACGAAAATGACGCTGCGGATTACTTCCATTACCATCCCCTAGAGATATGGTGGGTGCCGCTCCCAGTCTGGCACTCTTTCGATCTCGTGAGTTACCGGATTGACTTTATAGCGCAGGTTTTGCAGCAATTCGTAGCCCAGCAGGGGTTCAGCAGTGGGAATCAGCATGGCTCCAAATAGCTCGCCGTTCAACTCGCCGTTGGCGAAGTAGGCGTCTGCCTCCACCACTCCTGACACTGTCATCACTCTGATGATTCCTCTGCTGCGTTGGAGTCCGAGTAACTCGATCTCTTCCAGAGGCAGACCCAAATAGGTTGCACCTGTATCGACAACAAAAGTGTACTCCTTCGTTGCCTTGTCGCCCACGATCGTAGCTTGGATTTCAGTTAGTCCCACAATGTTCTCCTTTAGTTACATTACTACGCCCCTATTCCATATCTCCCCAGTTGTCCGCCCACTTGGCGTCCACCTTCAGCGTCACGTCCAGGGTCATGGCGGCGGGCATTTCGTCGAATACCAGGTCGCGTAGGGCGTCCAGTTCCTCGCGCGGCGTCTCGAAGACCAGTTCGTCGTGGACCTGGAGCAGCATCTTGGTCTGCATTTCCTCGGCGTCGAGGCGGCGCTGGACTCGTACCATTGCCAGCTTCATTATGTCGGCGGCGGTGCCCTGGATGGGCATATTGATGGCCATGCGCTCGGCGCCGCCGCGGGTGTTGAAATTGGGGCTGTTGATCTCAGGCAGGTAGCGGCGGCGGCCCAGCGCCGTCTCCACGTACTGGTCGGCGCGGGCTTGGGCCTTGACAGTCTCCAGGTAGTCGCTGATGCCGGGGTACTTGGCGAAGTAGGTGTCTATGAACTCCCGCCCCTGTTCGCGGGTGAAGCCCGTCTGCTGGGAAATGCCGTGGGGCGAGAGGCCGTAGATGACGCCGAAGTTCAGCACTTTGGCGATGCGGCGCATCTCGGAATCCACCTCGTTTATCGGCACCTCGAACATCAGCGACGCGGTGGAGGCGTGGATGTCCTCACCCCGCCGGAAGGCTTCCAGCAGTCCCGAGTCTTGCGACAGGTGGGCCAGCACCCGCAGCTCAATCTGCGAGTAGTCGGCGGAGAACAACTGCCAATCGGGAGCGCCATCGGCGACGAAGGCACGGCGCACCTGGCGGCCCAGTTCGGTGCGGATAGGGATGTTTTGCAGGTTGGGGTCGCTGCTGGATATGCGGCCTGTGGCCGAGCCGGTCTGGTTGTAGCTGGTATGCACCCGGCCGGTGTGGGGGTTGACCATATCCGGCAGCGCGTCAACGTAGGTGGACTTGAGCTTGGACACCTGACGGTATTCGAGAATGCCGTCCACCACCGGGTGAATCCCTTTCAGCCCCTCCAGCGCATTGGCGTCGGTGGAATAGCCGGTTTTAGTCCTTCTGGTCTTGGGCAGGCCCAGCTCAGCGAACAGCAGGTCGCTCAATTGCTTCGGTGAATCCAGGTTTACCTCGTGGCCTACGGACTGGTAGATGTCGGATTTAATCTGCTCCGTCTGCCGGTACAAATCGGCGGACATTTCGTGCAGCACGCCCGAGTCCATCTTGATGCCATGGCGCTGCATGGTCACCAGCACGGGCAGCAGGGCCAACTCGGTGTCGTCCATCAGACCGCGCAGGTTGTCGCGTTCCAACTGCGGTTCGAACACGTCGCGCAGGCGGAAGGTAATGTCCGCGTCGGCGGCGGCGTAGTCGGCGGCGGGGGGTATGTCCACCTGGTCGAAGGTTATCTGCTTTCGCCCTGAGCCGATGAGTTCCTTGATGTTGGTCATTTCGTGGCCCAGCTCGTTGAGGGAAAGGTCTTTGAGGCCAAGCTGGTTGTAGCTGCGGCCCAGCAGGTGGGCGGCAATCATGGTGTCGAAGTCCACATTGGCGAACCTGACGCCGTGATTGGCCAGCACGGTCATATCGTAGTTGGCGTTGTGGGCGCACTTGGCGATGTCCGGCGACTCGAACAGCGGGCGCACAGCGGCCAGCACGGATTCCAGCGGCAACTGCTGGCCCTCGCGGTGACCGACGGGGATGTACCAGGCCCGCCCGGGCGAGATGGCGAAGGACAGCCCGGCCAGTTGGGCCCGCATGGCGTCTAGGTCGGTGGTCTCGGTGTCGAAAGTGAAGCTGCCCGTCTCCTCTATGGCTGCAATCATGGAGTCCAGTTGCGCCTGAGACTGCACCACGGTGTAGTCCGTAGCCGTTTCCGGCTCATGGGCAGAATCAGACTCGGTGGCATCGGCACCATCGGGATTAGGGACACGGGAGACGACGCTGAAAAACTCCAGTTCGGTCAGCAAGGTCACCACGTCGCGGCGGTCGTAGCGCCAGAAGCGGCATTGCTCCAGGTCCAGCATCACCGGAGCGTCCCGGTCAATGGTCATCAGCTTGCGGTTCTCGAAGGCGCGTTCCCGGTTCTCACTCAGCGCGGTTTTGACGCTGGGGGGCTTCACGGCGTCCAGATTCTCGTATATGCCTTCAAGGCTGCCGTAGTCGTTCAGCAGGGCGGCGGCGCGCTTCTCACCCACCTTGGGAACGCCGGGGATGTTGTCGGAACTGTCGCCTACCAGCGACTTGAAGTCGGGCTGCTGTGCCGCTGTCAGGCCCGAGTAGCGCTCGCCCAACTCCGCTTCATCGTACACCCGCCGGTCCTGGATGCTGGAGGCCAGGTCCACCCGCACGCGGGGGGAGATGAGCTGGAAGGTGTCGCGGTCGCCAGTGAGTACCACTGAGTCAACGCCCACCTCTTCTGCCTGCCTGGTCAGAGTACCGATTACGTCGTCGGCCTCCCAGCCGTCCAGCTCAAACACTGGCACACCGAAGGCGGCCATCAGTTGCTTCACCCGGTCGAACTGGGGGCGCAACTCCGGCGGCGACGGCGGACGCTGGGCCTTGTACTCCTCGAACTGCTGGTGCCGGAAGGTGGGGGCAGAAGTGTCAAAGGCAATGGCGCAGTAGGCCGGGTTCCACTCCTGGAGCGCGCGCAGGAACACGTTGGCGAACCCGTAAACGCCGGTGGTATCCTCGCCGGTAGCGCTGCTGGTCAGGTTGCGCTGCTGGGATATGGCGCGAAAGGAGCGGTGCACCATGGCATGGCCGTCCATAATCATCAGCAGGGGCTGGCGCTCCTGGGGGAAGAGGGACATAGACATGGTCATGGCGGCACCTCGGCGGCTATGGGCTGGGTGGCCGCATTATACAGCAGAGGGTGGGGCGGGCCGTTTTATTCTTCCGGCTCAGTTGGGGCAATCGCGCTGCCCGGCCATCACTGCGCCGGGCGGCGGCGGTGGCGGAACACGTCGGCCAGCGGGATGGCGAGACAGGGCAGCAGCGGCGTGGTCAAAGTGTCGTCAGCGATAAGCACGGCCCGCTCGTCGTACTGGCCATCGCGCAGTTCCAGCAGGGTAGGGGTATCCTGGCGCGGGTCGAATATCCAGTATTCCAAGACGCCCGCTTCGGCGTAAACCTGCCGCTTCCGCACCAAATCGCGGCGGCGGTCGGAGGAAAGAATTTCCAGCACAATGTCCGGCGGGCCCTCAACCATGCGGTCGGTTACGGTAGCCCGCCCGCCGCGCAGGATTATTACCATGTCCGGCGCAAAAAGTATGCGGTCTTCCAGCGACAGGGCCACGATGACGTCGTGGAACACTTCTGCCGGAGGATCGTCGAATTCGTCCAAGTATCTGTCTACGTAACCAACTACCCTGATTTGCAAGAACTGGTGTCCCATTCGTGGCCGGGGCATTATGTACAGATCTCCCTCGTCCAGTTCCATCTTCCGCTTGTCGTATGTGTCAGGCAATTCCATGAACTCTTCTACGGAAAGCTGTATTCCCGTTCGCGGTTTCAGAGTAGCCATGATTCACTCCGCTATGTAGGGGTTCTGTGATTCCGACTTTGGCTCGCATCATCAAACGCTTCAACCAATCCCCAATAAGCAGTCTAGCAGATTCCTTCCCTGCGCCACTCGGCCCGCCGTGCTAAAATACCGGCGCTATGCCTATCTACGAATACCGTTGCGGGGATTGCAGCGCCGTCAGCTCCAAGCTGGTGTACAGTTGGTCGGCGGACAGCACTGTGGAGTGCCGCCAGTGCGGCGGGACGGATATGGAGCGGCTGATGTCGGCCTTCTCCTTCCGTGCGTCGTGGGGCGACAGCCTGAACTGGGTTCCCAGCGGCGAGACGGCCCGCGACGTGGACGAGAACAGCCCGGCCAGCATTGATAGCTACATGGGCCGCGTCAAGCGGGAGATGGGCGGGCAGACCACCCCCGATTTCGACCGGATGCGCCGGGAGATTGGCGGCGGATCAGGCCAGGACCCAGAATAATCTCATGGCGAGCTGCATTGAGATTGTTTAACAATTCTGAACTCTGTTTAATCTTTTAGACAACTATCGCCGGGGGAGGCGAAATGCCCATATACGAATACCGGTGCCAGGACTGCGGACAGGTGTCATCCTTCTTCGTCCGCTCCATCAGCAGCGAGGTTACGGCTGTCTGCTCCCACTGCGGCAGCAGCGATATGGCGCGACGGATGTCGTCCTTCGCCATGGGCAAGACGGTAGCCTCGGTGCACGAGCAGTTCGCGCCCGGCAGTGAGCACCGCTCGCCGGAATACTACCAGGACCCCCGCAACATCGGCCGCAACGTGGAATCCGCCTTCCAGAAATTCGGAGTAGAGATGCCCCAGTCGGTGCGCGACAACATAGACGCCGCCCGCTCGGGCGAGACTCCCAAGGGGCTTGACCTGTGAGCGACACCGGACTCAGCAATTATTCGATGATTCACCACTGCCTCAGCTCCTTGGCTGCCGCGCCGTCAACCGGCGCCTATCGCGGGCTGTCAGAACTGCTCCCATCCCTGCCCTCGCCCCTGGCCTTGGATTCACCAGAAGAAGCGCCTCCTCAGACCAGCGAGCAGACGCTGGCCCTGATTGCCACGGTTCAGCTATTGCTCTCTCAGCTTGAAGCCAACGAATCGTCCAGCCCTCTACCCTGGGAGATCGCCGGGCGCGTCCGCTACGCCCTCGGCGAACTGTCGTCGCAAGTCGGAGCGGCAATTCGCAGGGAAAAGGCCGATCAAGTGCGGGGCCTGTACGTCATCATAGACCCGCAGGTGACCGGAGGGCGCGACCCGCTGGACATCGCCGTTGCCGCCGTCAACGGGGGGGCGCGGATGCTGCAACTGCGCGACAAGCTGCGCGACAAGGGCGAGTCGCTGCCGCTGGCGATGGCCTTGCAGGACCTCTGCCAGCGCAATGAGGCACTGCTCATCATCAACGACCACGCCGACGTCGCGGCGGCAGTCGGTTCCGGGGGGCTGCACGTCGGCCAGACCGACCTGCCAGTGGCCCAGGCGCGGCGGATTCTCGCGCCGCATCAGGTGTTGGGGCGCTCCAACCGCGAGTACGAGCAGTTGGCGGAGTCCAAGGAAATGGGCGCAGACCACGTCGCTTTCGGCGCAATCTACGCCACCACCAGCAAGGGCGTCGCTCGCAACCCCCAGGGGCCGGAGCGGGTGCGGGAGGCCAAGAGCATCGCCGGAGATACGCCTCTCGTCGCCATCGGCGGCATCAACCTCAGCAACGTGGCCCCGGTGGTGGAAGCGGGCGCGGACGCCATCTGCGTAACCGCGGCTGTCGGCTCTGCCGACGAGCCGGAAGCGGCGGCAGCCCAGATGACAGCGGCCATCGAGGCAGCAGGAGGTCGTGTCTGATGCCCTCACGATACAGCGCCGACCTGTCCGACATCGGCAACCGCGCCATCGAGCAGCTAACCAGCCGCAACAGCGACCGCGAAGTGGGGCTGTCCGTGTCCCGCGAGGTGATTCGCTCGTCGGCCAACGCCATCCGCGCCGTCCACCGCTCCGACTTCGACGAAGCGCGCCGACTCATCGGCACTGCCGAAACTCGCCTGCAGGATGCCGAGCACATCAGGGCCAGCAACCCTTCGATATACAACGCCGGCTTTCTGAACGATGCCCGGAAGGAGTTCACCGAGGCCAATGTTACTCTAGCGGTCATCTCCGGCAACGACATTCCGTCAGCAGAACAGCTTGGCATAGACCCGTCTGCCTACCTCAACGGCATGGCCGAGGTCATCGGAGAGCTGCGCCGCTACATCCTCGACTCCCTGCGCCGCGACAACGTGGAACGCTGCGAAGAACTGATGGAAGTCATGGACGAAATCTACGGCGTGCTGGTCACCGTGGACTTCCCCGAAGCCGTAACCGGCGGACTGCGCCACACCACCGACGCCATGCGCGCCGTGCTGGAACGCACCCGCGGCGACCTGACCATCGCCCTTCGCCAGCGCGCCCTGGAATCGCAACTGGCGGCGTGGCAGGGGCAACGGAACGCATGAATCGCATCCTGCTAAATTCCCTCTCCCTCTGGGAGAGGGTTAGGGTTAGGGTGAGGGCGAATCCCCAGCAACTCGCAATCCAAGATTCTCGGGAGGCCAACGATGCTATCGAGTTCGGCGGCAACAGCGGAAACCCTCGAACGCTTTTACGATGACCTGCGGGGAATCGGCACTTCGCCCCTGTGGCTGGTGCAGGAAGAGGCGCTGGTCGCCGAACCGAAGAGCAAGGCCATGCCCTTCCTGTGGCGGTGGCGGGACCTCCAGCCCCAGGCGTTGCGTGCCGGCGACCTCATCGGCACCGCCGACGCCGAGCGCCGCGTCCTGATGCTGCTCAACCCCGGCCTGAACCGCATCGCCACCACCAACTCGATGTTTGCCGGACTGCAAATCGTCATGCCCGGCGAAGCGGCCCGCGCTCACCGTCACACCCCGGCGGCGTTGCGTTTCATCATTGACAGCCAAGGCGGCTCCACCACGGTCAACGGCGACCGCATCCCGATGTTCCCGGGCGACCTTGTTCTGACCCCCAACTGGACCTGGCACGACCACGCCAACGACACCGATGACCCCATCATCTGGCTGGACGGGCTGGACATTCCGCTGGTGCATATGCTGGAGGGGGTGTATTACGAGCCATACCCCGAAGACGTCCAGCCGGTCACCGAACCCACCGACTCATCGCTGACGCGCTACGGCGCGGGCACCCTTCGCCCTACGTGGGAAACCAGCGGCGCGGCTCACTCACCGCTGCTGCACTACCCGTGGTCGCAGACCTGGGAAACGCTGCAACGCCTCGCCCCGGAAGTGGACGGCAGCCCCTTCGACGGCGTCATCATGGAGTACACCAACCCCAACACCGGCGGCCCGGTAATGCCCACCATCGCCTGCCACATCCAGGTGCTGCGCCCCGGCGAGGCCACCAAGGCCCATCGCCACACTGCTGGAGCCATCTACCACGTGGTGCAGGGACGCGGCCGCTCGGTGGTCAACGGCGAGACCCTGGAGTGGGAAGACAAGGACGTCTTCGCCGTCCCCGGCTGGAACTACCACGAACACGCCAACGCCTCGAACACCGAACCGGCCGTGCTGTTCAGCTTCACCGAAGCGCCGGTGCTGAAGGCCCTCAGCCTGCTGCGCGAGCAGCCCCACCCGGACGGGCATCAAAGAGCAGTCTAGCGCGCCGCAAATTCCCTCCCCCAGCGGAGGAGGGTTAGGGTGGGGGAGAAATGACCACGACAGCAGACAACCGGCTGCAACGCGCCCGTGAGTACGCCAAAGCCGCCCGCGAAGAATTCGCCCGCGCCGAGGAAGCCAAGGGCCGCGAAGCGGTAATTGGGCTACAGAACGCCTGCGGCAAGGGCTGGCTCGCCGTACTTGAAACGGCCCATGCCTACTTTCTGTCATGCGGCGTACCGGAAGCAGAACTGCCCGCAACCGACCGGGGCTGGCGGTTCATGACCGGCAGGCACATGGAACAGGACATGAAAAAACAATTCAACGAGATGCGCCTGACTTTCCACGTTGACGGCTACTACGGGGGCATCGTTGACTTCGACGATATGCCGACTCACCTCGAAGAACTCGACGATTTCATCGAGACCGTCGCTGGATGGCCGGACGCCTGACGAGGGAGATTACCGAAATGCGAATCACCTTTCTCGGCACTGGGGCAGGCAGCTCGACACTAAGGGCGCACACCGGCATGGCTCTCGAGTGCCCCGACGGGACCAAGTTGCTGCTGGATGCCAGCTCCGGCAATTCCGTGTTGCGCCATGCCAACGCCGTGGGCCTCAACCTCCGCGAGTTCGACGACTTGCTGCTCTCTCACGACCACCCCGACCACATGGCCGGGATAGACTTCGTGCAGTTCGACCGCGCCCTGTTCGGCGGCAACTGCGACCCGCTCAGGGTACACGCTTCCCACGAGGCATTGGAAGGTCTGAAGCGGCATTGCCTGGCCACCCGCCTCAATATCTGGGATATTTCGGGCGATTACGGACGCAACCTTGAGGGCCGGGAGTTTCTCCATTGGAAACCCTCGCCGTCGGGTCACGTCATCGAACTGGGGCCTAGGACGACGGCCTGGCACTTCCCAGCCGACCATATCACTGGCGCTTCAGGCTGGCGCGTGGAATGCGACGGCATGGCTGTCGTGTTCTCCGGCGACACCAGGTACAGTCCCGAAGTCGCCAGGGCATCCGAGGGCGCAGACCTGCTGATACATGAAGCGTTCTGTGTCGGCGATACCGTGCTGGCAAGCAATGCCGGACACTGTACTGGGGGCGAAGCCGGACAGGTGGCGGCTGAGGCCGGGGTCGCCAGCCTTGTACTGACTCACCTCACCGACGCTTTTCACGCCGATCCCGACCCGCTGGGAGTGGAGGCCGCTCAACACTACACTGGCCCCATCACCATCGCCCAGGACTGCCAACAGATTACACTGGGATGAATGAATTGGAGATCATCTTTCTTGGCACCGGCGCGGGGCTATCCACTACTCGCGCCCACACAGCCATCGCCCTGCGCTGCCCCGACGGCACCACACTGCTGCTGGACGGCAGTTCCGGCAACTCGGCGCTCCGCAACGGCGAGGCGGTCGGCATCCGGGCTAGGGACTACGACCACGTGCTGCTCTCCCACGACCACCAGGATCACCTTTCGGGACTGATGTTTGTCCAGGGCAATCGCTCCCGCGAGACACCGGACGAGACACCCCTCTCCATATACGGCAGTTCCCTGGCCCTCGAGGGCCTTCGGAAAGCGGCTGTGGCGGGAAAGGTTCCCGATATTCGAGACGGCGCAGCCTACAACCACAGCGGCAAGCAGGTCATGCGATGGCAGGAGATCTCGCCGGGCCGCAAGCTGGAACTGGGACCGCAGACCGTTGCCTGGTCTTTCGACGTTGACCACATTCCCGGTTCGGTGGGCTGGCGCATTGAGTCGGGCGGGCTGACGGTCGTATTCTCCGGCGATACCATGTACAGCCGGGGTTTGGTGGAAGCATCCCAGGGTGCTGACTTGCTGATACACGAAGCCTTGTACACGGACGAGGCGGTGGAGATGGCGCATGGCCGTCTCCACGCAACATCCGGGGATGCGGCGCGGTCTGCGGAACAATCATCAGCGAAGAAGCTGATTATCACCCACATTGACAACTTCTTCCACGAAGACCCGACTCCCTTGCTGGAAGACGCCGCCCGTCACTACCCCGGGCCCATCAGCACCGCTTATGACCTCTACCGGGTCAGCCTTGAGAAACGCGCCTAGCTCAGTCTCAGAGGCCAGTCGCAAGTCTTATTGTGGTATCGTGTACAGTGCTTCCAGCATACTGCGTGATTGAACGCGGGAGACCAACTTGGCGTCAGCACCTTCTCAGAACCCCCGATACGAAGCCCACGAGAACCCGCCTCTACTGGCCTCTCTCGGCTACGGGGTGCAGTTCAGCCTCATAGCCTCTGCCACCCTGCTGGTAACTCCGATAGTGGTGGCAAAGGCGTCGGGAAGGGACGACTCCTACCTGGTATGGATGGTCTTCGCCTCCTTGGTGGTTTGCGGCATATCCACCTTCATCCAGGTGCGCCGCTTTGGCCCCATCGGCGCAGGGGCCGTCCTGCCCATGTTCACCGCCGCATTTTCCATACCGTTCTGCATCTCCGCGGTGGTTGACGGAGGGCCTGCCACGCTGACCGCGCTGGTCATCGTATCGGCGGTGCTGCAACTAGTCATCTCCAGGTGGCTGTTCATCCTCCGACGCCTCGTGACTCCGACGGTGGGCGGCACGGTGATGATGATACTTTCCATCACCCTGGCCTCGGTAGTGCCTCGCCTGATGCAAGACGTGCCGAACGAACCGGTGGGAGGGCCAATAACGGCGCTGATTACCTTGGGTGTTATTGCGGCTCTCATACTTCGAGGCTCGGCGATACTTCGCCTGTGGGGGCCGGTAGTCGGCCTGATCGTCGGCTGCGCCGCCGCGGCCGGGTTTGGCTTCTACGATCCGAGCTGGGTCATTGACGCCCCGTGGTTCGGAGTGCCCAGCCAGTGGCCGGGGCTGGGGCTGGACTTCGGCATCCCCTTCTGGACGCTCCTGCCCGCCTTCCTGTTTCTTGGCGTGGTTATCTCTATCCAGGCCAACGGGGAATCCATCACCCAGCAGCGGGTGGCCTGGCGTGACGGGCGGGCCGTTGACTTCCGCCAAGTGCAGGGCGCGCTGGCCGGCACCGGGGTGTCCAACGTACTGGCCGGCCTTGCCAGCGCGGTGCCCAACATCATTAATCCCGGCGCTGTCGCCTACACCCAGACGACCGGCGTGGCCGCTCGCAGGGTCGGCTACTGCATGGGTGGCCTGTTTATCCTGGTGGCCCTTCTGCCAAAGGTGTCTGGGCTGCTCAGCACCATTCCGGGTCCGGTGATGGCGGGATACCTCATCGTGCTGTCGGGTGGCCTGTTTGTCGAAGGAGCGCGGACGGTCATCCAGAGCGAGCAGAACCGGCAGAGAGTCCTTGTGGCTGGGGTATGCTTCTGGATTGGCGCAGCCTTCCAGTTCGGGCTGTTCTCACTGCCTGGCGCCGGCCCGGTATGGGGAGCGTTGATCAAGAGCGGCATAACCACCGGAGGGTTGGCGGTGGTTGTCATGATCCTGTATCTGGAGTTCACCAATCCGCGCCGGATGCGCTTCACTTCTAACCTCCACATAGACTCCCTGCCGGACCTCAATGAATTTATCGCCAGATTCGCAACACGCCGGGGCTGGGATGACGCCATGAAGGAGAGG
>VXOI01000142.1 GCA_009840175.1 Chloroflexota bacterium | reverse complement strand
TGCCCTTCACTCCCTTCAGTATCCCATACTCCTCCCTTTATTCAGAGGTTCCCTAACAGCAGTTCAGTTAGTCTGGCATAGGCTCGGGCTTTGGCTAAAGCTCTCGGAACATCCCGGCCTCCAAAATCTCCCCAAGAAAAACCTGATACCGTGGTATCTATTACTAAGGCGCGAAACCACGCCGGTTGGCTGATGAACAAGTCCACGATTTCCCGGCACACTTCATAGGTGAAATTTTCACCACTCTTCGTATACTTCACGTCCGAAAACGAACGGCCCGGAACCAGTCGACGGTATTTCTCTTTTATGGTCTCCAACTGGCTATTGGCCGGCCCATCATCGGGCAAGAACAAAGCTCCCAAGCACATATACTTAGCTCTGAGGTCATAAGACTCGTCGAGGTAAATCAGCATTTGGAACGTGCCCGGACGCGGCCCCTACCCCCGCATCAGCGCCGTCAACTCACAGATGTCCGGCAGCTCCTCCAGCCGGGCCACTGCGTCCACCACCTTGCGCACACCCCTCTCGCCCAGCGCGCCCTCTGCCAGGAAAGCGAACTTGTCCCGCAGCCTCTCCGGTGACGCCGGGTTGCGGTGGTCGCCATGGTGCGCCACCACCGACTCAGACAGGGTGCGTCCGTTGTTCAGTGACACGGTGACACGGGCAGCCGGGTAGTCGTAGCGACGCAGGTCCATCTCCGGGTCGGCGGACACCGACACCCGCTGCGCCAGGGACAGGGTGGCCTCGTCGGTCAGCTTGTCCTGGTAGAAGGCCGTGACATCGGTTGCGCCTAGCGTGACGGCCGCAGCCACGGCGTAGGGCAAGGAGAATTTCGCGGCCAGCATATTGGGCGGCGCCGGGTCCGTCATTATGGTCGCCAGCGGCGGGGCCAGCACGTCAATACGGTCAACATCGGCGGCGGAAAACGTCTCGCGGCTCAGGATGTGCTGCATCCCGTCCAGCGCCGGATGGTTATACAGGCAGCAGGCGTGGAGCTTGAAGTAGTTCTGCTGGATTCGCAGCGGCCCCGGCCCGCCCAGCCCGTCGGACACTGCATCCGGGTTGAAACCCTTCCCCAGCAGCGAGCCGTACACATCGGACGGCGCGTCCTTGAGGCCGGTGAACCCGCAGAGGGCCAGGTTGGCCGCCATGATGCCCTGCATCGCTGAGCGGCCCGGATACAGGTTGCGCACGGTGGCGCCCTCGATACAAGGTGTCCAGGTGTTGGCCGGGCTCATGGATACGGCGATGTTCAGAGCCTCGCGGGTCTGCTCCGGGCCGAGGGACAGCAGCCGGGCGGTAGCGGCGGCAGCTCCGATAGTCCCCCAGGTGCCGTGGGAGTGTACCTCGGAGCTCACCACGGTCCCCGTGCCGATGCGTGATGTGGTCTCATAGCCGACGATGACGCTCTCCAGGAACTGGCGACCGCTGGCCCCGATTTCCTCGGCCACGGCTAAAGCCGGAGGTATTACGTGGATGGCGGCGTGGCCTCCGCCTAAGCGGTTTCCCTCGTCCATCTCCAGGGCCACGCCAGCGGTCCCGTTGGACAGGGCAGCGAAGGTTGCGGTAGTGGGGCGGGGATGGCCGAGGATGCTGGCCGGGCCTTTGCCGCCCATCTTGACCGCCATCTTGGCGAGATTGCGGTTCTCGGGCAGGCGGCTGCCCGCCAGGATAGCCCCGAAGGTATCCAGCGTCACCGTGCGGGCGGCGTCCACCGCCTCCGCGCTCAGGCTATCCAGCCGGGTTTCGCTGACGAAACGGGCCAGCCGCTCCAGGTATTCGGGATGGTCTCCCATGTCGCCCACCTCCGGTGCATCGGCTGAGTTCCGTACTACCCGCCTCAGGTTTGCGTATTCAGTGGGCTAACAGCATAATACCCAACACTATGTGCGACAAGCGGCAACTGTCATTCGCTTTCTTGGAAAACCTGCGCGTGCCGATGGCGTTGCGGCGCAAGCTACAGAAAGTGATGGACAACAATATCACCAAGATACGCCGACTGCGCGGCTGCTGCGGGGACTACGGGCAGCCCGGCTGTTGACTGCGCGAAGTAGAGCCGCCGGGCGGCGGCCACCATCACGGACATTAAAAGAGACTGTGCGGAATCTGGACCCGCTATCCGTCATTCCCGGCAGGTCGGGAATGGTGGTTGAGACTACCCAGCCACGCGGATGCCTTCCCACCAGTGCTTGCCGTGGCCTCTCCGCTTGCGCCTGAGACCCAGCGCGGTCAGGCGCATCCCGAAGGCGCGTTGCGATATCGGTTCCTGTCCGGTGCTGCTGCCCCATTCAAGGAACCCGGCATATAGCTCTCCCGCCAGCATTCGCTTTCCCGCTCCGGTCTCGCAGCGTTCGGTGACGAAGCGGTCTACCGGGTTGCTGCCGAAGTTCGGCGCAACTATGGCCGGGGGCTCGCTCGTGCGATACGGGACAGGCGCCGGCTCAATGGTAGGCTGCGGGAGCGCAGTTTCAACCGGGGCGGCAGGCATCACCGGCACCCTGCCGGGAGGCGGGGCGCCGCCGTTGTAGTCTGCCGGGGGCCTTACGGGTGTGGGTGGAATTTCGCCGGATTCGTCGGACTCCACAGGGGGCGGGCCGATGATGTCGTCAAAGTCCAGGGCCGAAGGGTGGTCGGGAAGGAGGACGTTTCCCTGCTCCGAGATGTTTTTACCGGCCTCGTCGGCGCTCGCGGCGCAGTATTCCAGCAGATCAATATAGCTGTCCAGCCCGCCGAAGTCGTCCCAACTCAAAGGCCGTCCTCCGAGGCCGGTGGCGTTGAGGGTGAACCCCAATCGGCGGATGTGGAACAGACGCCGATAGGGCGGAGGGCAATCCCAAACAGGCTGGATAATCGAACGCCTCACCGCCAGGGCGATGAGGTGCATCACGGAAAGGGCCGTGCGAAGCTCGGGGAGTTCCTGTTCGATAGGCTCGCCAGGAAAGGCGACCGCCAGACTGCGCCTGGCCTGCAACGCCGCCAGCGCGAAGGCGGCCCGCATCTGGTTCGCCGTGCCCCGGGTCAAATCAGCGGGAAGCTCCGGCCCTGAGTCCCAAGGATCCCTGTCTTGCCGGACGGGGCGCGAACCGCCGGGTCCCGGCATCCTGAATGCTCTGGCCGACAGGTTGCCTGCGGAGGCGGCTTTCCAGAACGCCACCGCAAAGGCCAGATTATCTTTTACCAGTCTGATTTCTTCTCCCGGCCTCACACACCACCACCCAACATCGCTTTGGGGAGCTATGTTTATTAGCTGCGGAGACGTCTTATCCCGGCTTTCGCCAGCCTCATATCCCCTCTCCCTCTGGGAGAGATTTAGGGTGAGGGCAGAATGACGTTCTATTAACTGCTCAGGTCCATCACCACCTTGATGATGTTGTCTGTGCGCTGATCGTACATATCGTAGGCTCTCTGCACGTCGGAGAAGCCCATCTGATGGGTCACCAGCGGGGCCGGGTCGCACCATCCGCGCTCGCGCAACGCCACGATCTCCTGGATGTGGCTGATGGGGTCGCCGCTGCGGGCGCCGGTGGTGGGAATGATTCGCGGCTGCTTGTCCATCAGCCAGTTGTGCTCCAGAGGAATGAATTCCTCTTCCTGGATGCCGAAAATTATGCAGGTGCCGTTCTGGCGCACCAGGCGGAAGCACATATTGAAGGTGTCGGCATAGCCCGCCGCTTCCACCACCACGTCGGCCCCGGCGCCGCCCGTTATTTCGGCCACCGCTTCCTCCAGGTTGTCCCTTTCGGGGTTGAGCTGGTGGGTGGAGCCGAAAGTCTTGGACGCTTCGAGCCGGTAGTCCAGCAGGTCAACGGCAATGACGTTGCGCGCGCCGATGCGGGAAGTGATCATGGTGAAGCTGAGGCCGATGCTGCCCTGCCCCATCACCACGACATTCTTGCCCAGCAGGTTGGGCATCTGCTGGCAGGAATACAGGACGGTGCCCGAGGGCTGGCACATTATCCAGTCGTCCAGCGAACCCTCGTCGGGAAGCAGTATCATCCGCCCGGGGTTGGAGACGATGTACTCCACCAGCCCGGCGGAGCCGCTCGGCGGGATGACGATGACGCGCTGCCCCTCGTGGTAGGCGTCGGTGCGGCTCTCAACGATAGTGCCGGCCAGCTCGTGGCATGGATGCCCGACGGGCGCCGGGTAGTACTCTTCCGGGTTGATGGCAAAGCCGTGGCGGATGTCGCTTCCGCAGACCGACACGCGCTCCAGCTTGACCAGGCACTCCCCGTCCTGGGCCGTGGGTGTCTCCGCTTCCAGCAACTCAAAGAGCTTGGGGCCGACAAGTCTGGCCGCTTTCATGCTGATCAGTTCTCCCTGGCGAAGTTCCCTCTATCAGGTAGAGGGTTAGGATGAGGGCGTACCCCTCAATGGCATCAATGGGTATCTTAAAGGCAAGGGCCGCGCGGGGCAAGGCGTTATGTCTGTTCAGCCATCCAAGTTACCAGCATCCGAGGATGCCGCCAGCAGCCGGCTGACCAAAAGTCATCCCGTGTTTCTTCGCTCAGCCGTCGCATTGCCTGTAACAAGTGGGCATATCTGCCATGCTTCCATCCGCGGGCGATGCAATACACTTTGATGGCATGAGCCGTAGTTCCCCACAGTTTTTCGGATGCCTGAATTATGTCCCGATCTGCCAAATAAGTTTCAGCGGCAGCCACAAAACGCAGGGCTATGCGGGTGTGCTTCCGAGACGGCGTTTCCATCTCTTGCATACTACTCGCCCTTCATTTCGGCGACAGACAACAGATTATTCACCAGCCGCCGTACTACGGGGCGGTCAGCGTCTACGTCTTCCTCGTCGAGGCTGCCTACGAACAGTTGACCGTCGTAGGCAATTGAGAAGCCTGTGTACAGAGAATCGTTCCCCGTTTCCTTAACCAACAGGTCTATGGCTTCTTGAAGGTGATCGTATTCCTCATGCGGCCATTCCCGGCGGACGCAGACGGCCTTGATGGCGCTGGTGGCCGCCTCCCACAGCTTTTCCGATGTCAGGCCTATGTTGCACCGGCCAAGCTCGTAGTCCGCTTCCTTCAGCAGCCGATGAGCGGCTTCAGCGTGGGTTTGGACTAGCGTTTCGGAGTCTTGCATCGGATCTATCCCTTTTGAGCCTGTCCCAGAAAACCCGTGTACGACCCGCAAGGAGTGGTGAAT
>VXOI01000030.1 GCA_009840175.1 Chloroflexota bacterium | reverse complement strand
CCCGCGCCCTTCCGTCATTCCCGCGAAAGCGGGAATCCAGTGCCCCGGCGAAGGCTATCCGGCTGGTATGTCATTGCCCCGCTCTAACCGCGAGGCGGCGTCAGCAGGTTCACCCGCAGGTCGGCGGGCAGGTTGCCCGTGGTGACCACCAGCCGGGGCTGCGGCTGCGCCTGGTCCTGCCCCAGCCGCCGCAGGAACCCTTCCGGCCCTTCCGGCGTCACGCCCGCCTGCCCCTGCGAGAAGTGCATCGGGATGACGATGCGGGGGTCCAGGTCCTGGATGGTCTGGAGGGCCTGGTCGGGGCCGATGGCGCACTGCCCGCCCGCCGGGGCCATCACCACGTCCACCGGCTTCAGCTCGTCCACCTGGCGTGTGGTCAGCGGCAGCGCCAGGTCGCCCAAGTGGCACAGGTTCACCCCGTCCATCTCGATGGTGTAGGCCACGTTGCGCCGCTCGTGGGGAACGCCCGCGGGCAGCGGTGTCATAACCCCGCGCACCACGATGCCGTTGTACTCGTACTCCCCCGGCGCCGAGAACACCCGTGGATCGCCCGCCACCGCGTCCGCCGCCGAGTGGTTGGGTTGCGTGTTGCTGACGGTGACCACCGCCGCCGGGCGGGCGTCCATCCGCAGCCCCAGCGATTGGGGGAACGGGTCGGTGACCACCACCATCCCGTCGGCGTGCAGCCGGAAGGAAGAATACCCCAGGTACACTATGTCCATAGCCGCTCCACCGCCCGTAACATCGTCCTCGCAGCGCTGGAAAGTATATCATTCAACACTTCAGACTGCGAGAAGCGCACCGCCAGAACGGTCAAACGCGGCTCGCTCCTCATCGTCTTGGGCGAGACCCGGCTGCTCAAGCGCCTGCTGCCCCTGGATGACCCGGTGAGCCAGCAACGGCTCGACGAAGCCGCCGGGCGCCCGAATGAATCGCTGGCGGGCCTAAACCGCCGTCAGATCGAAGCGCGCCAGGTCGCGGTTGCCGTTGTCCCCAGCCGGAGCGCAATTGATAACCAAGTCTGCTGCCCGTATAATGAGGCCTGAGACACAGGTTGGATATGGAGCGGTCCTGTCTCCAAAGCCGCGCAATCTGAACAAATTTCACACCGGCGCGGAGCTGACAAGCACCAGCCGGAGGATGGGGCTAGAATGGCAATTGCAGATATTTTAACCGGCACTTTTACCGTGAAGGCTGGACACGCCCAGATGCTCAAGGGTGGTGTCATCATGGACGTGGTGACCCCCGAGCAGGCCCTGATCGCCGCCGAAGCCGGGGCCGTGGCGGTCATGGCCCTCGAGCGCGTCCCTGCTGACATCCGCGCCGACGGGGGCGTGGCCCGCATGACCGATCCCGCCGTGATCACCAGGATTATGGACGCGGTCACCATTCCGGTGATGGCCAAGGTCCGTATCGGCCATTTCGTCGAAGCCCAGATTCTGGAAGCCCTCGGCGTTGACTACATTGACGAGTCGGAGGTACTGACCCCCGCCGACGAGACGCATCACGTCTGGAAGCACGACTTCAAGGTTCCTTTCGTCTGCGGCTGCCGTGACCTGGGCGAGGCCCTGCGGCGCATATCGGAAGGCGCGGCCATGATTCGCACCAAGGGCGAAGCGGGAACCGGCGACGTGGTGGAAGCCGTGCGCCACATGAGGGCGGTGCAGGACGCCATCCGGAAGCTCCAGACCATGCCCGACGACGAGCTGGTGGTGGAGGCCCGCGACCTCCGGGTCTCCCTCGATCTGCTTCAGCAGACTCGTGAGCAGGGCCGCCTGCCAGTGGTCAACTTCGCCGCCGGCGGCGTTGCCACCCCCGCCGACGCCGCGCTCATGATGCAGTTGGGCGCAGACGGGGTGTTCGTCGGCTCCGGCATCTTCAAGTCCGGCGACCCGGCCAGCCGCGCCTACGCCATCGTGCAGGCCGTCACTCACTACAATGATCCACAGATTCTCGCAGAAGTCTCCAAGGACCTCGGTGAGCCGATGGTGGGCCGCAACGTCCGCGAGATTCCCGAAGGCGAACTGCTGGCTCCGCGGAGCGTGTAGGAGCCGAGGTTGGTAACGGCAAGGATGGGCTTGTTCGAGGTGACAGTGGGCGTCGGCCGGATAGGCGCCGCCGAACTCACTCCTGTAACCGCGTTAGTGGATACCGGCGCTGCCCATTCAGTAATGCCGGAATCGCTCCTTGCTAAACACGGCATCGCTCCCTTGGAATACAGGTCTTTCGCCATTACGGGCGGAAGTGAAGTTGAATACGGTTATGGAATGGCTCAGTTCGGCATCGACGGAAGGGAGTTTCCGTGTCCGGTGATTTTTGGTGTTGACGGCGAATTTCTGCTCGGGGCCACCACGCTACAGATATTCAACCTGATGGTTGACCCCGCCGAAGAGCGACTGGTAACGAAGCCACTCCGGGCCAGGTCCATATAGCAGCCGGGACTGTCTTGACACTCCACAAAAGCGGGGCCAGCGGCACAGAGAATTGGAAATCGGCGTATTAGCGGTACAGGGCGACTTTGCGGAGCATATCGCAATCCTCCGCAGGATAGGCGCGGATACTCGTGAAGTCCGGTTGCCGGAGCAGTTGGAGGCTCTGGACGGCCTGATTATTCCCGGTGGCGAAAGCACCACGCTGAGCCGCCTGATGTCCATTTACAACTTGCGGGAGCCTGTCGCCGAAATGGTGGCGGAAGGCCGTCCCGTCTGGGGCACCTGCGCCGGCATGATTATGTTGGCTAATGAAATCACCGAGCAGGACCCCGTGCCACTGGGCCTGATGGACATAAGCGTTCAGCGCAACGCCTTCGGCCGCCAGGTGGACAGCTTCGAGCAGCCCCTCCGGATTTCTCCGCTTGACCCCGAGCCTTATAACTGCATTTTCATTCGCGCCCCTGTGGTTATCCGCGTCGGCTCGAAGGTGGACGTTCTCGCCAGCCTCGACGATGGGCGTCCGGTGGCGGTAAGGCAGGACAACCTGCTGGCTACGTCCTTTCACCCGGAACTCACCCGGGACACCCGCGTCCATCAGTATTTCGTCGGCCTTGCGAAAAACAATTCCTCTGCCACGTCAATGAGGTGAATATTGTGGCGGACTTTATCGTCGCGGCTCTATCAGGCGGCTATTAATCATCCCCATGGGAGGAGTGATATTGGCGACGGTGCAAGACGCAGTGCGGAAAGAGCTGGACCTGGTGCTGGACGTGTTGCCGGAACGTGTTTCCGCAGCACTTCGGCAGCGTGGAGACTTGGAAGAATTGCTTGAAGTCGTGCTGGATCTAGGCCGGGAGCCGGAAGCCCGTTTCGTCAGCGGCGATGCCCCACTTAGCTCACAGGAAATTGACGCCGAAGACTTGCAGAGCGTCATTGAGCGGCTGGGCGAGTTCGGCGATGACAACCGGGCTGGCATCGAGCGTACCCTGCATCGCATTTCGGCCATTCGCAACCGCCGGGGGCAGGTCATCGGTCTGACCTGCCGCATCGGACGCGCTGTCTTTGGCACCATCAAGATGATAGAAGACCTGGCCTTCTCCGGCAAGAATATCCTGCTGCTGGGCCGGCCGGGAGTCGGCAAGACTACCATGCTGCGCGAGACGGCCAGAGTCCTGTCGGTCGAGGCCCAGAAGCGGGTCGTAATTGTTGACACCTCCAACGAGATAGCCGGCGACGGCGACGTGCCGCATCCGGCCATCGGACGGGCCAGGCGGATGCAGGTTGCTACGCCGTCGCAGCAGCATGGCGTGATGATCGAGGCGGTGGAAAACCACATGCCCGAGACTGTCGTCATTGATGAAATGGGGGCGGAACAGGAAGCCGCCGCCGCCCGCACCATCGCCGAGCGGGGCGTGCAGCTCATCGCCACGGCCCACGGCAACACCCTGGACAATCTGATTATGAACCCCACGCTGTCCGATCTGGTCGGCGGTATTCAGACAGTAACCTTGGGCGACCAGGAGGCGCGCTATCGAGGCACCCAGAAGACGGTGCTGGAGCGCAAGGCCCCGCCCACCTTCGACGTGGTGGTGGAGATACAGAGCTGGGAACGCCTGGCTGTCCACGACGACGTGGCCCACGTGGTTGACCAGTGGCTGCGCGGCTACCCCATCGTTCCCGAAGTCCGCTGGCTGGACGAGAACGGCGAGGTGCAGCGGGCCGAGGAAGAGTACCGCGCCAACGACGACGCCCCGCCGCCCTTTGCCATGAACGGGACCAAGAGGCAACCGGAAGACCGCCGCTCCGGCCGGGATTACGGCCATGAGAGGCGTAGAGACTTCGCCCGGGAGCCGGGCCGCTCCGTCCCGTCGCCCCGGCCCATGGGTGAAATGTCCGATGAAGAAGAGGCTATGGTGTCGGAGGTGCGTGTCTTCCTGTTCGGCGTAGGCCGCGACAAGCTGGAAGCGGCCATGGTCGAATCGGGGACGCCAGTGCAGATTGTCAACGAACTGCGCCGCGCCGACCTGGTGCTGACCACCAAGACTCACTACCGGCGCGGCTCACAGCTTGTGCGCATCGCCGAGGCCAACGGCAAGCCGGTGTACGTACTGCGCAAGAACTCTCTGCCCCAGTTGCAGGACTTCCTCCGCACCGTGGTGGCGCAGCGCAACCCCAACGGCCAGTTCCGGGGCGGACGCGCCCCGGCCGCCGAACCCCAGGAAGCCCCCAACATCGAGCGGGCCATGCAGGAGGCCGAAGAAGCGGCCAACCGCGTCTTGAGCGGGGAGGAAGTGACGGTCAAGCTGTCGCCCCAGCGCTCCCACATACGCCGCCTCCAGCACATTCTGGGCCAGCGCTACAACGTCGCCTCCACCAGCCAGGGCCGCGAACCCGACCGGGCGGTAATGTTCTACCGGGTGTAGAAGTTCCCTCTCCCACCGGGAGAGGACTAGGGTGAGGGCGTTCCTTATTTCAGCCAGATTCGACTTGCGCCGCGACGGGCGGGACGCTAAACTGGGGGCATCCTGAACATCCCCGGAGGACAACATGGAAGGCAAAGTCCAGATTGAGATTACCTACTGCGTCAGTTGACAGCATCTCGGTACTGCCACGTGGATGGCAAACGAGTTTTTCCGGCATTTCGGCCCGGATGCAGCAGTAGCAATCTCCCCTCGCGGCCAGAGCATCATGGAGGTGTTCGTGGACGGCGAGCGCATCTACGATAAGAAAGGCGAAGGCAACGTCTTCCCCGACCTGGGCCGTGTCCGCAAGATGCTGGCTCACGTCCGCGAGAGGATAGCCGAGGCGGACCTGGTGGCCGCCGACGACGATTAGCGGGCCGACAGGACGGCTCGCGCAATGGGCCTGACAGAGTGTTTAAGCCCCTCCGTTCATCGGAGGGGCTTTCGCTTTGACTAGAGCAGGGCCGGGGTCGAAACGACAGGCGGGTCCGAGGTCAGCCGGGGCAGTAGCGGCAGAACGATGTCCCATACCTGTTCGGCCAGTTCTTCTTCCGGCAGCCGGGCGTCGAGAGTGCGCCAGCCTGGATTGTCTTTCGCCAAGTCGAGGTAGCCCCTACGCACCCGGTTGTGGAAGGCCAGGGGCTGGTCTTCAAAACGGCGGTGTCCTTCAACGTCGGCCCGGCCCACCTCGGCGGAAGCGTCGGGCGACAGGGCCAGTTGAAGCTGCGGCTTGCCGACTCGGTGCAGCCCCTCTTCAGGGTCAATGTCCAGCAGGAAGGTTACGTCAGGGTTCAGGCCGCCGGTGGCGTAATCGTTAAGGTAGTCTATGACGTCGCGCCGGACGGCCCGGCCATAGCCCTGGTAGGCGACGGTGGAACCGGAGAAGCGGTCCGACATGACGATGAATCCGCGTTCCAGGCTGGGCCGGATATGGTCGGCAACCAACTGGGCCCGCGCCGCGGCGAACAGCAGCAACTCGGATTCCGGCGTCAACGGTTGCTTGCTCTTCAGGTACTCCCGCAGGTGCAGGCCGAGGGGTGTAGTGCCCGGCTCCCTTACCGGCAGCGCCTTCCGCTGAGTTTCCGCAAGCCGCCGGTAAAGCCGCTCCACCTGTGTGCTCTTTCCGGATCCCTCGCCACCCTCGAAAACGATGAACAGTCCGTGAGACACGTTCTACTCAACTACCCGTCTGCCTGAGCGGACAAACATACTTCGCCCCATGATAGCACGGCCAGCCCACGACAGACCCTTCAGGGAGCGCGGGGTTCCTTGAGATATGAGCGAACGGTCTACCCTGCCCGCAGCGGCGCGATGACTTCCTGGCCGAAGCGGCGGATGATGGTTTCCGGCGAGGGGCCGATCGCGGTTATCAGCAGCGCGTCCACGCCTGAGTCGAAGATGGCGCGGGCCTTGTCGCGGCACTCCTCGGGGGTTCCGGCCACGGCGAAACGGTCGGCGAAGTAGTCCGTCAGGCCCAGCTCGTCGGTCAGCGTGGCGTTGCGGGTGTGGCCCACCTGCTCGTGCTCGGCGGCCTCGTATTCGCGGTGCAGGATGGATACCGGCTCGCGCAGTTCTTCCGGCACGTTCTTGCCCTCGAGGGTGAAGCGGAAGGCGTGATGGCCGGAGGCGGCCAGGGCCATCTTGATTTCCCCGATGGCGTCGTCACGGTTATCGGCGATGTTGCACTTGGCGAAGGCCCAGACGTCCGTGGCGCCCTTCTCGCGTCCGGCGGCGCGCTCGCCCTCGCGGATGCGGGCCACCGTATCGTCCAGCACCTCCGCGGTCAGGCCGGTGTGGATGATGGCGGCGTCGGCGACGGCCCCGGCCATGGCCAGGGTGCGCGGCCCCTCGGCGGACATGGCGACAGGGATTGCAGCGTTGGCCCAGCGCACGTGGGCCCGGTCGCCCCGGTACTCGCTGGTCTCCCCGGCCAGCATCTCGCGGACGGTCTGGATGTAGTGATGCAACTCGGCCAGCCGCGCCGGGCGCAGCCCCAGGTTCAGCACCGCGCTGTCGCCGCTGCCGAGGCCCAGGAAGGCGCGGCCGCCGGAAAGCTCGTTAATCGAGGCGATGGCAGAGGCGGCAACTGCCGGATGTCGAGTGAGGGGATTGCTGACCGTAGGCCCCAGCATCACCCGATCGGTGGACGCGGCCACAACGCCCAGGGTTACGTACAACTCGCGGGCCAAAGACTGCGAGTCGGCGATGCCCACATAGTCGAAGCCCATTTCCTCGGCCAGTCGCGCCCCGCTGGCAACATCCGCGAGATTGTTGGGGAACATGGTGACGCCGAATTTCATGTGCTTTTCACTCCCAGAGTTTGATGAATAATCTCACTGTGGTGGTGTAGACCATCCAGCAGCAACTGCTTAGACCTGTGGCAGTAGTGGCTCACCCACTGATTTCCGGACTAAGAAACTATCTCAAAACGCCAATGCTTCGCCGAAATAGGCCAGAAAGCAAACGAAGGCACTGGATTCCTGCTTTCGCAGGAATGACGGTTCCCGGCCTGCTACGAGTTATGAGATAGTTTCTAAGCCATCTTTACATTGTGCGCCGGTAAACTCCCTGGTAGTTCACAAACTCCACAATTCCATGTCCCCGCAATATCTGAAGCTGCTGGCGAATCTTCGCTTGAACATGACGGTTCTTCGGGTATTCCAGGGTTGCCAGTGGTTCGCAGACCTTAACCAATTCTTCTAGTTCGAAATTCCCAGGAGGTAGTGCCAACACCCCTCTCAGTGCGAGGTTTGTCCAACCACGGAATCCAGCCAGAAGTGCATCGTCGTCGGTCACCGAAAATTCCGGCTCGGCGTCCGTAACATGAACCTGTGTGGCTTGGGATATTGATGCCTTAACTGACGAAAGAGCCAATTTTAAGCGTTCTAGCGCTGGCGCATTCATCAATCTCGGGACTTCAAAGTCGAATCCCCTTAGCAATGTCCTAGAAAGTTGGGCTACTATCCTGCTATCTCTGGTTGCCAGGCCGCATTCTAGATTGCGTCGCAATCCGGAGTTGGTAGCGTTTGCCGAGGTCACCAGAGCGCATGTGTCGTCGAAAATGTACATCTTTGCGTGAAGACCACCGAGAGAGCTAACCTCTACCCCGTTCTTGGCCAATATGCAAAGGGCCTCCAAACTGGAAGCACCTGTAGCGAAATCCCGCAAGTCTGTTCGAGTAATCAGGCTTCTGGTGACACTTCCCTGGGTAAGATCCATTACCTGAATCACTCCGCTATTGACAAAGGGACTTGCAACGAGCATCCGATGGCGGCATTGTCGAGCATTCTCGGCCAGCCACTCGAATGTCGGCGTGGTCACAACCTTCAGGTCAGATTGAGAATCAGACTTCATTGCCTGAAAACCCCCATCCATCGAAGCCAGCATATTCTAACACTGTTCAGGAAAGGTCTTGACAAACGTCCGATTTCGATCAACGATCGCGATCCTTACTATCAGGATTGGGGCGGTGACAGCAGATGAGAACTTTGGGGCATACTCACCTAGACTGGGATGAATCGGACTTAGTTGAGAAAATCGTCAACGACCTGGCAAGGGTGGAAGAAATCTATGAGGTGGAGTGGATACAGCAGAGCCCGCATTCCTCTTATCAGGACCTGATCAGAATTGAAACTTGGCGAGGTGCCATATTCAGATTGGGTCTCTCATGGGTGGAAGATGAAGAAGTGGAAGAGGATTTCGACGACGCCTTCACACACTATCTCTTACAAAAGTCGTTCGAGGAGTTGGGGTGTAGTTGCAATACACAAAGGCAACAACTCGAAGACCTAGAAGTCCAACTACACACCGAAGTTCTACAATTCCGTTCCAGTCTTGCCAAATCCCCGCTGGGGGAAGCAATTGCCACCCTGAAACAAGAAATCGATGAAATCGACCTAATAGAGCATCCGCCCTTGGATACGATGGCCAAGGACGCCTACCCGTACCTTGACCAATGGATTACCGAACAAGAAAGCTCGGAAATTGAAGGGTTGGGGAGCCGAGCACTAATACTCCGGTATGCCAAAGAATGGCTAATCGGCTGGAGGCCAAGAGCCCGGAGTTGACCTACTCTCACTCCCCACCCAAATACATCACTAACCACGCCGGGAATCCTCCCACATGGTGTCCGCGGCATTTCTGCTGTCTCTTATCATTCCCAGCGCACGCGCGGCCCGACGGTGTTCATGTAGCCCTCGTAGTTACGGCGGGTTTCGGATATGGAGTCGCCGCCGAACTTTTCCATGAAGGCTTCGGCCAGAACCAGGGCTACCATTGCTTCGCCTACGACGCAGGCGGGCGGGGCTTGGCAGATGTCGGAGCGCTCGTAGTGGGCCTGCACCTCGCCGCCCGTGTCCAGGTCCACCGAGGGCAGCGGGCTCATCAGCGTGGCGATGGGCTTGATGGCGAACTGCGCCGCCAGGGGCATCCCGTTGGTCATGCCGCCCTCGGTGCCGCCCAGGTTGTTGGTGCTGCGTTGCCACGGCCGGTCGGGGTCGGTCACCGGCTCGATGACGTCCTGCACCTGGGAGCCGCGCTGGTGGACGATGTCCCAGCCGGGGCCGATGGACACGGCCTTGACGGCGTTGATGGACATTAGGGCCTGGGAAACGCGCCCGTCTATCTTCCTGTCCCATGACACGTGGGAGCCGAGGCCGATAGGCACGTTCTCCGCCAGCACTTCGACGATGCCGCCCACGGTGTCGCCGGCGTCGCGGGCGGCGTCAATCTCGGCGATCATGCGCTCGGCGGCGGCGGGGTCGGCGCAGCGCACCGGCGATTCCTCGACGGCCTGCCAGTCTATTTTCTCAGGCGGGGCGGCCTTTACATCGCCAATGGAAAGGACGTGGCTGTGCACCGCGACGCCGAACTCTTCCAGCAGCCGCAGGGCGATGGCGCCGGCGGCGACGCGGGCGGCAGTCTCGCGGGCGCTGGCCCGCTCCAGCACGTTGCGCACGTCGTTGAAGCCGTATTTCATCGCGCCGGGCAGGTCGGCGTGGCCTGGGCGCAGTCGGGTCACGCGCTGGCTCCGCGGGCTTTGCGGCTCGCCTCCAGTTTCAAGATAGGCCGGGGGGCGCACCGACATCGCCTCTTCCCAGTTGGCCCAGTCGCGGTTTTCGATGCTCATACCGATGGGGCTGCCCAGCGTCGCGCCGTGGCGCACGCCGGATATGATGTGCGCCCAGTCCTGCTCAATGAGCATACGTCCGCCGCGCCCGTACCCTTTCTGGCGTCGGGCCAGGTGGACACCGATATAGTCCTCGTCAATGGGCAACCCGGCAGGCACGCCCTCGACGATGATGACCAAGCCCTGGCCGTGGGATTCCCCGGCAGTTACAAAACGAACCATACTATCCCATTATTACCAAGATTAACCACAGAGAACACAGAGGCCACAGAGATTTTTCATAGTCCTTCTCTGCGCTCTCTGTGTCCTCTGTGGTTAGACTAACTTCTAGCCCGCATGGCGGCGGTGGCGGCTTCCAGCATGACGGCTACGGGCGCGTCGTGGCCGGTCCACATCTCGAAGGAGGCGGCTCCCTGGTAGACCAGCATCTGGATGCCGCCCAGGGTGGCGGCCCCGGCGCGGGCCGCCTCGCGCAGCAGCGGCGTTTCCAGCGGATTATACACCAGGTCGTTGACCAGGACGGTGGAGGGTATGTCGGCGGCGGACAAGGGCGAGCCGTCTTCGTCCGGCCCGTGAACCATGCCCATAGAGGTGCAGTTGACGATGAGGGACACTTCCCTTGTGGCCCCGGGGGCGTCGGAAAGCACCATTGCTTCCGCTGCGACGCCGCTGTCAATGGCAATACTCGCCAGCCGCTCCGCCCGCTCCAGGGTGCGGTTGGCAATAAACAGTTGGGCGATTCCGGCCCGGGCCAGAGCGTAGACGACGCCTCGCGCCGAGCCGCCTGCGCCCAGTACCAGCACGTCGCGGCCCCGGGGATCAAACCCTGCGCCGTCGCGCAGCGCCCGCAGGAAACCTATGCCGTCGGTATTGTGGCCGGTCAGGCGCCCGTCGCGGTTGACGATGGTGTTGACCGCCCCGGCGGTGGAAGCCCAGTCGTCCACCTCGTCGAGGAAGGGTATGACCGCTTCCTTGTGGGGAACGGTCACGTTGATGCCCAGGATTCCCGGAGCGCGCAGGCCAGCGACGAACTCGCCCACGCCGTCGGGCGCAACGTCCCAGGCTTCGTAAGCGCCATCGAACCCGATGGCGTCCAACGCCACCTGCTGGAAAAGGGGCGAAATGGAGTGGCCGATGGGGTGACCGATGATGCCTAGTCGCTGCGGCATGGCTGTTAAGATTTCCCCCTCACCCTAACCCTCTCCCTCAGGGAGAGGGAATTTGGGATGCGCTATCCTCTTCAACACGAGGGAACTACCGCCCCAACTGCTCCAGGATTTCGTCGAGCCGTTGCTTGCGGTCGCGGAGTTCGGCCAGCCGGGCCTCTTCCGTTTCCACCACGTCGGGGCGGGCCTTTTCGCGGAAGTTGGGGTTGGCGACCAGCTTCTCGACCCGCTCCAGGTTGCGGGCGCAGTCGGCCAGTTCGGAGCGCAGGCGCTCGCCCTCGGCGTCCAGGTCCACCACGCCTTCCAGGGGCAGCCGGACGACCAGCGGGCTGACCACCAGCGTCACGCCTGCGCCGCCGGTATCGCCTTCGCTTGCGCTCTCAACTATATGCAGCGGCTCGATCCGAGACATGGCGCTGATAACGTCGGCCTCGGCTTCAATGGCCGCTCGCTGCCCGTTAGCCTCAACGAGGGCTTCCAGGCGCTGCGCGGCCGGGATGCGCAGTTGGGCGCGGGTGTTGCGGACGGCCCGCACTGCCTGTTGCACCAGGGCAATTTCTTCCTCCGCCGCCGGGTCAGTGCGCCCACCGGATGCGGGGTAGGGAGCGACCATTATCGAATCCGCTTGGGCATCGCCTTCTTCGGGCAACTCCGACTTGAGTGTCTGCCAAATTTCCTCGGTGATGAAGGGCATGAAGGGATGCAGCAGGCGCAGGATTCGCTCCAGCACATGGGCCAGCGTGGGCAGGGGCGAGGGTTCGCTGCCATTGCGGACCCGAATCTTCGCCATTTCGATGTACCAGTCGCAGTAGTCGTTCCAGATGAACTCGTGGAGCCGTTGCTGCGCGTCGCCCAGCTCGAAGCTCTCCAGCGCCCGGTTCACGTCGGCGGTCACCCGGTCGAGGCGGCTGACAATCCAGCGGTCTTCGCGGTGTTCCGGGGTGACATTGCTCCATCCTTCAAGGTCGTGCTTGCCTTCGAGCTGGCTGATGACGAAGCGGGAGGCGTTCCATATCTTGTTGGCGTAGTTGCGGCCCGCTTCCAGGCGGTTCTCGGTGAAGCGCAGGTCGTTGCCCGGCGCGGTGCCGGTGGTGAGGGCGAAGCGGAGGGCGTCGGTGCCGTACTTCTCCACCAGGTCCAGGGGGTCCATGGTGTTGCCACGGGTCTTGCTCATCTTCGCGCCGGAGCCGTCGCGGATGAGGCCGTGCAGGTAGACGGTGTTGAATGGGGCCCTGCCGGTGTTCTCGATGCCCAGCATTATCATGCGGGCCACCCAGAAGAACAGGATGTCGTAGCCCGTTTCCAGCACCGTCGTCGGGTAGAAGTAATCGAAGTCGTCAGTTTCCTCCGGCCAGCCCAGCGTGGAGTGGGGCCACAGGCCGGAGCTGAACCAGGTGTCCAGTACGTCGGGGTCCTGCCGGATGTCAGTGGAGCCGCAGGCTTCGCAGGCGTCGGGGTCTTCCATTGCGACGGTCAGGTAGATGCAGGCGCCGCAGTACCAGACCGGGATGCGATGGCCCCACCAGAGCTGGCGGCTGATGCACCAGTCGCGGATGTTCTCCAGCCAGTTGAGGTATACGCGGGTGAACCGCTCCGGGACGATGCGGATGTCACCCTCGGTAACGGCGCGGTATGCCTTGCCCGAGATGCTGTCGGGCTGCTGGTGGCTGCCCACGTTGACGAACCACTGCATACTGATGAGCGGCTCGACCACCGTGGCGCAGCGCTGGCAGTGGCCGACGGAGTGGCGGTGCGAGTCGACTTTTTCCAGCACTCCCAGCGATTCCAGTTCCTCCACCACGCGACGGCGGGCCTCGAAACGCTCCACACCGGCGTACTTGCCAGCCACCCCGGTCATGTTGCCGTCTTCGCCGATGACGTTGGGAGCGTCCAGCCGGTGCCGCTGGCCCACCTCGAAGTCCACCGGGTCGTGGGCTGGCGTGACCTTCAGCGCGCCGGTGCCGAACTCCGGGTCAATGGCTTCGTCGCCCACCACTGGGATGACACGGCCCATGATGGGCAGGACGACGTTGCGACTCCGGATGCCGTCGTAGCGCGGGTCGTCGGGGTGGACGGCTACGCCGGTGTCGCCCAGCATCGTCTCCGGGCGGGTGGTGGCGACGGTCACGGCCCTGTCGGGGTCATCCTCCAGCGGGTAGCGGATGTGGTAGAGCTGTCCGTCCACGTCCTGGTAGTCAACTTCCAGGTCGGAGAGGGCGGTCGCGCAGCGGACGCAGCGGTTGATGATGCGCTCGTGGCGATAAATCAGGCCCTTTTCGTACAGGCTGACGAAGGTGGTGCGGACGGCATGGCTGGGGCCTGGCTCCAGCGTGAACTTGTGCCGCTCCCAGTCTGCGGAGATACCCAGCCGCCGTGACTGCTCGTGAATGATGCCGCCGGACTTCTCGACGTGCTCCCAGACACGCTCCACGAAGGCGTCGCGGCCCACATCATGGCGGTTGGTTCCCTCGTCAAGCAACTGCCGCTCCACGACCCACTGCGTCGCAATGCCGGCGTGGTCGGTGCCTGGCAGCCACAGCGTCGGCGTGCCGGTCATGCGCCGGTAGCGGATGAGGGCGTCCTCTAAAGCCTTCTCCAGCGCGTGGCCCAGGTGCAGCTCGCCGGTGACGTTGGGCGGAGGCATGATGATGGTGTAGGGCTGGTTGCCTGATTCGCGGTTGGCGTGGAAGTACCCCTTATCCATCCAATTCTGATAGATGCGCCGTTCCACCGCGGCTGGCTCATAAACGCGTGACATCTGGCCGGAAGTCATCGGTAATCACAAACTCCGGGGCCGGCCATTCCGGCGGCAAATAGGGGAGTCCCGTTGAAGCAGTCGAGGCAGGCAACGAAAAACGCCTAGAGGCAATTGAGGCAAATATAACACCGGGAAGCGTGGGGCGTCTATTGGGGAACGGTGAATAATGTGGCCGATTCCTGAAGCGCCTCCAGGCGGCGGATAGCCAATCGGGTGTCAGAGGCGACACGGGCCGGATCCCAGTAGTTGACCCTGCGTTTGTGAAGCCAGTAGGTGAACTCCTTGAGGTTGGTGAGAGAGAGGCTGCGGCGTTGGTCGAGTCCGGCTGAACGGCGAAATTCGTCCAGCAGGTTGGAGCGGGAATCGATATACAGATGACGGAAGGCGTCTTCCACTAATTCCTCGCTGTCTGAATAGCCGCGGGACGTGTGCCTCTTGCGAGTGCTTTCTTCGGCGGCCAATTGCAACGCTTCTTCCAGGACGATGCCGTAGTGGTAGTTCAGGTATCCCTGGTGCTTGCTGGCGCCCAGCAGCGAGCGAAGTTCGTCGCCTTCTATGGGTTCGGGCAGCACGCCGTGGAAGAGGAGCATCTCCAGTTCCTCTGTTGGGATGGCGTCCTCCGCTTCGGCGCAGAGCCGTTCCGCCAGCAGCAGCCAATCGAACGCCTCGCGCCCCACGATGTACTTGTACCTCCGCCCCTTCCAAATTTCTTCGGGCAGCGTCCACATCCCCATCGCTTCCAACAAAGCCCGGTGCCAGGGAGCACCCGCCGCCAATTGCTCCAGGAAATACGCACTGGCATCCGTTATATGCTGGCGGGGATCGTGCTCATCCGGAAAAACAGGAATAACGGCAACGCCGCCGATGGAGAAGGGTTCAGAAAAATTCTCAGGCGGCATCTCGGTTTACCCTGGCCCCGTGGCAAACTCATGGGAAAGATTTCTGGTGGCTACAATTTCGTCGAATACTTTGAGACGGTCAGGTTTGGGTGCGCGGATGAATCGCAGAAAATCGTCCAATGGCAGGGCGTTCAGGATATGTCGCGGCTCACACCAGGCGCGCCGGGCCACGGCTATGCCGAACCGTCCGGCTGACAACTCGGAATGGTGGTGTGAGTCGGTGTTGATGACCAGCGGCACACCCAGTTCGCGGGCGCGGTGGGCATGGGTGTCGCGCAGGTCCAGCCGGGCCGGAGATGCGTTGATTTCCAGGGCCGTGCCGGTGTCCCGCGCCGCCTGCAACACCGCTTCCAGGTCGAAGTCCGAGGGCGGTCGTTGCCCCAGCAGCCGGGTGGACAGGTGGCCGATAATGGTCACGGAGGGGTGTTCCATCGCCGATATGATGCGCCTGGTCATGGTGTCGCGGTCCTGCGACATGGCGTTGTGCACCGACGCCACCACCACATCCAACTCCGCCAGCACCTCGTCGGGGAAGTCCATGCGCCCGTCGGCGCGGATGTCCACCTCGGAACCGGCCAGGATACGTATGTCGAACCGGTCTTGCAGCTGGAGCAGAACCTCCCGCTGGGCGGCCAGCCGCTCCGGGGTGAGGCCGTTGGCGACGCCCAAGCCCTGTGAGTGATCGGTGAGGGCCACGTACTCGTATCCCAAAGACGCTGCTGTCGCCACCATCGTCTCTATGGGGTCGCTGCCGTCGCTCCATTCGCTGTGGACGTGCAGGTCGCCGCGCAGGTGGCGGGATTCCACCAGTTGGGGCAGACAATTTTGCTGCGCCGCGTCCAGCTCCCACATCCCGGCCCGCAGTTCCGGGGGAATCCAGGGCAGCCCCAGCCGGGCATAGAAGGCCGTTTCGTCGGCGAAGTATTCCACCTCCCCGGACTCGATGCCGGTGATTCCGTATTCGTTCAGGGACAGCCCCATGCGGTTGGCGAAGTCGCGCAGGCGGATGTTGTGTTGCTGGCTGCCGGTGAAGTATTGCAGCATCGCGCCGATGGAATTGGTCTCTCCGGTGCGCAGGTCAATCTGGAGTCCAGGTTCGACAATGACGCTGGTCTTGCGGGAGCCGTTGACCAGCACCTCTCGCACTTCGGGAAGGTCTGCCAGGCAGCGCCCCAGTTCCTCCGGCTGCCGGGTAACAGCCACCAAATCAACGTCGCCGATGGTTTCCTCCCAACGGCGCAGGCTGCCCGCCGGGGTCAGCAACGTAATATCCGGGTCGCTGTCGCGCAGGGCGGCCATGACCGACTCGGCGGCGGGCAGCGCCTCGCCGATGGGGGTGCGCCCGCCCATGCTTCGGGTGGCCTGGATGTGGCGGAGAATGCTTTCCGCGGCTCGTTTGCCCATGCGGGGCAGGGTTGCCAGGCGACCGTCTGCTGCCGCCTGCTCCACGCCCTCGACCGTGCTGATGCCCAATTCAGTGCCGATGAGCATGGCGGTCTTGGGGCCGATGCCGGGGATTGCCAGCAAATTCAGGGCGCCTTCAGGCACTTCCGATTTCGCGCGCTCGTAGGTCCGCACCTTGCCGGTGGTCACCAGCTCGTGAATCTTGTCGCTGATGGCCTTACCGATGCCCGGGATGCCGGTCAGCTTCTGCCCGTCATGAACGGCCTGGGCCAGCGGAACGGTAAGCTGGTGGATGGTATCCGCAGCCCGCCGGTAGGCGCGAATCTTGAACGCCGAGTCGCCCTTCATTTCCAGCAGGGCGCCCAGATTCTGGAACAGTTGGGCGATTTCGTCGTTGGTGGGCTGCATTTCCCGCAAATTCCAATGCTCTCTGCCTCTGGGAGGGACAGACATGAGAGCGCATCTTCAGTCAACTATAAAGCGTGGCTTTGCGGTTGTCGAATAGACAGTGAAGGGTGGGCTGCTGGTTATTACTGTACGCAAAGCGGCGCCCTACGCCATTACAGCCGGAAGCCTTGGGATGCGCCCGCCACATTCGGCCTGCGCCGCAATTCCTGCTAGAACTCGATCCCCGGCTGGGCTTTGATGCCCACATGGTAGGGGTGCTTTACCAGAGTCATCTCGGTGACCAGGTCGGCGAAGTCCACCAGCTCCGGCGGGGCGTTGCGGCCAGTGATGATGACGTGCATCATCTCGGGCCGGTTGCGCAGGGTTTCCAGCGCATCATCCACCGGCACCCAGCCGTAGTGCAGGGCGTAGGTGAACTCGTCGAGAATCACCACATCGTGCTCACCCTTGGCGATGACTTCCTTGCAGTCCTCCCAGTGGGCGCGGGCCAGGTCGGCGGAATTATCGAGGTCCTTGGAGCGCCAGGTGAAGCCGTCGCCCATAGCCCGCACTTCGATGTCCATCTTCTTGGCGGCGCGCTGCTCGCCGAAGTTGGCCGTGGTGTGCTTGATGAACTGGAGCATGATGACCTTCATGTCGCGGCCCCAGGCCCGCAGCATCACGCCCATGGCGGCGGTGGTCTTGCCCTTGCCGGTGCCGGTGTTCACGATGACCAGGCCCTTGTTGATGCGCGGGCCGGTTACGGACTGGGGGCCGGGTTCCGACCTCGTGGTGGCGTTTTCCTGATTGCTGGTGGTCATACTTCCCTCACCCTAACCCTCTCCCAGTGGGAGAGGGGAATAATGTTGATTTGGCCGCGAGGCTTTCACCCTCACTCTCTTATCTGAACTGTGATTTGTTTGATTATGGGATTTCTCTGATGGAATGCTTCTGAATCATGGTCATCATTCAATCAAGTGAATCACAGTTCAGACCGTCAGATGGAACTGCGGGCGGCGCAGGTTTCGACGAAGCGGAGGGCCAGGCCCGGCGCGCTACCCAGGTGGACGTGTACGTAAGTGCCCCAGACGCTCCCGGCGCGGAAGCCGTCGGGCCGGCCGCCCTGATTGACCACGCGGTAGACCGATTCGCCGTCCTGCGGCGGCTGTTCCAGCGTAGACCAGTGGAACTCGTGGCCTCGCACCTGCTGCCCGGCAGGCAGGAGCGGGCCGTCGGCGCGGGCCTCCACCTCGCGGTAGCCGAGGGACAGACGCGACTGCGACATGGCAGACACCGCCGGTATCAGCCCGGCCATGGGATAGGCCACTTCGTCGAACCCGGTCAGGCTGCGGCCCAGGTACATCAGGCCGCCGCACTCTCCGTAGATCGGGACGTCCCGCTCCGCCGCCTGGCGGATGGAGTCCAGCATCGGGCGGTTGGCCGACAGCTCTGCGGCGAACATTTCCGGGAACCCGCCGCCCAGGTAGACGCCGCCCGCCCCTTCCGGCAGGCTGGCGTCCTCCAATGGGCTGAAAGGGACGATTTCGGCTCCCCACGCTTCCAGCAAATCCAGAGAGTCCTGGTAGTAGAAATTGAAAGCCTTGTCTTGCGCCACCGCTATCACAGCCCGCTTGGGCTGCGGCTCCGAGGGATAGACCTGCGGGTGGCGTCCTTCGACAAGCTCAGGATGAGCGGAAGGCGCTGGCGGTGCGACCATCCCGGCCAGTTCCGCGATGCGGCCCACGTCTATGGTCTCTTCAATCTGGGCAATCAGGGCGTCGTACCACTGGCGGGCCACGGTTCCCTCGACGGTAGGAATCAGGCCCAGGTGCCTCTCCGGCTGCTCGAACTCAGGGCGGCGGGGCAGGTAGCCCAGCACAGGCAGGCCGGTGGTAGCCTCGATCTGGGGCTTGCAGAACTCCAGATGCCTGTCGCTGGCGACTCCGTTGAGTATCACCCCGGCCACATTCAGGGCCGGGTCGAACCGCTGGTATCCCAGCACTTCGGCGGCCACGCTGCGGGCGACCTTGGATGCGTCGGCTACCAGTATGACCGGAGCGCCAATCAGCTTTGCCAACTGGGCGGTTGAGCCTTCCTCGTCGAGGCTGGAGTGGCCGTCGAACAGGCCCATCACGCCCTCAACCACGGAAATCTGCCGCCGGGCCGACGCCTTGGCGTACAGCTCCAGCACCGTGGGGTGAGGCAGTAGCCAGGTGTCCAGGTTGCGGGAAGGCACCCCGCAGGCCACTTGGTGATACGAAGGGTCTATGTAGTCCGGCCCGGCCTTGAAGGGCTGCACGGCAAACCCCCGCCGGGTCAGCGCGCCCATGATGCCGGTGGCGATGGTGGTCTTGCCCACCCCGCTGCGAACCCCGGCGACAACAACGGTTGGCGTCATGTGCTCCAGCTCCCAATCATATGCGGATGGGGCTTTTGACACCCGAACCGCCCAACGCTACGATAGCACAACATTCGCCCATAAAGCAGTAGGACATTCCTGGATGCCAACGGGCAACAGTGGAAGCAGCGGCCCTCCAGGGTTTCGTATCCTGGCTCATAGTACAGGAGGCAGGTATGACGAGCGATGCCGTACAGTTCCGGCGGGATTTCTGGACTAAGTACGCGGAACTCTATCCCGATGACGGCGTTCCGGCCGGGTGGGGACGGAGCTATGTCTGGATTCCGGTCGAGTCCGTTGATCTCAACGTATCGCTGGCGGTGCTGAACGGAGCAGTCGGGTTGTGGCTGCGCGGGCGCAAGGGCGAATCCTCCGAAGAAGCGGAGCCTCGGATAGCATCGATCAGGGCATCATTCCAGAAGGCAATTGGCGACGCCTTCAATGGACGGCTGAACTTCCAACCTGGCACAGAGTGGAACGATATATACGGCAGCTTTGACGCCAAGCGGGAGTTCGACGCAACCGCCCCGGAAAACTGGCCGGACATGGCGGCGTGGCTACACTATATGCTGCATATCTACCAGAAGGTCATCGAGAACTCGCTGGCTCCAACATCATAGACTGGATGCGATGCTGGAAGGCGCTTCACAACCATAAGCTGCCTTTCTGCAACGCCCTCGAACACACATAATCCCAAATCTAACGGCAGGTGCGAATATGCCCAGGCTTGAGACCCTCAGCGAAGTGCAGCGGCGGATGCTGCAAATGTTCCCGTGCATGGAGCACGACGATACCCCGTGGGCGCCGATGCGCAAGCCCCTCAGCGAGAGCCGGGTGGCGCTGGTCACATCGGCCGGGCTGCACCTGCGGGATGACAAGCCCTTCATAACCAACCCCCAGGGCGGCGACTGCTCCTATCGCGTGATACCGCGCGGCACTCCGGCGGCGGACATCATCCAGAGCCATGTGAGCATCGGGTTCGACCACACCGGCATCTACCGCGACATCAACGTCACCTTCCCCATGGACCGGCTGGAAGAACTGCGGGAGCAGGGCGTCATCGGCTCTCTGGCCGACAACTACTACTCTTACATGGGCGCTCTCCGGGACACCACCACGGTGGTTGAGGAGACCGGGCCTGAAGTGGCACAGAAGATGGCGTCCGAAGGGGTGGATGTGGTGTTCCTCACACCCACTTGACCCCTCTGCTCGCACGCGGTCAGCGTGCTTGCCAGGTGCTTCGAGGGAGCCGGAATCAGCACCACCGGCGTCGTGTTCGTGAAGGAACACGCCGAGCGGACCAAGCCGCCCCGGATGCTGTGGGTTCCCTACGCCTTCGGCAACGCCCTGGGACGGGCTGGCGACCCGCTCATCCAGCACCAGGTAATGAAGGCCGCCTTCGACCTGCTGGACGCCGAGAAAGGGCCGGTGCTGGAGGAATTCGAGGACGACACAGTTCCGGCAGACCTTCTGCAAGCATCGGGAGCGGAGCGCTCCGACGCGGCCAAGGGTCTCAACCCGGCCGACGAGCTTACAGCCCTGCGGCCCTACTACGAGCGCTGGATCGAGAAGAACGGCGGGCGCACCGCCGTCGGAGTCAGCGGCGTGCCGCAGCGACGGTTCCGGGGCGTCGTGCGCTTCCTGGAAGGCTACACCGCCGGGGAGGACACGGACTACGACGGGCGGCCCGGCGACGTCGGCCTGCCCCAGTTCATCCGCTACTGCGTGGACGACCTCAAGGCCTTCTACTACGAGGCGCGTATGGAGCAGCGCCCGGGCGCGGACGACCGCGAAATCCACGAGTGGTACTGGGGCGAGACGGCCATGAGCGGCCTCATAGTCAGATTGACCGAGACGATGAACCAGTCTGAAGACCCGGCGGTCAAGGCCATTCCCTACGGCCTGTCGCGGTAAGCGGCGTTTTCACGCTCACTGTACTGTGTAGTAGGGGCGGGTTTGAAACCCGCCCCTACGTCAACGCTGTGAAGCGGCACCTGTACCACCGTCCAGAATATACAAGGGGGAAAGATCGATGGCTTTCTACACCTACGACCACATTCACCTGCTGAGCCCGGAGCCAATGGAGACCGCACAATACTTCAACGAGATGTTCGGGGCGCGGATCGTGGAGTCGGTGCAGTCCGACGGCAACCCGCGCGTGGACTTGGACCTGAACGGCCTCGACATCTTCATCGCCCGCTGCGCCGAAGACACCACGCCCAGCGCCGACCATCCCCACAAGGGCCTGGACCACTTTGGCCTCCGGGTCGAGAACCTGGACGATGCCGCTGCCGAACTGCGGGCCAAGGGCGCCGAGTTCACCTCGGAACCCCACGAAATCCGCCCGGGCGTGAGGATCGCCTTCGTGGTGGCTCCAGGCAACATCCGCATCGAGCTGCTGGAGAAGGACCCCAACCGTGTAGGGTCGTAATGGCGCTCCCGCAACGCTGACCATTGGCTGACCATTGTATGATAATGATGGCCTGCGTCGGACAGGAAACTTGGGGCTCCGGGCCATCTGAATTCAACAAAGCGGTGACTTGTCCCGCAGAGTCAGGGAAAATGCAGGATCAGGGAAACATAGAAGACCGGGTCAATACCCTGGAAATTCTTACGCAGCTTTCTGCCGTACTAGCCCAGGAAATGGCGGCGCGTCAACAGCGAATGGCGACGCGTCAACGGCGAATGGCGGCGCGTCAACAGCGGATGGAAGAGAACCAACAGCGGATGGAGGAGAACCAACGGCGGGCGGAGGAGAACCAGCAGCGGGTGGAGGAAGACATCCAGTACTTCGATGAAGAATATCAATTCATGGAAGAATCCTGGCAGCGCACCGACGAGTTACTGCAACAGTTGCTTCAGGCAGTTGCAGTTATGCAGGCCGACATTGTCCGTATAGATGAGACTCATTCCTAGCGGCGCTTCGTCAACGCTCCCGCCGCCTGCTCGTCAGCCAGCTGACGATGGTCAGCACCACCACCAGCACACCGATGCCCAGCAGCAGCCAGCCGATGCCCTTGATAATCCACGCGCCCACTGGCGAAATCAGCACCGCCCCGATGGCAGCCAGCCACACGCCCGCCATCAGGCCGCAGCCCGGCCCGCCGCTTCCGAACCGTATCGTCCGCCTTTCGTAGTTCACTGCCCGCTGTCGCTCATGGTGTAGGTGGACGACGCCTCAGATACCCGGCCTTCTTCCACCAGCTTTTGCAGGTGGGTGCGGACGTTGCGGGCGGCGGCGGACCGCAGGTTGTCGGCCAGGTCACGGGGGTAGACGGCGGTGACGATTTCGTCCACCGACTCCGCACCCTCCGCCAGCGCCGCCAGCACCTGCTCCTCCCGCTCGTTGCGGTGCCGGGCGTACCAGGCGACCCGGGTCGCGCCGTCGCGTATGACCTGCCCGTGGCCGGGACAGAGGATGCCGGGGTTCAGCCGCGCCAGAGTTTCCAGCGATTCCATGTACTGCTTCAGGTTGCGAACGCTGGAGGACGAGTTGCCCAGGATGGTGTCGCCGCTGAACACCGCCCCGTCAGCGGGCAGGTGGTAGGCGATGTGGTCGTCCTCGTGGCCCGGCGTGTGCCAGGCTCGCAAGGACACCCCACCGCCGGTCTCCACCGTTTCCTGCTCTGCCAGCTCCCGCACGATGCCTTGGCCTAGCTGGTGGGTCAGTCGCGGCTCCAGCTTGGGGTGACAGCGCACCTCGCAGTCGAAGCTCTCCTGGAGACGGTCCAGCCCGCCGATATGATCGCCGTGGCCGTGCGTAATGAGGATGGCTGAAATCCGCGGGCGGCCTAGCTCGGTATGGTAGTCGAGAATCTGCCGTGTCCAGGAACGGTAAGGCTCGCCGGAATCCACCACCACCATGCGCTCCGACGGATCGCCGACGAAGTATATCTGCGTCCCCCCTGGGTGCATGGCGCCGAAGGTGGAAGGGTCCTCCTCGATGTGAGTGCTGTAAATGTGGGGGGCAATTTGCATCGGCGGGCCTCTGCGTTAGTGGAGTTTCGCGCGGCTAGTTTATCAGTGACACAGACATCGTGCGCCCGGTCGGGGTATACCGCCAGGACAATCGCATTTGGCCAATCAGGTTTCAGTTGTCGCCGCGAACCGGGGCTGGCTGCCCGGTCAGACGGTCAATCGTGGGCGGCGCAGGCCCGCGTTCCGGGGTTCACGGGGCCGTACACCCCCCTGAAAAGTGTGCATTTCTGTGCACTTTTGTCCGATTGAGGGCTTCCGGGTTTGCTATGGAGCAGCAGGGCACCGACGGATGATCCTGAAGAGGCATACAAAGATCAGGGTAAAGAGACGTTATCGGACCAGTCAAGGGGCAAGGGTCACCGGGCAGCGTTCCGTTTCAGATGGTCCAATCGAATGGTGACGAGGGTTTAGATTCCCGCTTTCGCGGGAATGACGATTTGCAGTGAGCGACTGCCGGTAGCAACTTTTGTAAAAGCTCTGCCTCGGCGGCAGGGCCTTTGCCCTCACTCAAGATTTCCAGCCCGCCTCCACTGCCTGGAGAGGATTGCCTGCTCCCTTCCAAATCTGAAGCTGCATATCCTATCTATTTTACAGTTCAATTCCTGATCCCGCGCCTGTGTAATTACAGTTGCACTTTTTGGTATCCCACTCTCCGGGACAGGACGAATGCCATGTCAGTCACCCTTTTAAGATTCAACGCTATTGTTGCGATTTTGCTTCTGCTAACTCTAGCGGCCTGCGGCTCCGAACCTACGACAGCACCAGAGCCGACGATGGTCCAGCCCACAGCAACCACCGCCCTGTAACCTACGGTGGCTCCACCCGTAGCAACCGCCACCCCAAAGGCCGAACCGACTGCGGATGTCCGCCCCGCGACGGCCACCCCCTTCCCATCCACGGCAAGACCAGCGGATACTCCCACACCCGTCCTTACCGCGGCTCCCGTTCCTACTTCTACTCCCGCGCCCACGGCGACACCGAAACCAACGCTAACACCAATTCCTACCGCAACAGCGACACCCATGCCCACACCGGAGCCCACGGCGACACCGGAGCCGACACCCACTCCTGCTCCAACTGCGATGCCCACGCCGACACCAAGTCCAACTCCCGCTCCCACGGCAACGCCCGAGCCAACGGCAACACCTAGGGCGACACCTAAACCTACGCCCACCCCCAACCCATGCCCAACCTACACCACAGAGGAAGATTGGGTCAGCGAGGACTTCTGGAGTACCGCGGACTTGGCGCAATTTCAGACCGAGCTGAGTTGCGGCGCCGATATAGCAGCGAAGGACAGTAACGGATTGACTCCCCTGCATCTGGCGGCGCAGCTTAACGGAAACCCGGCGGTGATACAGACCCTGCTGGACGCTGGCGCCAACAGCGAGGCTAAAGTCGGCGACGGCTTTACCCCTCTTCATTATGCCGTATATAGCGGAAACCCAGTGGTGGTGCAGGCCCTTCTGGATGCTGGCGCCAACATCGAAGTCAAAGCCAGTGATGGCTGGACTCCTCTGCATACAGCAGTTTTGCTTAACGAAAACCCGTTGGCGGTGGTTCAGGTCCTGGTGGACGCCGGGGCCAACGTGGACGCCCAGGACGGCAGTGGCATGAGCCCTGTGGACTGGGCAACTACACTTGGACTTTCAGACGTACTTGAAGTGCTTCAGGCAATAGCGCCAGGCAGTAGTGGCGGCGGCGTTTCGTTTAAGGGGTTGGGCACTGGACGACTTGGCCTCAAGGCAGCCGCCCATGCCCTCTCCCTCGAGAGAGGGCGGGTCTCAGGTAACGTGGGCGGGGTCTATATCCACGGTGCAACCGGCGGGGAAGTCGGTGGTGTCCAGGAACTCCGCGAGGCCCCTGCCCCGCAGCAGCAGACGCCAGCGGTGGCGGCCCCGCAGGCGCGGCGGCAAGCCGGGGGCCGGGCCGTTGACCTCGATGTCGGTGCGGCCCTCGGCGGCAGCGCGGCGCCTCAGCTCATCGGCAATGGCTGTGGCCTGTCGCTGGCAGGCGTCGGCGTCGGCGTTCTGGTAGATGATGTGGGCAAGCTGGTTGAAGGGAGGATAGCCCAGCCGTCGGCGCGACTCGATTTCCTGCAGGTACATCTCCGAGTAGTCCTGGTTGGCCCCGGCGCGTATGGCGTAATGCTCCGGGTCGTAGGTCTGTATGAATACGCGGCCCGGCGCATCGCCTCGCCCGGCGCGGCCCGCGACCTGGCATAGCAGGCTGAACACCCGCTCACCAGACCGGAAGTCGGGTACGTGCAGACCGATGTCGGCCAGCACCACGCCCACCAGCGCTACGTTGGGTATGTCCAGTCCTTTGGCCACCATCTGCGTGCCTACCAACACCTGCGTCTCGCCCGACGCCAGCCGCGCCACCGCTTCCCCGGCGGCACCGGCAGAACGGGCAGCATCGGAGTCCAGCCTGTCCACGCGGACGCCGGGGAAGAGCCCAACCACTTCGTCCACTACTCGCTGAGTGCCCAGCCCCAACTGGCGGATGCGGCTGCCCCGGCACTCAGGGCACTGCGTAAGCGGGCGGCGGGAGTAGTTGCACTGGTGGCAGAGCAGCCGGGTTGGAGCAGCGTGATAGGTCAATGGCGTATCGCAACGGCGGCAGACGGCAACGTACCCGCAGTCGCGGCACTGGACGATGGACGAGGAGCCGCGCCGGTTGAGGAAGAGTATCGCCTGGTTGCCGCTGTCCAGGCATTCCCGCAATCCAGCGGACAGGGCGCGGCTGAAGATGTGCCGGTTGCCCTCCCGCAGTTCCTGGCGCATATCGCACACCTGAACCTGAGCCAGGCTGGGACCGCTCTCCTGACTCCCGCTTTCGCTGGAATGGCGGGGCACTTCGTCGGAGTAGTGGGTTGCTGAACTACCGGCGACGCGGTTGGGAAGTTCCAGCAGGCGCAGCCGGCCCCGGGAGGCGTGGTAGTAGCTTTCCACCGAGGGTGTGGCACTGCCCAGCACCACGACGGCACCGGCGCGGCGGGCCAGCTCCAGTGCGGCGGCGCGGGCGTGATACAGCGGAGCCGATTCCTCCTGCTTGTAGGTCCACTCGTGCTCCTCGTCTATGACGATGATGCCCAGGTTGTCCACCGGGGCGAAGAGAGCGCTGCGCGGGCCTACCACCACGTCGAAATTGCCTCCCCGGATGTCCCACCACTGGTCGAACTTCTGGCGCGGCGTCTGCTGGCTGTGGAGCAGGGCCACCCTCCCGGCGAACCAGGCGTTGACCCGCTCCAGCGTCTGCGGAGTCAGCGCGATCTCCGGCACCAGGAACACAGCCCGGCGTCCCAGCCGCACCGCGTGGGCAATGGCCCGCAGGTACACCTCGGTCTTGCCGCTCCCGGTGACGCCGTGAAGCAGGAAGGAGCGATTGGACAAACGCGCGCTCTCTCCCTCTGTGGGAAAGCCGGAGTGAGGGCGTTCCCTGAAGTATGCGTCCAAGGCAGCGGTGATTTCCGACAGCGCCTGTCGCTGCTCGGCGGTGAGGGTAAGCTGCTCCGGCCCGTCGGCACTGCCCAGGTCCGGGATGGGGGGCGGGCCGCCGGAGGTGCGCCACCACTCCTGGGCCACCAATCCCTTCCGCCAAAGGGCCTCCACGACACGAGGGCTGAACTCGCGGTTGGCCTCGCCTATGGACAGGTGGCCGGGTGGCTGGCGCACGGCCTCCAACAAGGCCTGCTGGCGAGGGGTGAGGTCGGGCAGCCCTTCGACAGGCTCAGGATGAATGTATGAGGCTACTTCAGGACCAACGGATGAGGCTGGTTCAGGGCTGACGGATGAGGCCGGTTCGCTGCCACCGGAGGGAGCCGGTATCAGGTAGCCCTCGTACTTGGGGATGACGCTGGGCCTGGGAATGGTCACATCGCGACGGACCTCGCCCCGCTCCAGGAGCCGGTTGAGTTCCCGTATACCCCTTCGCCCGAGCAGCTTGACGAAGTCTGCCTGCGACATGGGGCCCCTGTCGCTCAGGGTTTGCAGGGCCGTCACCGTTTCTTCGCGCCCCTGGGCAGGCCCAGGATTAGCGGGCAGGGGATTCTCAGGGATAATGGGGGGAACAGGAAGGATGCGGGAGCGGACACGGGACTCGAATCCAGGGGGGAGCATCAACGAGAGGGCAGCGAAGATGGGCGAGCGATAGTAGCGGCTGAGCCACTGGCCGAGTTGGAGTTGCTCTGTACCAAGCAAAGGCGAAGGTTCCACAGGCTGGAGAATGTCGCGGGTGGGGAAGTCGGGCTGCGCGGAGGACAGCTCGACTACGATGCCCTGGAGAGTCTGCGAGCCGAAGGGCACCCAGACCAGTTGCCCAGGCTGCGCGGTGAAGCGGGCGGGGATGCCGTAGGTGAAGGTGCGGGCGTGGCCCACCGGGGCGTCCACCGCCACGTCCGCGTACCTTAAATCGTCCACAAGGCATCCTTTTGTCAACCACAGAGCGCACAGAGACCGCAGAGAATGATCGGGGAAGGACTAAATGACTCTGTGGTTTCTGTGCGCTCTGTGGTTAATTTCGAGGATTATTCTTCCGGCTGCTCTCCGCTCTCGGCCTCCGGTTCTTCGTCAGCCGGGACCTCTTCGACTTCGGCCATGGTCTCGGCGTCCGCCTCGTCGTCCTCGGTCAGCTCTTCGGCTTCGGCGGCGGCCTGTTCCAGCGCTTCAGCCTCGGCGGTGAGACGGGCCTCCTCGCGTCGGGCTTCAGCGGCGGCCTGGGCTTCCATGGCGCGGCGGCGCTGGGCCGGGTTCAGTTCCTTGATGCGGGCGGCGCGGCCCTGCAACCCCCGCAGGTAGTACAGCTTGGCGCGGCGCACCGAGCCATAGCGCGTCACTTCAACGGACTCGATGAGCGGGGAGTGCAGGGGAAAGATGCGCTCGATGCCGATGCCTGCGGTGATGCGGCGCACGGTGAAGTTGGCGGCCGGGCCGTTGCCGTGATTCAATCGGATGCACACGCCCTGAAAGGCCTGCACGCGCTCCCGGTCACCCTCGCGGATGCGGAAGTTGACGCGAACGGTGTCGCCCGCGGAGAACTGCGGGATGCGCTGGTTGGCTTCGGGCTTGTATATCTCGGAGGCGTTCATTTTCCAATCTCTGTAAGGATTCAGCAAATAGAACCGGCCACGGCATCGCAAGGGACGCACAGCGGGCCGGTTTCAGCCGTCAATTTGGGAAAGAGTGCGGAGCGTCTACCCTGTCGGCGGCGGCGATGAGGCCGCCTGACTAGATGGTGGGCCTAGAGGGACTTTACGCAGTACCACGTTTGACTTGGTGGTGCTCCTTTAAGTTCCCCGATTTCGCATCTTAGTTCCTCTCAGATCATTATAGGGAGCCGGGATGGATTGGGCAATACCATCCCGGCAATCCTTTTCCAACTGCCTATGTGGTCGAGCCGTTCCACCCTACAAATAGCCGAGCAGGGTCCAGGACGATTGCAAAGTGACGCCATCCATCGCCATCCACTCATCCTGAGGTTGTCGAAGGATGCTGGTTTGAGCCGCTCTTGGTTCGACAGGCTCACCAGGAGCGGCTCTGAATGAACTTTGCAATCGCCCTGCTGGCCAGCCAGTACCTGTGTTTTCTGAAATCGCTGGGACATTTGCCGCAGTAATTTCGACATCCTTCCTGTTCTGCGATTCTTTACTCCGGACTTAACGTTCTCTGCGAAACGATCTTGTCCCGTGGTAGCCGTCCACCGGCACGGTGTCAGTTGACGCAATGCCTCACTTCCGGCTTTGATATCGGATTTGGCATGCTCTGGGAGCTAAGCAGGCACAAGGAAATATATCAGGCCCCACGACGCAGGAAAATGGAGGTCGCTTTCAGGTCCTAAGGTTGTTGTAATTGGTTCATCAAATCAACAACAGTCGTAGGAATGAGCGGAAGTGTCAGGCCTTCACTCTCTCGGAGGACGCATGATGCCAGGTTGCCCATCGATTCTCTTTCTGAGTCCCATTGGACCTTTGAGCGGAATTCAAACTTTATCTCCGGACAGTACGGCAAACCCTGCAGGTCTTTATCTTCGTCCTTGCCCAGACACCGCGGGAAAGTGACAGGGCGGTCGTCACCATGTCCGATTCGATGCAGGTGCGGGTCCCATGTGCTGAATTTGTACTGGCGATCGTGCCAACGAATGGCGACGTCCTCGAATTCAGCCTTGCATAGATCTACATAGATCCCGAAGAACATCACTCGGAATATTTTTTCAAAGGGGTCAGCTTCTATGGCGACTGCGCTGTGAGAGTTTCCCCAGATTTGGTAGTTAAGCCGGTAGTCCGCCCACGCCCACTTCTCTCCTCCATATTTTGCCCGGCCGTCTCCTTTGGTCTTGAACCTTGCTCGTTGCACACCATTGTAATCCGGAATAGTCAGTTTCTCCTCGAGCATGGATTTCGCAGATTCCCAATAGTGTTCTAGATCGGGCCAATCCTCGATTCGCTTGCGAATATTCTTTTCGAGGTTCCTCATCTGGTTGTCCTCAAGCTCCTTTTCCTTGGCGGCTCTTCTTCGGCCAGTTGAGATCTGCCGGCGTGGCGGCTCGATGATCACGCTGCTGCCTACGAAAATGTCAGGATCATCTTTATCCGTGTCCCTATGGCAAGGCAGAGTAATCAAACTAATATCAATCCCGCGTTCGCCCAGGAATTCAACCGTTTCTATGGTGGCGGCATCCGCCTTTACCCCCACAAGGAACAGGCGAGTTGGACGTGCCTGTGAAATAACTTTTTCAAAGGGTTGAGAGTGGTACCATTCTGTAAAATCATGAATTTTTGTTGTGCCGTGAGCTCCCGAATACTCGCTCAAGTGGATGGCAAGCTGTTGGTCACTCATTTTTTCCAGGTGTGCGGCGTACATCAGCAATTGACCCACACTCGGCGGCAGAGCCGCGCTTCTCTTTACCTCGAAGAGACAGAGCCGTCCCTCGCTGTCGACTCCGAGCAGATCCACATGGCGTTTCCCACCTTCAGGAACGACCAATTCCCTTGCGATCAAAATCAGGCCGTGCAGGATCCGGCCATCCTCTAACATCGCTGGAAGCTTGACCAGGATATCAGTAAGGTCGGATTCGTATGGAAATTGGTCCATTTCTGGCAGTTGTTCCGGTTCTTTTGTTGCTTTGTCATACCGCAGTAAAATGCTGCCGCCCGTGGACATGGCTGCCCTCCTTCAACTGGGAGTCCAGAAGCGCGGGAGTTGGCGTCCTTCGGTCAAGTCTGCGGTCCTTTCATCTGCCTGATATCCGGACATTGGCTGGCATTTGTCCGCCAAGGTTCAGGGGAAGGTGCGGGAGCTTGGAAACAGTACGGCTACATACAGTACGGCTACATATTGACTGCCCTGATTCGCATGAATTGGATAACAAACAGCCAGTATACCACATACGTCCACTGCACCGGAGGACGGATGCGCTGTACCACAGGGCCTTTCCAAAGTCAGGTAGTGATGGGGAGTAGGGTGAATGGCTGTGCCGCCAGTCGTTGGGCTCGACCGGTGAGAGGTTCCTTTGCCGACCAGAGGTTGCAGTTACCGCGAAGTAGAGTGACCGCCAAGTTGCGGAGCAGGCTCATGACCTCACCTCTGTGATGACCGTGCAGGACCAGGCGGTCTTCCCGGAAACTGTCGTCCTTGACGTGGAACAAACTGTTTTCGATGCTCCAATGCCCCTGTACCAAGTTCAGGGCTTCCCAGGGCGGCAACTCCCTTCGGCTGGATACCGCATATTGGACGCTGTCCACCGGATCCTTCATGCCGCGGCTGACCCGCTTCTTGACCATCACCACGCTGGAGAGGCCGGGCAAATCGCCGTAGCCTTCCAGTTCTTCAGATACCCAAACCTGCCGGTGCTCCAGGCGCCCGTGCCCTTTGTGGCTCACCTCCCAATACGGCTCTCCAGCATCGGAGAAGAGCAGGGTCACATCGTCTTAGAGTTGGGGTTGGTTTTTTTCAGCTTGAAGGTGTAATCCTTGCCCCGGTCCACCATGGCCTGGGCCAGACCGGTGTCGGCATACAGGGCATCCCCAGTCAGTATCTCCAATCCAGGACAATTGCTGGCCATCGCTTCGATCCACGCCTGGGTTGCCTGCGGTTCCTCAAAGTGGTTGCCCAATGCCACCTAATCCAGGGCGGCCAAGCCCTCTCGGCTGAAGACGCACAGCGCCTTCAACTGGGTGCTATTCTCCCGGACTCCCCGCAGGGTCTTGCCGTCCAACGCCGCAGTGGTGATTTCATGACCCCGGCGCTGCTCCAAGGCCAGCACAAACTCCAGCAGCGCCCGGCGCACCTCTTCCACCGACACCATTCCCAGTAACCGGGACAGGGTTTGCACCGACGGGCTGCGCCGCAACCCCAACTGGGGCTGGGTGTCCCCGAACCGATAGATGGCACTCAGCGACGGGCAACCGCACATCAATCCCAGCACTGTCAAACTCAACACACCCTCCAACGGATGAACCAGACCACGGCGATACCGCCGGTCGCTCAACCGTGCCAGGTGCTGGCGCAGTACCTGAAATTCCTCTCCCAAAGACGCCCCTTGATCCATACCCGCACCTCCCCACCTCCTAATTTTCATCCTTTTCTAAGACTTTGGAAAGGCTGTGCCCTGCAAGACTGGGCACCTGGATTGTGCCCCGAGGCCAGGGCGTGTAGGATCTGGTCAAATGTGACCGTTGTGACGCCGGGAGCCATCGCCCAATTCAACGACAAGTCTAAGCAGGCGACCCGGACAAGCAGGTCGGTCCCCAGCGTAGTGACGCCTGTCGCAGAACAAGTGACAACGACTTGAGCGAACCCAACTGGAGGTCTACGGCATGACCACAACCGACCAGATCCTAGACAGGGTGGCCGAAATCGTCCGGGCCGAGTTGCCCAAGCACTTCCTCTTCGATGAGTCCGCCATAGCAGCCGTTCATGCTCAGTGCTTCATAGGGTCGGACGGCGAGGACGTAATCCACGTGAGGGCCGTCCTGACCGACGACTGCCCTGAGCTGGACATACCCAAGGTGGTGCAGTTCATTGGGGTGTCCAAGCAGATTTTCAAGGAGGCGGGGATCTCACCCTTGGTAGTGATTACCTACCCGAGGAGTAGCGAGGTCAGCCTATGACGCCCACCACCAGACCACCGGCCCCGGTGGACTGGCGTAACCTCATACGGGTCGGCGAGGATCTGCTGAACCCGCCCGGGGGTCGGCCCACGGAGGAGCACATCCGGCGAGCAGTCAGCAATTCCTACTACGCTCTGTTCCACGCTCTTGCGGCCAGCAACGCCAACGTCCTAGTGGGGACGCCGCAGGGCGCCGTAGACGAGAAGGCCTGGACCCGAGTGTACCGGGGCCTCGACCATGGCAGGGCCAGGAGAGAACTCCAGCAGCTACAAGGTGGGCTGTCTGTCGAGGCGCAGTACTTCGCGGACGTGTTCACTCTCTCACAGGAGAACCGGCACTTGGCCGACTACGACCCGGGCGTGGCCTTCGCCGTGTACGAAACCGCCGTCTGGCTGGAAGTGGCCGAATACACCTGCGAGAGCTATCTACAGGCGGACCGCCGCGAGCGGGCCATCATCGCAGCCCTGACGACGGTTGACAGACGACGGGGCCAGCCGTGATCGGGGAGGGGGTAGCAGGTACAATGACAGAAGCCCCAGCCGGATGGCCGGGGCTTTTCTGTTGCGGAGACTGTCGGCGCCCGCGGGGGCATTGCCCGCTGGTGGACCGGCAGCACCCATCCCTGTCCCTGGTGCGCCAGTGCGCGCTGCTGGGGGTGAGCCGTTCCAGCCTCTACTACCGGCCCAAAGCTGCCTTGGCAGAGGACTTGTCCCTGATGGGCGAGATGGACCGGCAGTACCTGGAGACCCCCTACTTTGGGTCCAGGCGGATAAAGGACTAGCTGGAGCGGCGGGGGATGCCGGTGAGCCGGAAGCGGATGCAGCGGCTGATGCGCGCCATGGGGCTGCGGACCATCTGCCGGCGGCCTGGCACCAGCCGCAGCTCGCCGGAGCATCCGGTCTACCCCTACCTGCTGCGAAACGTCAGAATCACCCGGCCCAACCAGAGCCTGCCCCCGCGTAGGCGGGGGTGTGGGCGGTGGACATCACCTGCCTGCCCATGGCCCGGGGGGTCCTCTACCTGGTGGCGGTGATGGACTGGCACAGCCGGTATGTGCTGGCCTGGCGTCTGTCCAACACGATGGAGGCCGGCTTCTGCGCCGAGGCCCTGGAGGAGGCCCTGACCAAGGGACAGCCCGAGGTGTTCAACACCGACCAAGGAAGCCAGTTCGCCAGCCTGGAGTTCACCCAGGTCCTCCAGGACCGGGCGTGCAGATGAGCATGGACGGGAAGGGGAGGTACCAGGACAACATCTTCGTGGAGCGGCTGTGGCGGATGGTGAAGTATGAGGAGGTGTACTTGAAAGCCTACGCCAGCGTGTTGGAGACCCAGCGGGGGCTGGAAGACTACTTCCGGTTCTACAATGGGCTCAGGCCTCACCAGGCCCTAGGCTACTGGACCCCGGCCGAGGTGTTCCACGGGAACCAGGATGTTGTAGAAGGGGACTCTAAAGGACGGAGGGGTTCACCGGGACAGGAGACCCAATCACTGGCAGGAGAGCCGGGATTCTCACTTAATTCGACCCTGATCCTGTCCAAATGATGGGTTCCACCTCAGTCGCCAACTGGATCGGGCCGACGCCAAACCGCGAGACAAGTCCGTTCACCCCGTTTCCTGTCCCACTTCCAGCCTATCAGGCCGCTCCATCCGGTACCCGACCCGCGGCTCGGCGAAGATGTACTTGAGGTGTTCAGCGTCCTCGCCCAGCTTGCGCCGCAGCCGCATCAGGTGGGTGCGGATCGCCCGGGGAGCTCCGGGCTCGGTCTTTCCCCAGGCGCACGTACATCACCCGGCAGGCGCTCAACTCCATCTGGCCTTCGGTCAGCGCGCGCCCGGTCCACCACGTCCTGTAGCACGGTGTCGAAGTCGAGACTCTCGTTGATGCGCAGGCTGGCCTGGCTCAGGCGGGAGAGGCGCTCCCGCAGGGCCTGGTTCTCCCTGAGCAGCTCGTCGCAGTTCATGTCACTACCCTCCTGGTACCGCAAGCCGCCTCCGCCGGACGGAAAGGCGGAATGCGGCTTCCTTCCAGTAGTCGGGGCCTGTTCGTACCTGGTCAGACAAATGTTACTATACCGTTATCATAATTATGTTACTATATTGTTATCAATATAAACTTGACTGTGATGATATTATCTGCTTAAGTACTGCGCTCGGAACAGGCGCTGTCTGTTGGGTGGAGTGGATGTGAGCGCCTGTTCTGAGACGGCCCAACGGACAAGATTACCGTAACGGGTATGTTCCATACCGTGATTAACGTGGTGGAAGGTTGAGGGTTAAGACTATCCGCTTCAGTGACCCGCTTCATCCGCTAGCTTTCCCCGGAAGGGCGTATGAGAGACGTCCGGTACCCGGTTTCGTAACCGCTGCCAGGATGCAGAATTTCCATGTGCTTTCCAACACCTCAGGCCGGTCTTACCCCATAGCTATCTCTGTCCAGCCCCCTGAAGGGGGTATGTAAGGGGGTCCCTGGATCATTAGTCATAACCGCACCACCGGGCGCGTGGCCGGCGCGGGTCCGCTGACCAAAGTAGAGACGTTGCCATGACCGAAGTTTCGAGCGCCATCGGCATCACGTCGGATGAGATCCTGGAAGAGTTATTCCCCGGTTCACGGGTCCGCATTTCCGTAGTGCAGGGCGAGGAAGTCCTGTGGGAAGGGACGGACCTGCCCTCGGACGCGGTCGTGATTGTCGTCGAGGAACTGGCCCGGTGAGCCTTCACAGGTGGGTCGCCCTGGCCATAGCGATAGCGGGAGCCATCGCGATCGCTGCAGGCCTCTACTTTATCCTGCAGAACCTAGAACGAGTCGAGGCGCAGGCTTCATCCGGGGACTCGGTAGAGGAGTTGTTCGACGCCTTCCCTGAGCTGGAGCAGGTCTGGTGGTTCGACAACGACTTGAAGGGCTGGCAGATCTACATTGAGGCCGTCCACCCCAAAACGCTCCACCATTTGCAGCCGGGACAACCCTACGTGTTCATAGTCTCCGGTGACGTCGTCGTCCGCGGTCACCGGCTCACCTGCCGGGAAAGCAGATGCCTGAACATTGTGAGCTGGAAGTAGTCCTGGAGGCAGCGACGTGGATCCCATGGCACGTTTACCGGGGTTGGTTCCGTTCCTGATTCTGACGACGGCCTTTCTGTCGCCACCGTATTCCGGGAGCGATCGGCGCGAAACGAAATCTGCTGCCGACGGTTTCGTTTGCTTCTAGGGGATAGCCTCCGGTAGGACGGCACCGCCACGAGGAAGGACGTACGGATTGCCAAAAGATAGAACCGCCGCGACTTGTGCCGCACAAGCGGGGGCCTCTTTTACGGATACCACCAGACGCCTTTGCGACGCTACCACGTGTATTGCGCCCCAAGGCACCGAAAGCCAGGCGGCGGGTTCGTCCAGGTAGGTATTTTGACGTAAACGTCTACTCCGGCTACTTCGCAGGTATCGTACCAGTTTGAAATCTACGAATTTCTAAGCCAAAGTCTGCGCCAAAGCCGCCCCAGCAACCCACCCTCCGGGCGCTTGGGCCTCCGGGATTGGCGTGGACGTCGGAGGGTGTGCCCGCCCCGTACTTTGTCCTGGATTTCGTCATCCAGCATCTGCTGCCGATGAATAAGGCAATACCGGCTCCCCGGCACGGCATATTCCCTGCAACCTCGCCCAGTCCACTTTCCGAGAAACTGACACTTCATTGCATAGCTATTTGCCATTTGACCACCCAAATTTGCGAATCCGAAGCTTCACGTTCGCTTCTTGTACGCCATTGATAACAGGCGACTCAACCGGCGTTTCTGGATCGCAATATCAGAACTGGAGCGAGTCTGTCTCTCCTAAAACCCGGCCACCTGGCCGGGTTTCCAGCAGGAAGGAAGGCCCCGGACGATCTCCGGTCCCTTCAAATTTCAAACTGATACAATACCCCAGGTCCTCCAGTTTGGGGATGGCACCGATATGCGCTACGGCGCTGGAGATTGCTTCGCTGTAATTGCCCTTGGGCATGGTCTGCGTTTACCGAGGCGAGTTGAAAAGGGGCGGCAAACTCGGAGCGGCTATTCCACAAAGCCGATGCCGCACCGCCACGACCCGGTCAGGATTATATGACATCGAGCCTCTCCATGTGGGTGCCTGTGCCGGCCTTCCGGACAGTGACGAGCCCAGAGCCGGGAGAGCAACGACTCCCGGCTCCCTCCTCCTAGATAGCGGCTGCCTGACTGTTCCATTCGTACAGTCAGCAGGCTTGGCGTCCGGTGAGCTAAACGCCCTCCGGATCCCGTTTGTTCAGTATGGCGCCGTAGCCCCGCTCGTTTACGATGTGATTCACCGAGACTCGTCCGCGGCTGTCGTACCCGGCGCGGTAGGCGTACTCCACTTCCGCGCCCCAGGGAACGCGCCCGCCGATGCGGAGGGTGCCGCCGCCGGGGTTACTGCCGCTGTGAGGCCCGCCTGCGCCGCGCACCACCACGCCGCTGCGCCCGCCCTTCTTCCAGGCCATCACCTTGAGTTCCACCGGCGCCACCAGTTCCTCGCTGGCCGGCGCGAACAACACTCCGTGCAGCCGCCGCAGCACGTCCCCCGAGGGGATGCGCTGGCCGTTCATGATCTGCGACAGGAGCGAGGGGCTGATGCCGGCCCGCCGTGCCGTCTCGTTCTGGCTTATGCCATGTGCCTCCATGCGGTCCCACAACGCCCTCGGGTTCACGGTGGGAGGCTGGGCGGCCTCAACTTTGACGGGAGCGTCCAGGATTTTCTCCACCCGCGCCTGCTTCTTGGGGCTCAGGTTCCGGCGCCCCCGGGCCACGTCGGACATAAACCCGCGACTCACCCCCACCAGGTCCGCCAGTTCCCCCATGCTCAGGCCCATTTCCCGGGCCCGTTCCCGCAGGTAGCTGCTGCCGCCGTTGGGGATGCTCTCCTGCCGGTTGGCGCACAGGGCGGGGGCAATCTCCACCGGGCCGCCCAGCGCCGACTCGACCCGGGCCTGGACGCGGGGGCTCATGTTCCGCTGGCCCCGGGCCGCCTGGGTCATGTACCGGTAGGACACTCCCACCGCGACGGCCAGGTCCTTCAGGGTCATGCCATTCTGCCTAGCCTGCTCCCGAATATGGCTGCTCTCGCTGGTTATCACACCGCCCTGGCGGTAGACCACGCCCTGGCCGGGGACCTCGCCCAGGGCCGCCATGACCTTCTCTTTCAGGTCGGGGGTCCAGGGCCTCCGCCCGTTGGCCACGGAGCAGAGGTGGCTGTAGCTAGATCCCATGAGTTGGGCCAGATCCTTGAGAGTGAGGCCCTTGCGCCGTGCCGCGGCCCGGAGTTCGCTCTCCGACTTGCCCTTGTTCTCCGGCTGAGCCTGCGAGGTGCTCCCGTCGCGCTGGCCGTTGAGGATGTCCCTGGCGCTTTTGGTGATTTCCGCGTGGTTAGCCTTGTCAATGCTGGTGGTGGTCATGTCGCTTCCTCCGAAACGCAGAAAGCGGGGGCCGGTCCCCTTCGAGACCGACCCCCGCTTTGCTGTAAGCTGTGAATTTTCGGTTGTGAGTGGCGGCGCCCCTGGCCGCCGTGGGATTAAGGTTTGACTATCCCCGGAAACGCAGAAAGCGGGGACGGTCCCTTCGAAGGGAGACCGTCCCCGCTCAATTGCAGGTTCAGGACCGTCAGTAACGGCTCACGCAGCCGCCTGGCTCCCCGGCTCGCCGCCAGTTGGGCGACAGACCGCGGGTTCCTGCCAGCTCACCGGTTCTTCCGGCCGGGCAGTGGCAGAGCGGAATTGGGCCGAATGTCGTTTGCAAACACCTCCTTGATGGGCTCGTTGATCAACCAACCATTGCCGCCGTGGTTGCCGCGGGTGGGGTACAGCGGCCCTTGGGCTGCCGTACCATTCGCTTATCGCGGGGAGCGACGCCAACCCGCCATCCATCGCCGTCGGCCAGTCTCTCCCTCGCGCCGGGTGCAACACCCTCACGGTCGGGCTGTGCAACGGAAATGCCGGAACGGGGCGATGCAAGACGCACGGCGCCCAAGGCCGGGCAGCGCAACGGGAAACGCTGGATTGGGGTTGGCGAAAGACGCAGCTACGCCAGGATGTCATGCCTGATGAGCAGCTGCGCGGAGGAGTGAGAAGGGGACGCAGTCCCGCCAGCGGAACCTGCGCCTGAACGTGAAGCGTCCGGTCGGCGATTGCGTGGCCACCGGCTGGAGCGTGTTGGTCCTGCGACGCTACTACCTACGTTCCACAGCTACGCCGCAGTCGGGTTGAAGAGGCCGAAGCGAGCGATTCGCTCCAACCACAGGCTGGGGGATAGCGAAGCGCGTCAGCCGCTTCGCAGGAGAGCACGAAGGGTATCGAACTCAGGGACACCACGCCGGGCCAGCCGCTACCTCCTGCCGATGAGATTGACTTGAAGCCAATGGTTGCCGGGGAAAGAGAACCTGGGACGCCGTGTTTTCCGGTTGCCACCTCCGTGAACCGATCCGTGGGGTTGGTATTCCGCGCCTTGGGCTGGGCTTCCTGGTGAAGCGCGCCGCGCACTTCGAAGGGTAAGGATTCACCGGCTGCGGACGAAGAAAACTTCACTCGATCCTGGCAGCAATTCCCTCGTGGGCGCTCCGGGGAGAAGAGCTTCGATCCTCACGGAGCAGGCCCGGGCGATCAGGGATCACGCCCCCAGCTTTCTGTGGCAGTGGAAAGGCTGGAAAAGCCGGACAACGTATTCAGTATCCGGTCCCCGCGGACCGCTGGCAAGGGTATTGGGGGCCTCCCGTCCACATCGTTGACATCCATCGGCCATTTCTTGACCCCGGAACGCAACAGGCGCGGAACAACCCCCGTCTCCCTGCCTCCAAGTCCGCCAAGGCTACCGCCGCCACGACCACGGGGATAGCGCCCGCCGCAGGAGGCGCAGCAGTTCCAGCCTGGCCCGCCGGCGGCGAAAGTCGGCCAGAGCCTCCCTGCGCCAGTTCAGCTGAGCGGCCCGGTCCAGGCCCCGCAGCGGCTCCGTCTCCGGGGGCAGGGTCATGCCGCGCTCCTCCAACAACTCCAACTCCAGCTCCAGGATCCGCGCCCTGGTCGACACCCACTCCAGGCCCCGGCCCTGGGCAGAGTGCCCACGCCACAGCCTGCGCCATTCCCGGACCAGGGGCCAGACCTCGCCGAAGACACTTTCGTCATCACCGGCAGGGTCGGTGGTCACCAGGTCGGGGTAACGATGCTGGGAACCGGCGCCCGGGCCCGGGGGCCGGCCCCGGCCGCCGGGCGGGGGGCCCCGCCGCGCGGCGGCGGCCGCGCGCCCCCGGCGGGGGCCCCGGCGGAAAACATTCACCGGCCGCGGCGGCCGCCGCGCGCGCCGG
>VXOI01000182.1 GCA_009840175.1 Chloroflexota bacterium | reverse complement strand
ACCGGCCACTCAGACGCAATTCAGGCTATCGTGAACCTTATTCAGAGTATCCTTGAAATCCTCTATGCCAAGCCCATCACAGAAGTCGCCTCTGCCGACATTCCTTTCAGGCCGGTGGAGCAATTCAAGAGCGAGGCCCCGCTCAGTCCGGTTATGAAAGATATAGTCCTCAATCTGGACGAAAACGTCATAGACTGGTTCGAGCATCGCTTGGAGGATGGACAGTCGCTGGATGAGGTCATCAGCAAAGCGCTGGTGGATCACATCCTATGGATTCAGTCCTCGGAAGGGATGCATCGGAAGGGAAAACCTACACGAGGGCCTGTAGAGTCGGCATAATACGATTCACTTCAGCAGTTGGCGCAAAAGCAAGACTCCCTCTCAGAGCGAGAGGGAGTTTTCGTTACAGCTTCAGCAGGCCGGTCAACGTCTTCTGCCCGCCCTGGGGACCTACTACCGCGAGACGTAGTTGCTCCTGCTGGAACAGCCGGGTGGCGAGGTTGGAGACGTCGGCGGGAGTTACGGCGTTGAGGCGCTCCACGATCTCTTCGACGGAGCAGAGCTGGTCCTGGAGTAGCTGCTGCGACCCCATCCACGACGCCACGGCGCGGCTGTCCTCCATGCGGAGCAGGAGGCGACCGAGGGCGTACTCGCGGGCCTTGTTCAGCTCGCGCTCCTCGGCTTGCTCGCGCATACCGTCGAGTTGCTGCATCACTGCGCGGACGGCGTCGTTGGTCTTGCGTGGCTCCACGCCGCAGTAGACCACCATTGAGCCGCAGTCGCGGAAGTGGCTGATGGAACTGCTGACGTCGTAGGCCAGGCTCTGCATCTCGCGCAGGTTCAGGAACAGGCGGCTGCTCATGCCGTCGCCCAGCATGACGTTGAGCAGCGAGAGAGCGTAGCGGTCGGGGTCGTCCAGCGACAGGCCGGGCAGCGCGAGGCACAGGTGCGACTGGTCGGAGCGGCGGCGTTCTATCCTGACCACCGGCCCGGTCGAGCCGTTCTCCGATACCGGCTCCCAGTCCAGCGAGTCCTGGGGCTTCCAGTTGTGCGTGGCGTTTTGCAGCAGGCTGACGACTTCATCGTGCTGGATGTTGCCCGCCACGGCCACCACTGCGTTGGCCGGGTTGTACTGGCGGGTCATGTACTCGCGGATGGTGTCCTGGCCGATGGCGGCCACGGTGTCTGGGGTGCCGCCCACGTCCCGGCCCATGGCCTGGTCGGGCCACATAGCTTCGTCAATGAGCAGATCAACGCGGTAGGAGGGGTTGTCGTAGGTCATCCGCAACTCTTCCTGGATGACCTCCCGCTCCTTCTCCACTTCCTCCGGGTCCAGCAGAGGGTTCATCAGCATATCCAGCAGGACGTCGAGAGCGGTGCGGAAGTGGGGGCGGGCCACCTTGCACCAGAAGACGGTGACCTCCCGGTCGGTGCTGGCGTTCATCATACCGCCCGCACCCTCGATGGCTTCGCTCACGTCGCGCGCCGTCGGCCACTTCTCGCTGCCCTTAAAGGGCAGATGCTCGATGAAGTGGGACACCCCGGCCAGTTCCGGTGATTCATACCGGGAACCCGCGCCGACGAAGATGGCGATGGAAACCGACTGGGTGTGCGCCATCATCGAGGTGACGACGCGCAACTGGTTGCCGAGGACTGTGCGCTGGAACATTGTTACTCCGTTTAGCATAACTCCCTCTCCCTCTGGGAGAGGGTTGGGGTGAGGGCGCATCCCTGCGAGCGGGAATTATTGGTTTTCCAGGCTTTCGAGCTTTGCTTCCAGTTCGCGGACGCGGGCCTCGGCGAGCAGGCGGGCTTCCTCGGCCCGGATGCGGGCTTCCCGCTCCTCCTGGAAAGTGGCAATGTGGCGCCCGGTTGCCGGGTCGTGCCACCGCAGTTGTCCGTTCTCCCACCGCAGCAGCAGGTTCAATACTTCGCTGTAACCTTGCAGAACGCCGTCGCTCATTTCTTCGATGGCGATGGGCCGGTATTGGCCGTCGGCTGCCAGACGGTCACCGGCCAAGCGCGTCCGGTGGTGCTGCCCCGTTCCGTCGAAGCGCCAGTATTCGGCGATGCCCAGCGCGGCGTAGTCGGCAGGCTTGTCCTCCACGTCCACCCGTCCGGTTCGGGGGGATGCGATTTCCAGCACGAAGTCGGGCGGTTTGCCCTGCTCGTCTATGATGTAGCCGTTGCGCCGATGGTGAGCTTCCGGGTCAACATTGAAAGCTATGAGCAGGTCCGGATACCTGGCTCCGGCCAAGCTGCGAGTGACGGTTCGGCAGAGGTATCTGTCTCCGGTTATCAGGGTGGTTTGCCGGTTGCCGAGATAGTGCGCCAGCGGTTCGATGATGCTGGTCTTTGCGAGGTGGTCGAAGTTGGTCATCATGTCTTCCGGGTGTTCCGGCGGGTCCGGCAGCCGGAAGGTCTGCGGGATTTTGGCGGTGGTCATTCCGGCCTCCTTTCTTGGTCACACTCCGGCAGAATTCCACCCCCACTCTAACCCTCCCCTTTCAGGGGGAGGGAAAAGAGGGTAGGTTCCGGGGCCTAGCTCTCCAGCCAGTCTATGTCCCCGAACTGATCGGCGGGGTGATCCTTGGAGGCATAGACGGCCTCGCGGCGCCTGGCCTCGACGATGGTGGTATCGTCGCCGTGGCCGGGGTAGACCAGGACGTCGTCGGGCAGGGTGAGCAGCTTGGCGCGGACGTTCTCCAGGATGGTGGCCAGCGCCTCGGGGCTGCGGGTCTTGCCGGGGCCGCCGGGGAAGAGGGTATCGCCGGAGAACAGGTGCTTGCCCACCAGGAAGCAGCTTGCGCCGTCGGTATGGCCCGGGGTCACCAGTACCCGTAGCTCCTGGTTCCCGAAGGGGATGACCTGGCCGTCGGTAAGCTCGACGTCGGGAGCCTTGGGCAGCGGACCCTTGTCGGCGGTGGTGATGCCGACGGGAGCGTCGAGACTGCCGGTGATTTCGTCGAAGCCCAGCAGATGGTCCTGATGGTTATGGGTAATCAGAATGGCCTTGATGCTGACGTCGCCGACTTCGTTTAGCAGCAGTTCAGGCTCGGCGGGGGTGTCTATCAGGATGCCCTCGTTGGTGTCAGGGCAAGACACGATGTAGCCGTTGTTGTTAAAGGGGCCCATGTTGACCTTGACGATGCGAACTTCGCCGTCGTAATGCAACGCCATGACTTCTCCTCCGGCAATATGATGTTGGGCATACCTGGGGTTGTTCCGTCGGGATATATTCTAGCAGAGGGTGGCGGAATCCGCCGAGCGGTCAGCGGGCCGCCGCCTGCGGCGTCTGCGACGGCGCGGGGCGGGCCGTTCCGCAGCGGGTTCGATGGTTTCGCCGGTTTCTTGTGTGTCAGTAGGATTGTCGCCACCGATAGTACGGCCCTGCGCCCGGCCAGCGGAGGCGCTGGATTCCGGCTCATCTTCGAGATCGGTGGGCGGCGGGCCATGCTGGGCACGGTGAGCGGCCCACTGGATCTGGGTTACCAGCGTCAGCAGCAGGCCGGGTACGAATATGAACAGATTGACGATTTGCCGGTTGCCTTCATCGTCGGCCTGCACCCACCGCACCGTAAAGACCACGCTGGCGATGAGGAAGAACCAGGCGACGCCGCCTATCAGGATACCGAAGAAGCCCTCCCCCTTGTGCCAGGGTGAACGCAGGGTCAGGATGGACCAGACCGGAGGGAAGATTATGAAGGCATAGTATATCTCCGGCCGGTAGAACCAGGGCCGGGGGTATTCAGAAAGGTCGCGTATGGGGCGGGAGGGCATATAATACTCGGCGTCTTCTGCGCGCTCGGCGTTTAATTTCTCGCCAGCAGCAGTTGGAACTCGATTTCGGGAATCACCCGCTGCTGCCGGATGGAAGCGACGGCGTACTCGGTGCAGAGCCGGGCGAACCCGGAATACTCGAAGATGTTGTGACCCATGACCACCAGCGGCACTTCGCGGGAGAAGTCCACCTCCAACTGGCCGCCGTTGTCGTCGTCAATGCGCAGTTCAATCTCGCGCCCGGTCAGGTTCTCAATTTTCTCCTGTATGCGGTCAATAAACTGCTGGTCGTTCAAGGGGATGCTCCTCCCATGTTACCGCTTGGCGTTGGCGCGGCGGACTCGAAAGGTTGCGCCATCCTTCTGCTTGCTGGCCCATTTCAGGTAGCCAGCGAAGTCCGGGTCGGCGCGCAGGCGCTCGATGGAGTTGAGTTCGTTGGCCAGGGTCTTCTCCGAGAACATGGCATGCAACTGCCGGTGGCAGGTGGGGCACAGGCGGGCCTTGGGGCCGTACTTGCCGCCCCGGGAGCGCGGCACCAGGTGATGCTCGGTGAACCGCACCGACTCCCGAAGGCACAACTCGCAGACAGGCTTATCCTCGAGGTAGCTGGGCCGAGCGGCCCTGGTGTCAGATTCTCGCCGACGGCCCGCCACTTTGCGCCCCTAAGTTTGCTGCCCGTTGTCTGGGTTATCTGCCCCGGGATTTTCCAGGAAACGCCAGCCGGGGAGGTCCACCTTCCACTCGCCGTCCTCCATCAGCATCGGCAGGATGAGACCGTTCATGGCCCGGCCGCGGCGCACTTCGGTGTTGTCTTCTGTGATGCCGAAGGGCAGGAAGGCAAAGGCGTGCTCGTCATCAATATAGCTGGTGGGCGAGATGCCCAGGTCAATCAGGTCTTCCAAGGGCCAGAGGCTCAGGACGGTGGTGCGAAAGTCCTCCAGCATCGCAGCCCGCATGGGGTGGCCTTCGTTGTAACCGGCGCGGTAGGCCACCTGCATATCAATACGGTAGCGGGTGGCCCAGACGCCCATCCGCATACCCCGCGTTTCCTTGGATAGCATGGCCCAGGCGAGGTTCATGTCGCCGTCGCGCACGGCCTCGGCGAAGATGCCGGCCCGGTTGCCGCATTCGTCGGGGAAGGGGCTGCGTTTTTCGCCGGGCATGGTCATAAGTTGGCCTCGTTGCAGTTGAATCGCCTTAGCGAATGGACGCCCTCTCCCGGAAGGAGAGCAGAGGTACTACCACCCAATGGCGTAGCCGTCTCGGCGGGGGTCGGCTGCGCCCTGTAATACGTTGGAATCGGAAGCGTCGGTGTCGCCGTCCACCTGGATCATCATCTCGCTGCCCGACGCGCCCCAGCCGTGCATTACCTCCAGAGTATGACCCCGCTGGCGCAGTCCGTCCAGCGTTTCGGCCGGGAAGCGGGACTCGACGTAGAGCAGGTTGTCGCACTCGTGGGGGATGTTGGACTCCGTTGGGCTATGGGTGTTGCGCCAGCGCGGAGCCTCCACCGCCTCGGAGACGGTCATGCCGAAGTCCAGCACATGGGTGATGACCTGCATATTGGTCTGCACCTGAGTATCCGCTCCGGGAGTGCCGCAAACCAGCGCCAGCCCGCCGTGGCCGGAATCGCCGTTCCGGGAACCGCCGTTCTGGAAGGCGTGCTGCGATTCTCCGGCGTTACGGAATACCATGATGGGGTTCATAGTGTGGCGCACCCGCTTGCCCGGTTGCAGGCAGTCTGCGTGGTCGGGGTCCAGGTGCCAGTAGGTCATGCGGTTGTTGAGCAGTATGCCGGTGTCGCCCGCGACGATGCTGGAGCCCAGCGAACTCTGGATGCTCTGGAGCTGGCAGACGGCGTTGCCCCACCGGTCGACAACCACGAAGCAGGTGGTGTCCTCTTCCTGCATCGCACCTGCCGTCGCCTTGGCCTTGGGGCGGCGGGTGTAGTTGGCGGGCTGGTAGCTCCATGGGTCGCCGTGTCCCACCACCTCGGCGGCGCGCTCCGGGTCTATGAGCCGGGATCGCTCGGCGGCGTACTGCTTGGACAGCATTCCGGCGACGGGAACATCCACCCAGTCGGGGTCGGCCATGTATGCCTCGCGGTCGGCGAAGGCCAGCTTCTTGGCCTCGACCATCAGGTGGATGCTTTCGGGAGTGTTGCAGCCCATCGCCTTGAGGTCGAACTGCTCGACGATGTTCAGCTCCTGCAACAGTACGTGGCCGCTGGAGTTGGGCGGCGCTTCGTACACCGTATGCCCATGGTAGGTGGTGGAGATGGGCGTCTCCCACCGCGAGCGGCAGTCAGCCAGGTCCTTCAGGGACAGGATTCCGCCCTGCTCCTCGCTGAACTTGACCAGTGAGCGGGCAGTATCGCCCTCGTAGAAGGCGTCGCGTCCGCCGTCCACAATGGCCTGGAAGGTGCGGACCAGCCCCGGCTGCCGGAGGATCTGCCCTGGGCGCATCGGCGCGCCGCCGGGAGCGAAGACGGCCTGGGAGTCAGGGAACTCGCACAGCAGCCGATCCCCGGCGATGACGCCGGAGAGCACGTGCGTTACCGGAAAGCCGTTTTCCGACAGGTCAATGGCGGCGTCAAAGACCTCTGCCAGCGACAGCGTGCCGTACCTGGCGTGGGCGGCCATCCAGGCGTCCACCAGCCCCGGCACGGACACCGACAGGATGCCCTTCGCAGGTATGCCGTTCTTGCGATACCAGTCGACGTCGGTGGCGTAGGGTGCTGCCCCGGTGCCGTTGCAGACCTCGATGGTCCCGGCCTGGCGGTTGTAAACCATGATGAAGCCGTCGCCGCCGACACCGGACATATTCGGCTCGACGACGTTGAGGGCGGCGGCAGTGGCGATGGCGGCGTCAACAGCGTTGCCGCCCCGCTGCAGCGCGGCCATGCCGGCCTGCGCCGCGAGCGGATGCCCGGCGCACACCATCCCGTTGCGCCCCATGACGACGGGGCGGTTGGACTCGAAGCTGACGCCGTGGGGAGTGTGTGGCATCGGGGTGCCTCCTTTGGGGTGGGTTTTCTTCGCTAATTTACAATTTGAGACAACTCGGCATTGCAGTGGAGGTGTTGTAGCCTCAGGCTCTCACCCTGAAAAGCAATCGTATCCTTTTGAATGACTTTCACGTCTATTGGTTTGGGGCCAGTGTTAGAGAGCACCAGCGGATACCAGGAATTTACCTTTGTTCCTGATAGTAGTGTCGCTGCGATCTTGAACCCATTCCGTACCTGCTCAATGGTATCCGTGGTCTTCCACTTGCCACTCTTCAGCTCAGCGACACAAACGAATCCTCCACTTTTCGCTGAGAAGATAATCCGGTCAGCCAGCTTGCCCACGAAATTGTGATTTTTCTGAAACCTCGTGCCACTGATAATGGCCAAAGAGTCGCCTGCGAAGTTCGAGAGCCTTAAGGAACATTTATTCTCGGTAGCGGATGACACCATACAACAGGGGTGCTCCTGACGAATCCATCCGATAAATTCCGGCAGGGTCACTTTGGCTTAATCCTTTCCACAAGGATGGTCTCTTCGTAGAGTTCGTGGATCACTTGGCTAAATAGCGGGTCTTCGATGCCAACATCGCGCTGAATTTCTAACTCTTTCACCCGACTACCCCCTATTTCCTCATCGATTTGAAAGAGGTAGGCGGAAACATCGTCGTGGCGAATGCAGTCCTCGGGAGCGTACCCATGCTCTCGGAGCCAGCGCTTGCTTGCGTAGCTGGCCCGGAGCAAATTGTTTATCTGGCTGACGAAAATGTCGCTGTGGGTCGTTATCAGCACCTTCACCCCCGCGTTAACCAGCCGCACGATCCCCCGCGCCAACTTCCGCTGCGCCGCCGGGTGCAGGTGCGACTCGGGTTCTTCAAGGATGAGCAGGTCGCCGGGGCTGACGAGGTATTTCAGGAACAGGATAAACGGAGCGAGTTCGGAGACCATTGAAGAGGTCCGGTCTATGGTGAATTTACCAATTGGTGTTTCGTAGGCGATTTCCGGCAATGGCAGACTCGGGGACCGGTCAAGGTCAATCTGGCCGTGCATGACATTTCTTTCGATAAAACTCACTGCTTGGTCTAGCTCGTCTTGGGGCGGACGCCCCCAACCATCCAAACTGATCAAATCGCTCAGAAATTCGGCGCTCGGTCCAGGCAAGCCTGAGATGCTTATACTCGCCGACTCCGGGTTAGATGACTGGCGGATAAGCGACGACGAAAGGAATCTTCGAGCTTGGACAGTGCCGGAGCGAGAAGCTGGCAAATAGTAACTTTTCTTACCGAACTCGCGAAGAGCAAACTCGGCGGTCAATATGCGAGCCATAAAGAAGAAGTCGTGATACAGCCCGGGAAATGTCTCCAGGTCCTTATGGTGGTCTACCCCCCAGTTCTCAATCTTATAGGAAGGAGTTGAGGCTTGGGAAATGTCGAAATTCGGTTCCGCACTCTTGCTTTCGATTAGCCCAACCGCCAAATTCAACAAAGGATCATCCCGATGAATCACTAGTACGAAGTCTTCGCGGCTGGCTATTCGGTTTACTAGATTAGAGGTGTCTCCGAAGCCATAGGCCAATTGTCTAATCACATCGTCGCGAACCGCTTCTAATACCTGTCTAGTGGAGTCTACTAATGCCGCCCGGATCTTCGGGGACATGGTCGAAACGGGGAGTTCTTCTTCAGGGTCCCAACTTTTTCCTTCCTGTTGGCTCACCCAAAGCCGTACCGCATCGGCTAATTCATCTGATGCTTTCGTAGGATCAGGATAACTAAAAGAGACCGGGATGCCACGCCTTTGCAAATTGCGTATAAAGGGCACCTGCGGACGACCCTCTACCGCCCGCATCACCGCATACACTGCCGTCGCCATGTACGACTTTCCCGTGTTGCTGGGGCCGACGAAGATGGTCAGCGGCTTCAGGTCCACCGAACCCTCTGCTATGGGACCGAAGTTTTTGACGGAGATGGTCAGCATGGCCGTTCCTGCGTGGCGGTGGCAGAGTGGGGTGTCTGCGATTATCGGCGGGCGGGTGTTGGGGCGTCAAGACGAAGAGAGGCCCCGGCACTCCCGGGGCCTCTGCGCTTTCGGGTGTTCTTCAGATTGTCGGTTCGACCTAGTGGCTGCCGCAGCCCCCTGCTCCGCAGCCACAGCCGCCGCCGCAACCGCCACCGCCGCATCCGCCGGCCTGGGCGAACATCGGGTTGTTGATGACGAAGCCGACCTGCCCGCCGAAGTTCTCGACGTAGTCAATGGTCGCCTCTTCCAGGAAGGGGGCGCTGTCGGAGTCCATCAGGAACCTGACGCCCTCCAGGTTCAGCACGGTGTCGTCGGACTGGCTCTCGTTTTCCATGGTCAGCATATACTGGAGGCCGCCAGTCTCCGCCGGGAGGGCGATGACCCGCAGGGCGCCATCCTGCTCACCCTGTTCTTCCATAACTTCCCTGAGCTTCTCGATAGCGAGCGTCGTTACTTCCATAATCCCAGTGCGCTCCTTCTTTTTTGTTACCTGACCAGGGCGCAGGCCGCGCCAGAATACGCGAAATTTACCACGTCCTGTGACGCTAACACAATCCGCGGGAATTTGCCAGTGCGCGACAGCCCCGATGGCGCTGCCTCTCAGCTTGACATTAACCGGGTTATGTAACAGAATCGGATTGCTTTTGCGCCCTTCTTGCGGCATCCGGCAATAGATGCAGCCGCTTCCGCACGCTCCGATTTCAGCAGGAGCGCGACACTCACTGAAAGCGAGGTACAGGGAATGACTCTGGCAGCAGTGGGCAACAAGTCAACCGTACAAGTATCCGGAACGCCTGTCGAGGTATTCTCCGGGGGATCCGGGCCTCCTCTTCTCTTCCTGCACGGCGGCGGCGGGTTCGGCACCTTCGACCCCACCAGCGGCCCGATAGCCGACCGGCGTACAGTCTACGCGCCGTCCCACCCCGGTTTCTTCGGCACTCCCCGCCCTGAGTGGGTCTACTCCATCACTGATGTGGCCCACTTCACTCTGGAGTTGGCCAACGCCCTGGGACTGAGCGACTACGTGGTGGCCGGCCACTCCATCGGCGGCTGGATTGCCGCTGAGATGGCGGCCATGGGCGGCAGCGACATCGAAGGGCTGATCCTCATCAACGCCGCGGGCATCCGGCCCCAGAACTCGGAAATCGCCGAGGTCTTCATGGTGGGCGGCGCCACCCGCCTGCAACTCGCCTTCCACAACCCGGAGCAGGTGCCCAACTACGATCACTTCACCCGCGAGCTTACCGCGGCAGAGGCCGCCGTGGACCACTCCAACCGCGAGATGCTGTCCCGCCTGGCTTGGAAGCCCTACCTGCACAACCCCAGCCTGCCTTACTACCTGTCCAAGGTGGAGGCCCGCACGCTGATAGTCTGGGGCGCCAACGACGCCATCATTCCCCTGGAATGCGGCGAGATTTTCCGCAACTCCATCCCCGGCTCGCAAATGGCGGTGATAGACCAGTGCGGCCACAGCCCGCAGATGGAGAAGCCCGACGAGTTCAACGCTGCGGTAGCCAGCTTCCTGGATCGCCTGTAATCTACCAATAGGCCGCCCGCACGGGGAACCACAATTCCCTCTCCCCTCAAGGAGAGGGAATCTTTGTAGAATACCGGCACAAATCCAACAGCACCGGGGTCGCCATGCCGGACGCTTCGCTGAGAATCGAGAACGCGCGCTACATCATCACCATGGACGATGATCGGCGCATCATACGCGACGGCGCGGTGGTAATCGAGGGCAGTCGTATCGTGCAGGTCGGCAGGTCGGCGGAACTGGCCGACGTTGCCGCCGAGCGGGTTATAGATGCCGACGGCATGGTAGTGGCGCCCGGCCTGGTCAACGGCCATATGCACGTAAGCTACGCCCACGCCACCCGGGGCATCTTCCCCGACAGCCTCGGCTCCGACTATCTGCCCAACGTGTTCCGGTTGCAGGGCGAGATGACCGCCGAGGAAGAATACCTGACCTCTTTGCTGGGCATTACCGAACTGCTCAAGTACGGCACGACCACCTTCATTGACCCCGGCAGCACTAAGTTCCTCGACGCTGGCTTGCGGGCCTACGAGCAGTCGGGCTGCCGCATCATCGTCGGCGCTCACGTCACCGACCAGCCCAACCCGGTCAACCTGCCGGTCTACGACACCGACGAGGCCGTCGCCATTGTGGGGCGTACCATCCGCGACTATGACGGCGCTCTGGACGGGCGGGTTCGGGCCTGGGCCATGCCCTTCGGCCCCAACTTCGCCACACCCCGTCTGCTTCAAGAATCCAAGCGCCTGGCCGACGACAGCGGCGTCTCGCTGACCCTGCACTTCAACAACAGCCGCGCCTACGTGGAGTCATGTCTGCGAGACCACGGAATGCGCCCCACCCAATACCTGGAAAGCCTCGGCGTCCTCGGCGAGAACGTCGTGATGTCCCACTGCCTGGGACTGGACCAGTCGGAAGTGGACGTGCTGGCCCGCACCGGGACGAAGGTGGTGGCGGTGCCCACGGCAGCAGTCAAGTCCGGCTTCGGCATGACCTCGGAGGGCCTGCTGCCGGAGATGCTGGATGCGGGCATTACCGTCGGTATCGGCACCGACGCGGGCAACAACTCCAACCTCATCGAGACCAACCGCGCCATGTACCTCATCGCCGTGCTGTACAAGGATGCCCGCCGCAGCACCACCGCCATCACCGCCGAGACTGCGCTGGAGCTGGCGACCATAGGCGGGGCGCGGGCGCTGGGACTGGGCGACGAAATCGGCTCCATCGAGCCGGGCAAGAAGGCCGACCTCGCCCTCTACGACACCCGACGCGCCGAGTGGGCCACGCTCTTCAACCCGGTCAACAGCCTGGTCTACAATGCCGACGGGCGCAGCGTCCACACCGTCCTGGTTGACGGCCGCGTGGTGGTGGAGAACCACACGCCGCTGTTCGTGGATGAGCAGTCCCTCATCGCCGAGGTGCAGGCCGTTGGCGAGAGTATGCTAGCCCGCACTGGCCTGTCCTTCCCCTCGCCCTGGCCGATAATCTGAACAGAAATTCCCTCTCCCTCCGGGAGAGGGTTAGGGTGAGGGCGTCCCTTATGGAATGAAATTGTTGCCGATGCAAAGATTTCACCCTCACCCCGGCCCTCTCCCTCAAGGGAGAGGGAGTTAAGGAACTCGGAGGTACAAATGCCCCAGCTAGTCCTGATTCATGGCCCCGGCGCGGGCGGGTGCGCTGCGTCCTACCGCTACCAGATGCAGCGTTTTCCCGACGCGCTGGCCCCGGACCTGCCCGGCCACCTGGAGGGCGAGTCCTTCGAGGACGTGGCGGGCTATACCCACTGGCTGCGCGACTGGCTCCATCAGCGGGGCCACACCGGCGGGCTGGTGCTGGCCGGGTTCACCCTCGGCGCGTGCGTGGCTTTGGACTACGCGCTGACCTGGCCCGACGAAGTGGACGGACTGCTGCTTATGACCGTGGCCATGCGCCCCAAGGAGCGGGCGCCGGGCAGCCTGGATTTCCGCCTGAACGCCGCCAAGGGCGGGGAGCCGATGCAGAAGTGGCTGGACGCCATGGAGCACATGCTGCTGTTCGTAGATGATCCAGACCTGTGCGACGAGCTGATGGAGTGCCACAAGAAGGTCGGCCCCATATCGCAGCACAACGACCTGCTGACCATAGACCGCTTCGACGCCCGCGACCGCATCCATAAGCTGAAGGTCCCGCTGACCTTGGTGCGCGGCGTTGACGACCCCATGCAGCCCGACGAGTACGAGCTGGAAATCCACGAAGCGGTACCCGGCTCCCGCTACATCAAGCTGGAGCGCGCCGGCCACTTCCCCCACTGCGAGCGTCCCGACGACGTGAACGCTGCTCTGGCCGAATTATTAACCACAGAGCGCACAGAAAACACGGAGGAAATATAATCAAATGTCTCTGTGAGATCTGTGTTCTCCGTGGTTAATCCTCCGTGGAGGTATGGAAGATGTCAGGCCCGTTGGAAGGCGTGAGGGTGGCCGACTTTACCGAGATTATTGCCGGGCCGCTGGCCGGGCGTATCCTGGCTGAGAAGGGGACCGACGTCATCAAGATCGAGCCGCCCTGGGGCGAGCCGTGGCGTCTTACCCAGCGGTTTACGCCCCCGGATTCTGCAAAGCCGGAAAGCCGCACCTTCATGGTTTACAACCGGGGCAAGCGCAGCCTGCCTCTCGACCTCACCAAACCGGAAGCGCAGGAAATCCTCTCGCGGCTGGTGCAGCACATAGACGTGGTACTGGTCAATTTCCGGCCCGATGTAGCCGTCAAGCTGGGCGTGGATTATGAAAGGCTGTCGGCCATCAATCCCCGGCTGGTCTACTGCGAGCTCACCGCCTACGGACGAAGGGGCCCGGACGCCCACCGCCCCGGCTACGACATGATCATCCAGGCCATGACCGGCATGATTGCCTCCGAGACCAAAACGGTGGACGATGTGCCGTCGTGGGTCTGGTCCAGCCCGCTCATAGACACAGCGTCGGGCATCGCCATGGCAGGCTCGGTCAGCGCTGCCCTCTTTGCCCGGGAGCGCACCGGCAGAGGCCAGAAGATCGAGACGACGCTGCTGGGTCAGGCCCTCAACCTCATGGGCGCCCGCTTCCTGCACGTCGAAAAGCTGGACAAGGAAACGCGGGAAAAGACGCTGCGGGACATCAGCGAGCAGCGGGAGGCTGGCGCATCCTTCGACGATCTGGTGAACCTGTCGCCGGGCAGCCGACGCCGCGAGCATCACGGCAACATCTACTACCGCGTCTACATGGCCGCCGACGGGCCCATCGGCGTCGGCTGCCTCAGTCAGCCCCTGCGCGAGCGTTTGCTGGAAACCCTGGGCCTCACCGACGAGTCCATGGCCCCCGGCTGGGATCCCAACAAGCTGGAATCGCGGGAGTACACCCGCGACCTGGAACGTCGCGCCGAGGACCTGTTCCGCAGCAGGCCCAGTGGAGAGTGGCTGGGCATCCTGGAGGAGCGCAACATCCCGGCCGGGCCAGTGCGCTTCATTGAGGAGATGTTCGACGACGCGCAGGTGGTGGCCAACGGGTTGGTGGACGAGTTCACCCATGCCAATGAAGGCAAGGTGCGGATGGTCGGCCCCTACGCCCGGTTCAGCGGCACTCCGCTGTCCCATGCGCCCCCGTCCCCCGCGCTCGGCCAGCACACCGCCGAGATACTGGAGTGGCTGGGCTACACGGCGGAGGACGTGGAGCGGCTGCGGGAGGACAAGGCTGTGAGCTGAACTGTTTCTTCCCGACGACTTTGGAGCAATGTCAATATGTCCGAATCCCAGCCGCCGGTTTACGGCGCGCTCACACTCCGCGACCTTTGGGAAATACTACGCCTTCCGGTCTTTCTCGCCCTCGTCGCGATTGCCCTAACGTGGGCTGTCTGGTATTTTACAAGTACGTCATGCTCACCAGAGTTGGCTAGTGTCACTGGTTGCAATTCGTCTGGGATTGCCCAGTACATCAGTCTTGACGCTTTAAACAAGATGATGACGCATGCCGCCATAGTCGGCGGCGGCGGTGGACTCTGGAGCTATGTCATGATTACACGAGAGCGCAAAGCTCGGGAAGCCGCAGAAAAGGCCCGTGAGGCGCTGGCGAAGCAGCTCACCGAAGAACGTGCCCAAGCTGCCGAAGAACGTGCCCAAGCTGCCGAAGAACGCAAACAGCTTCTCGCCACCATCGAACTCCTCACCGAGCGTCTAGCCGAGCGTGAAAACGGCGGCAATGGGAAGACTCCGCAGTAAACGCAGTTGGTTCGCGCCTGTTAAACATTCCCTCAAGCATCCCCTTCTCTCTATCGCCTTGACCACACCATCGCCCCGCCCCTATGATTCCCGCATCGTATTTGGGGGTGGAGCAGATGGACCGCGCAGACATTCCCTTCCTGACCGTAGCCGAACTGGGCGAGCTGATTCGCAGCGGCGAGGTCTCGCCGGTGGAAGCGACCGAAGCGTATCTGGAACGTGTAAACGCGCTCAACGGGGACATACGCGCCTACCTGACTGTCACCGACGACCTGGCGAGGCAGGCCGCCCGTGACGCTGAGGCCGAGATTGCCGGTGGACAGTATCGCGGTCCTCTTCACGGCATACCCGTCGCGGTCAAAGACCAGATCTACACCGAGGGCATCCGCACCACCGGGGGCTCCCCGGTGTTCGACGAATTCGTCCCCGAATACGACGCCACGGTTATTGCCCGTCTCAAGGAGGCCGGGGCGGTGCTGCTGGGCAAGCTGAACATGACCGAGTTCGCCACCACCGGGCTTTCGCACCAGTTCGACCCGCCCCGCAACCCCTGGGCTCGCGACCGCTCCAGCGGAGGTTCCAGCAGCGGCAGCGGGGCCGCCACCGCCGCCTTCATGTGCGCCGCGTCGCTGGGCGAAGACACCGGCGGATCGGTGCGCTTCCCCGCCGCCTGGTGCGGACTGGCCGGGCTGCGTCCCACTTGGAGCCTGATCAGCCGCTTCGGGGTGATGCCAGGCGTCCGTTCCATGGACACCGTCGGCCCGCTGGGGCGTACCGTGGAGGACTGCGCCATATTGCTTCAGGCCATCGCGGGCCACGACCCCCAGGATAGAATGACCCATCAGGGACCGGTCCCAGATTACCGTTCAAGCCTAACCGGAGACGTAAGCGGGCTGCGAATCGGTATTCTGCGGGAAGTGTTTTACCATAGCTCGGTGGACGGGGAGATGGGCAAGTCCATCTTCGATGCTGGGAATGCCCTTTCAAGACTGGGCGCTGACGTGAACGAGGTTTCAGTCCCAATGGCGTCCCACGCCGGGCCCATCAACGGCGGCATCCGCGTGGAGGCGCCAACGACCTATCGCAGCCTGCTTCTGGACCGCCCTCACGACATCGCCCACGACAACCGCATCGGCTACATGGTCAACGCTATCCTGCCCTCAACATACTATTACAAGGCGGTGCAGTTGAGGACGCTTCTTCGCGCCCAGATTCTCCAGACGCTGGAAGACGTGGACTTGCTGTTGCTGCCCACGGTCGGGGTGCCTGCCCAGCCGTTGACTCCGGACCCGCAAATCACAGGGCCGGAGAACGTCAACCGCACGCCGTATCTGTTGACCACCGTGCCGAGCCTGGCTAATTTGCCCTCCCTGGTGGTGCCCTGCGGCTTCAGCGAAGATGGGCTGCCACTGAGCCTGCAAATCGCGGGACGTCCGTTCGACGAAGCCACCGTCCTACGCGCGGGTCACGCCTACGAGCAGGCCACCGAGTGGCACACCCGCCGCCCGCCGGTGTAGGGTTGCGGCTGTGACAAAGACCCGCAGCGAATTGACTCGCCATATTCACGCCACTAAACTCGACTGGATTCCCCTCATTCTGACCAGGCAGGTATTCCCCGGAGATTACCCATGAATTTCGGAATGTTTACCGACTTCCACGTCCGCAGAGGGGCCTCACAGGCGGAGGCCTTCGACGAGTCCTTTGGACAGATTACCGAGGCCGAGCAGATGGGCTTCGACACCGTCTGGCTGGCCGAGCACCACTTCAGCCCGGAGCGGGCCGTGCTGGCCTCCCCCATGGTCATCGCCAGCGCCATCGCCGCCCGCACTGAGCGCATCCGCACTGGCCTGGCCGTGCAGGTGCTGCCGCTGACCAACCCCCTGCGCGTCGCCGAGGAGGCGGCCACAGTGGACCATATCAGCAAGGGACGCTTCGACTTCGGCATCGGGCGGAGCGGGCTGACCAAGTACTACCAAGGGTACAACGTACCCTACGGCGAGAGCCGGTCGCGGTTCCTCGAAGCGCTGGAAATCATAATGAAGGCGTGGCGCGAGGACAGCCTGACCCACGAGGGCGAGTACCACTCCTTCCAAGACGTGACTGTGACGCCCAAGCCTTACCAACAGCCCTACCCGCCGGTGCGTGTGGCCGTGGCCGGAGAGGACACCTTCCCGCTGGTGGGCGCGATGGGACATCCCATCTTCATCAGCGCCAACACGGGGCGGGAGGCTCTGAAAGAGCGGTTGGCGGCGTATCGCGAGAAGCTGGCGGAATCCGGGGCTTCGGGTACGCCCGACATCGCCATCCGCGTGCCGGTGTACTGCGCCGAGACGACGGAGAAGGCCCACGAGGAGCCGCGCGAGAGCGCCCTGGGAGCCATCCAGTATGCCGTGACCGAGCTGATACAGACCGCCGCCAACCCGGAGATAGCCGAGCGGATGCGCCGCATCGCCGCCGCGCCCTACGAGCAGGTGCTGGAGGAGCGCGTGCTCTTCGGCACACCCTCGGAGATCGTGGACAAGTTCAAAGGCTACCAGGAGGACCTCGGCGTCACCGGCGTGGTGATGGAGGTCAACTACGGCGGGCAGATTCCGCAGGACCGGGTGAACAACTCGCTGCGGCTGATCAGCAACGAGGTGATGCCGGAGTTCAAGGGGTAAGGGGATGGCGCTATCAACGGAAACGGCAGAGAAGGTAGAGGCTCTGTACCTCGAGCGGCTTGACGCGCACTTCCAGGGGAGCCTCAAGTTCGGGCCTATCGTCGTTGAACCAACACGGGACAGCGAAGGTGTCGACACCTTCCGAGTGACCATCATCTACGAGGGCACCGGCCAGCGCCCGGACCCCAAAAAGGCGATTGAAGTCATGACGTCGCTTAGTTGGGACTTCGAAGCCATGGGCCTTCCGCCAGTGCTCATACACTCATACGTCAAAAAGGAGGAATACCCGGAGTTGGTGCGGCTCAGACAGCAGATGCCTTGGGACCATGATGAGGACGAAGATCAGACGTGAATTGGCGTCACCTCATTGATGCGGCGAGGATTCTGGCAGGTGATTCCGGGACTCAGCGAAGGCCGGGTAGGCCCAGGCAGGCAATGCTCAAGCGGGCAATCAGCACCGCCTATTACGCCATGTTCCATGCTTTATGCAATAGCAACGCTAACCTTATTGCAGGTCAGCCTGTAGACCCGCCGACTCGAGAAGCTTGGACAAGGACTTACAGGAGCCTAGACCACCGCGCAGCTAATAGCCGATTGACAGCAGCTCGGCAACTAATGGACCCAGCGGTGCAACAATTTGCCATCGCATTCGCTCTATTGCAAGAGCAAAGAGTCGCAGCCGACTACGATCCTCACTCCAGGTTTCTACGAGACGAGGTACTGGACCTGATCGACTTTGCCGAGACTGCTACTGTGGCCCTTATGTCCACGGCGCCAACAGTGCGAAGGCCCTTGGCAGCGATGGTTTTGCTTCGAGAAAGGTGACCGCCCGAGCATCTTGAAAAACGCCTCTACTAACTCACCGCACCGCCCAGCGGTGTCATTGGGCCTTCGCACTCCATGAACTGGCCGTAGCCGGGGCGCTGTTCCAGCTTGCCGTCGTTGAGCAGGACTTGGCCGCGGAGGAGGGTCATATACGGGCGGCCGGTGATTTCCCAGCCCTCGAACAGGGTGTAGCCGGCGTTGCTCATGTGGTTGCCGGCGGTGATTACGCGGTCCACGCCTGGGTCGAGGATGAGCAGGTCGGCGTCGGCGCCGGGCTGTATGACGCCCTTGCGGGGGTAGAGGCCGAAGACGCGGGCCGGGTTCTCGGCCATTATCCGCGCCAGCCAGGTGATGGGCATACCGCGCTTGACCACACCCTCGCTGTACATCAGAGGCGCCAGCGTCTCGATGCCAGGCGAGCCGAAGGGCACCGACGCGCCGTCGGGGGTGACGAAGATGTTGTCCCAGCCCGGCTTCTTGAGTTCCTGCGGGTGGGGCGAGTGGTCGCTGGCCACTATGGATATGTGACCCCGTTGCAGCCCGGCCCAGAGGGCGTCGCGGTCGGGCCCGTCCTCAGGGCGCAGCGGCGGGCCAATCTTGGCCAGCGGCCCCACGCGGGCCATCTCGGCGTCGGAGAGCAGCAGGTACTGCGGGCAGGTCTCGGTCCAGATGGGCTGGCCCAACGCCTGCGCCTGCTTGATGCGCTCCAGCCCCAGGTGGGTGCTGAGGTGGACGACATAGGTGGGGCAGCGGGTGGCCCCGGCCATGGCGATGGCGCGGTTGATGGCCTCTTCCTCGGCCCAATCAGGACAGGCGACGGGAAAGAACTCCGGGTGGGTGTGGCCGTCGGCGATGAGCTTGTTCTCCAGGTACTCGATGATGTTGCCGCTCTCGCAGTGGAGTTGCAGCACGCCGCCTCCGCGGGCCACCATCTCCATGGCTTCGCAGATGTAGTCGTCGTCACACATCCGGCCTGGGCGCTTCTTGTAGGTCATGAACATCTTGAAGGACTTGAAGCCCATGTTCATGGCCTCGGGCAGGGAGCGCAGGATGGACGGGCGATTCTGGAGGATAAAGTGGAAGCCGAAGTCCACCACGGCAGAGGCGTTGATTTCCTCGCGGATGCGGTGGCCGGCCTGGGGCAGGGTCTCGTCGCCGTCGAGGGTGTAGTTGCCGAAGGGGATGAGCGTGGTCATGCCAGCATGGGCGGCGGCCAGCGCGCCAAGGGCGTAGTCGTCGTGGCCGTCGAGGTGGACGTGGGCGTCAATCAGGCCCGGCAGCACGAACTTGCCCTCGGCGTCAATCACCCGGTCGGCGGGCGGGAGCAGGTGCTCAGGGGCCACCGCCACAATCTTCTCGCCTTGGATCGCCACGGCGGCGTCAAGGACCTGCGACGATGTCACAACCTGTCCGCCGCGAACTATCGTGTCAACTCTCGCCTCGGCCATGATGAACCTCCGTTGTGGTTGGATAGTCCAAATGTTGAGGCCCCGCGTTTACCGCAGGGCGTCCCGGAGGTCCTCCGGGGAAATCTGAAGTTGTTCCAAGACATTTCGCAATGTTCTGCGCGGCACTTCCCGCTTGCCGAGAACCACTACCCCGGTGAGAGTGCGACCATCGGCATCACGGTGAAATAGCTGATGACTGCCGCGAGTTGCCCGACCGCGATAACACCCCAAACGATATAGCGCGTTTATCAGTTCATTGCTGGAACAGCGTGGGAGTCTGCTAAACTGCACTGGCGATCAGCGGTACGGGAACGGAGTATATCTTGATCAGTTGTCCCAATGGAACGTTCACATCCACTCCATCTTGTTTCGGGGGATTCCTTTCGATTCGGATGTTGCGGTCTTGTAACGTGCGTTCCAGTTCTCCGACTTCCTCTAATCCCTCTATGTTAAGCTCGATAGCCTCCCCCAAGTTATCCAGCGCCTCAGAAATAGTATCGCCGCAACTAGCTGTGCCTAGCTCTCGGCAGTAGGAAGCAAACTGTCCATCTTCCTCTTCTACAATTCCCGTGAGAACTATGTATCCGACCGACTCCCCTGCCATTGCTGCGCTCCTTCCCAATGACACTGCATTGAGCAATTCTAGCACGTAAGACCACTGACGTAGATCCCGCGCAGTCCTGCCCAGCTTGCCGCGTTGAAAAAAGCTGCTACCTATTCTACACTCGTTCCATTATGCCCAAGAAACTTAAACCCATACCGTCATTCGCCAACGAGGAAGAGGAGCGGCGATTCTGGGAAACACATGATTCATTCGACTACGTGGATTGGGACAATGCCGTCCGTGTTCGCTTCCCCAACCTGAAATTGTCAGATGAAACAGAGGCGGAACAAGCCACACCAGCCAGTGAGTCGGCAGCAGACTGAAAATCGTCCCGATTCTACACTCGCCATACATTCCCTTCAGGAGGACGCGCCCTTATGGAGCTTCAGGACAAAATTGCGGTGGTCACCGGCGCGGGGCGCGGCATGGGCCGGGCCATCTCGCTGCAACTGGCCGACGCCGGGGCCAACGTGGCCGTGGCCGACATCAACGCCGAAAACGTCGAGGACACCAGCGCAGCCGTGAAGGCGCTGGGCCGCGAGAGCCTCCCCATCCACGCCGACATGGGCAGCGTGGCCGATATTGACCGCATGATCGGGCAGGCCAAGGACGCCTTCGGACGCATAGACATCATCGTCAACAACGCGGGCGTCACCCGCTACCTGTACGTGATGGACGTGGAAGAAGAGGACTGGGACCGCATCCACCGGGTCAACGCCAAGGGCGTGTTCTTCGGGATGCAGCGCGCCGCCCGAGAAATGATTGCCCAGGGCGAAGGCGGACGCATCATCAACATCGCATCCATTGCAGGCAAAGGGTACTCCGGCACCTCCAACGCCGCCTATGCCGCCAGCAAGGGCGCGGTGCTGGCGATGACCATGATTGCCGCCCACCAGCTGGGGCAGCACGACATCAACGTCAATGCCATCTGCCCCGGCTCGACGCTGACCGAGATGGGAGCGGAGACCATGCGGGGCCGCGCCGAAGCGTCCGGCGTTACCATTGCGGAGCTGGAGGCAGCCCGCGACGCCCGCATTCCCATAGGACGCTCCAACACGCCTGAGGACATTGCCTCCATGGCCCGATTCCTGTCCGGCCCCGGCGCCCGCAACATCACCGGCCAAGCCTTCAATGTGGATGGCGGCCTGGTAATGCACTAGGCGCAGACGGTCAAAAGGTCTAGAATCAACCCATGGAACTTACCGTAAGGCTGTTCGCCCTGTACCGGGAGCGGGCCGGGGTGCGCGAGTTTCCGCTGGAACTGCCCGGCGGGGCCACCGTCGCCGACCTGACCGACGCGGTGCGAGTGCGTTATCCGCGACTTGCGCCGCCGGAAGTGAAGATAGTAGTCGCAGTCAACGCCGACTACGCCGAACCGGAAGACGTCCTGAACTCCGGAGACGACGTCTGCCTCATTCCGCCGGTGAGCGGCGGGTAGCCTGGACTGTACGCGAGGGTAGCATGATTGAGTTGACCCACCAGACTCTCGACCCCGAAAAGTTCACGACCGCCGTCCGCGCCAGCACCAACGGCGCGGTGGTCACCTTCCTCGGCACCACCCGCGACAATTTCGAGGGCAAGGGTGTGCTGACCCTGGAGTACGAATCCTTCGACGAGATGGCGGTCAAGAAGCTGGAGGAAGTGCGGCAGGAATTGATGGCCGAGTTCGGGCTGGACGACATAGCCATCGGCCACCGCACCGGCACCGTGGCCATCGGGGAAATCAGCCTGGTGGTGGCCGTCGGCTCGCCCCACCGGAAGGAGGGCTTCTACGCCTGTCACAAGGCCGTGGACCGCATCAAGGAGGTCGTCCCCATCTGGAAGAAGGAAGTCTACGAGGACGGCTCCCGCTGGGTGGCCTGCGAAGACCACGAGTTCACCCACGAGCACGAGGCGGCGTTACAGGCAGGGGATGGCTAGCGATTAGTCGAGTCCCCTACCCTGCTCAACGTCGCTTCCATTGCTGAATTTATTATGCCCCTTTCCTTTGAGGGAGAGGGGTATCTCTTATTCGGCAAACATCCGCTCCAGCTCGTCGGCGGGCGGGGTTAGGGCGGCGCGGATGGCGTGGCCCACGGTTTCCGCGCCGATGAGCCGCATTCCCGAGGGCGTTTCCACTTCGGGCAGGGCAGCAGCAGGCAGGATGCAGCGGGTGAGGCCGAGGCGGGCGGCTTCGTTGACGCGGCGCTGGGCCTGGGGGACGGTCCGCAGCTCGGAACTTAGACCCACTTCTCCGAAGGCGGCGGCAGGAGGCAGCGGGGCGTTGCGGTAGCAGGACGCGATGGCGAGTATGATGGCCAGGTCTGCCGCGGGTTCGGTGGCGCGGAAGCCCCCGGCCACGTTTACGATTACGTCCTGCCCGGCCAGCTCCAGACCAGCCCGGCGAGTGGTCACAGCGGCCAGCATTATCAGGCGGTTGTAGTCCACGCCGTTGGCCACCCGTCGCGGTGCAGGAAGCTGCGAGAAGTTGGTCAGCGCCTGCACTTCCAGTAGCAGCGCGCGGCTGCCTTCCAAAACCGGCGTTACGATGGACCCTATCTGGGCCCCGGCTCGTTGCGAGAGCAGGGCGCGGGAGGGGTCGGAAACGTCGTCCAGCCCTCGCTCGGTCATCTGGAACACGCCTGCCTCGTCGGTGGAGCCGAAGCGGTTCTTGGCCGCCCGCAGCACCCGGTAGCTGCCGGACTCCTGCGATTCCAGGTGCAGCACCACGTCCACCATGTGCTCCAGCACCCGGGGGCCAGCCAGCGCGCCGTCCTTGGTCATGTGGCCGGAGAGGAACACCGGTTTGCCCTGCGTCTTAGCCCAGCGCAGCAGCCGCAGGCCGCACTCGCGCACTTGCCCCACGCTGCCGGGGCCTGACGATTCGCTGTCGGTATGCAACGTCTGGATAGAGTCTATGACTACGAGGCCGGGCTGTTTCTCTTCCAACTGCTCCAGGATGGCGTCAACGTCAGTCTCGGCCAGCAGGAGGATACCCCGCCCGTCTATGCCCATGCGCTCGGAGCGCAGCTTCACTTGCATGGGAGATTCTTCGCCCGTGACATAGAGCGCCGGCCCGGCCATGCGTGACATGCCCAACACGGGAGAGGAAGCCAGCGAGTGGACCAGTTGCAGCAGCAGCGTGGACTTGCCTACTCCCGGCTCGCCGGTCAGCAAGGCCACCGAACCCGGAACAACGCCCCCACCGAGGACACGGTTAAGCTCGGACGACGGCAGAGTGATTCTGGGCAGGGAGTCGGCGGACAGTTGGGACAGCTCAAGCGTTTCACCTCCGGTCGCGCCGACCCAGCCAGTACGCCGCGGCTGTGCCGGCGTGTCTGCCGGAGCAGCGGGGCCCTCGGTCAGCGGCCTCGTGGACCGGCAGTGAGGACTGGGACAGAAGCCCATCCACTTCGCGCTTTCATGCCCGCACTCCGGGCAGTAATAGACCGTCCTGCGCCTCTCGGCAACCTTCGCCATGCTGTTCACTTTTTAGCATTAAAGTTCGATTATGGCGATTATACGGGCGCAGGTTCCCTCTTGTCTGCGGGCAACTGTCATCAAAATTCCTTTTGCCTGGGGCTATTGAGGCCCGCCCGCCTTTCCCCTACAATCGTGAACCATCTGCCAGTATCCTACCGTCGTGAAGAGAAAGCATGACAATCGCCAATCAGTCTCAACTTCGCACGACTTACCGGGAGCCGAACGAACGGGCGTACCAGAAAGTGCTGGGGCGACTGGATAAACACTGCCGTGACTTCATCGCAATGTCGCCCCTCTGCATCATCAGCTCCTTCGGCGCCGACGGCCTGGCGGACACCTCGCCACGGGGCGACCCGCCCGGATTCGTGGCTACCCCGGACGACAGGACTCTGCTGATTCCCGACCGGCCTGGGAACAACCAGGTGGACTCGTTGCAGAACGTCATCGCCAACCCGCAGGTGGGGCTGCTGTTCCTGGTGCCGGGGATGAACGAGACGCTGAGGGTGAGCGGTGGAGCGGAAATCCTGACCGACGAAGAGCTATTGACGCCGCTGTCGGTAAACGGGCGGCCTCCCCTCTCCATCCTGCGCGTCACGGTCGAGGAAGCGTTCCTGCATTGCGGACGGGCCTTGATCCGCTCGCGGCTCTGGGATCCCGATGCCCAGATTGACCGTTCCAGCTACCCCACCTATGGGCAGGTGCTGGCGGATCAGATAAAGGGAGCCGATGCGGGGGAAATTGACGCCTCGGAAGACGAAGCCAACCGCGAGCGGCTCTACTGAATCGGCGGGCCTCATGCGCTCCCGTGATCGCCACGAAAGCGGGATTCCAGGGAATGCCTCAAGGCCGTGCCAGCAATGCCAATGTGCATCGAGAATTCCCAGATTTTCAATGGGTGCAGCTCAATTCGGAGCGAGGCGCGGCTTAGCTTAGCCGACTGAGAGCTTTCCGTCTTAGCAAGAGGACTCCGGCGAACAATCCTGCAACCACCAGGATGCCTCCGGCCAACATCAAAGACAGGCTTTCTATTCCTCCGATTCCGAAGGCAGCGGCTATCAGCACTATGGCCAACGACGCTAGCTGCAAAAAGGCTATCAGTGCCACGAGGATGAAAAGAATCCAGAGTAAAGCCCGCATCCCACATCCTCCTGCCATGCCGCAATGAATAACCGGCGCGCGAAGCTCGTGGCTTCTACGCGCCGGTTACGTAGTTCGGACGGGAGACGAAGGTTAGTCGGCGGGGGCCGGCTCTTCCTCCATCACCGGGTCGGCGTCGGTGATAGCCTTGGCGCTGATCTTGATTTCGCCTTCCTCCACGTCTATCAATGCGACATCTCCGGCGCCCAGCCGTCCGCTCAGGATTTCGTCGGAGAGCCGGTCTTCCACCTCATTCTGTATCAGGCGGCGCAGCGGGCGGGCGCCCAGCACCGGATCGAATCCGTTCTCGCCGAGGTAGACCTTGGCCGCTTCGGTCAGCTCCAAGTCAACCTGCTTGTCCTCCAGCTCGCCCCGGACTTGGTCCATCATCAGGTCCACGATGGACAGGATCTCGTCCTGGGCCAACTGGTGGAACACCACCGTGGAGTCAATGCGGTTGAGGAACTCCGGGCGGAAGAAGCGGCGAACTTCCTCCATCACCTTGTCCTTCATCCGCTCGTAGGCGCTCTGGTCGGTGCGGGCGTTGTCGGCCTTGACCGCAAAGCCCACCGTGGTCTCCCGCTTGATGAGGTCGGAACCCAGGTTGCTGGTCATCACCAGGATGGAGTTGCGGAAGTCCACCTTGCGGCCCCGGGCATCGGTCAGCGTTCCTGCATCGAAAATCTGGAGCAGGATGTTGAAGACCTCGGGGTGGGCCTTTTCGATTTCGTCCAGCAGCACGGCGCAGTAGTTCTTGCGGCGCACGCCCTCGGTGAGCTGGCCGCCCTCGTCGTAGCCAACGTATCCCGGAGGGGCGCCGATGAGCCGGGCGACCGTGTGCCGCTCCTGGAACTCGGACATATCCAGCCGGATCATGTTGTCCTCGTGGCCGAACATGAACTCGGCCAGGGCGCGCACCAGCTCGGTCTTGCCCACGCCGGTGGGGCCAAGGAACATGAACACGCCAATGGGACGGCGCGGGTCCTTCAGACCGGCTCGGGCGCGGCGCACCGACTTGGAGATGTTAACGATGGCTTCGTCCTGACCGATGATGCGCTTGTGCAGCTCGCCTTCCATCTGGAGCAGCCGCTCGGTTTCCTCTTTGGCCATGCGGGCGACGGGCACGCCGGTCCACATACTGACCACTTCGGCAATGTCATCATCGGTTACGATGGTGCGTTCCTTGCCCTTGCCTTCCTGCCACTCGCTGCGCAGTTCGTCCAGGTCTTGGCGCTGGCGCAGTTCGCGGTCGCGCAACTCGGCGGCCGCCTCGTAGCGCTGTTCAGCGATGGCTTCGTCCTTCTCGCGGCTGACTTCTTCCAGCACCCGCATTGCGTCGGTGACCGACGACGGCGTGACACTGCCGCGCAGCCGCACCCGGGAACCGGCCTCGTCTATGAGGTCAATGGCCTTGTCGGGCAGGAAGCGGTCGGAAATGAAGCGGGCGGCCAGGTTGGCGGCGCTGTGGATTGCGTCGTCGGTGAAGGTGACGTTGTGATGGTCTTCGTAGCGTTCCTTGACGCCCATGAGGATGGCAACGGTCTCGTCGCTGGACGGCTCTTCTACGCGCACCGGCTGGAGGCGGCGCTCCAGGGCCGGGTCTCGCTCGACGTACTTGCGGTAGTCGTCCAGGGTGGTGGCGCCGATGCACTGCAACTCGCCGCGGGCCAGCGACGGCTTCAGTATGTTGGAGGCGTCCACAGCGCCCTCGGCGGCGCCGGCGCCTACGAGGGTGTGTATCTCGTCAATGAACAGTACGCAGTTGCCGGAGCTCTTGATTTCCTCGATGACCTTCTTGAGGCGTTCCTCGAACTCGCCGCGATACTTGGTTCCGGCAACGAGAGAACCCATGTCGAGGGTCACCAGTCGCTTGTTCTGCAGGGTGTCGGGCACGTCGCCCTTGGCGATCATCTGGGCCATGGCCTCGACGATGGCCGTCTTGCCCACGCCGGGCTCGCCAACCAGCACCGGGTTGTTCTTGGTGCGGCGGCTGAGAATCTGGATGACCCGCTGGAGTTCCTGGTCGCGGCCCACCACCGGGTCGAGCTTGTCGGACCGGGCGGCGTTGGTCAGGTCAACGCCCAGGTTGTCGAGAGTGGGGGTCTTGGTGTTGGTTCGGCTGGACTGCCCTTGCCCCTGGCCGGAGGTGTGGCTCAGGATGCGGTGGGTCTCCGTCCTCACCTTATCCAGGGTCACGCCCAGGCTTTCCAGCACACCGGCGGCAACGCCCTCGCCCTCCCGCAGGAGGCCGATGAGCAGGTGCTCGGTGCCGATGTAAGTGTGGTTCATGCGGCGGGCTTCGTCGACCGCCAGCTCCACCACCTTCTTGGCGCGGGGGGTGAGTCCGATCTCGCCCTGAGCGGGCTTCTCGCCGCGACCGATGATGAATTCAACCGCCGAACGCACCTTTGAGAGGTCGACGGAAAGGCTTGACAGCACCCGGGCCGCCACACCCTCCGTCTCGCGGACAAGGCCGAGGAGTATGTGCTCAGTCCCGATATAGTTGTGGTTGAAGCGCTGAGCCTCTTCCTGGGCCAGCGACAAAACCCGCCGCGCTCGCTCCGAAAACTTCTCGAATCTGCTGCCCATAACTCCGCTCCTGCCCTGTTTGGGAGGTGTCAAGTGATGTCCGGTGACAGGGGAAAACGTCCGCTTATCCTGCCCGCCTTTTAGACCCGGCAGAAAACCCAATTATATTGAGCGCCGCAGAGGGTGTAAAGGCACGTAGGGTGCGGGGGGTCGCCTGTCCCTGCCATTCTGAAGGGGCACAGGGCTGATGGGCGGGGATTGCAGTCCGGTCTATCCGGGCCGTCGCCATGCCCGACCTGCCGCCAGCCATTCCCGTGGGGGCTGCGCCAAGCTGTACCGGTTCAGAGGGATTGCTGGATGAAATACCCCCGGCGGTGACCTATTTTCCCACCCAGTCACCCAAGCAGTATCGTCGGCGCTGAGGCGTTTCACTTCCGTGTTCGGGATGGGAACGGGTGGGGCCGCCTCGCTCAAACCACCAGGGAGCATTCGCGCGATAGTATGCACCATTTTTCACAATCGCGCAAGGGGTTTGGCCGGGTTCCTAGAAATTTGCCATTTTCTCCCACAGGACGCAAGGAAAGAAACATGGGATAGCGCCATCATTCCTGCCCGGTCCGCTTCCGAGGGGGCGATGAGCTAGAAGGTTTCCTACACCTTTTCCGTGGACACCAGCGTCACGCCCCAGCCGGCCATCCAGGCCGAATGACGCCCGTCGCCGCCGGCCACCACCACAACGACGTCGCTGGCCGAGCGCACGATGGGGACCATTACGTCGTCGTTGGACTCGTCAATCCAGGCGGGCCAGGTGCGGTTGCCGTAGTGGGCGATTCCCTTGAGCTGGCCCACGGGCATACGGGCGTTGTGGAAGACGAAGTCCTTGACGTCGGCCTTGCTCAGGCCGGAGGCGGCTACCTCGGCGGCGTGCTCGGGGCACAGCACCAGGATGACCTGCCCGCCGGTGGCCTGCTGGTAGTAGTTGGCGATGCCGACAGTCCTCATATTGCCGACGATGGTGCCGAGGACGCCGAAACCGGTGCCGGAAGTGCTTTCCATGATGCGGTAGACGCCGAGGATGCCGGCGATGGAGACGGTGCTGTCTTCGGGGGCATAGCCCTTCTCGACGTGCAGCGGCTCCCAAGGGCTGCGGGCCTCGTTCTCTGCGAAGCAGAAGCTGTACCGCCCCGGCGAGCTGAGGGTGGCCTTGTCCATCTCCCCCGGCGTCAGCCCGGCCACGTTGCGGACGATGAGGCGGAAGGCGCGTCCGATGGCGGCGTTGGCGCGGAATCCGGGGCCGAAGCACCCGGCGTCGGCTTGGATGCCCAACCTCGGCGCGACCGGGCCGTTGACTATCAGCACCTGGTTGGCGCCGCCGGTGGTGGCCGCGGTGCCTGCAAGGTTGTGCGACTCGACCAGGGCCGCCCTGACCGCCGCCACAACGATGGGGAAGTGCTCCGGCCTGCACCCCGCCATGACGGCGTTGATGGCCAGCTTCTCCAGCGTGGCCCGCGAGTTGCTGGGCTGCATGACGCCGAGGGAATGCTGAGGGTCAACGTTGACACCGGCCAGCATGGCGCGGACGGCGTCCTCGGTGGGCGGGACTACGGGCAGGCCGTCGGTCCAGCCCTGCTGCCAGAAGTAGTCCTGCATGGCGGCGAAGTCGGCGGGCACCCGCTCGCGGCGGGATTGGAGGTGAGTGGTGGTCATGGTGGTCTTCCTTACAGTCCGAAGAAGCGTTTCCATCCGACGCCAGGCGGCTTCAATGGAGTCTTGGTGAACTCTTCCAGCTTGGTCCGGTCCAATACCGTTCTGCCGGGGCCACTGGCATCTTGGTCTATGAGGGTGGACGGCACGTCTTCCCAGCTAAAGCCGCTGCGACCGAAGGCATCTCTCGATTCCCAGACGATCACCAAGTCACCGTCCAAGGTCCATCCGTTGGCAACTGCTCCTTCGACTTTTACGTAAGCAGCCGGACGGAGGTGGTTAACCAGGCGCGCCTTCACCCTGTCGTACCTCTTCTCGGCATAGTCCAGCCAGGTTACGCTTCTGCACCAATCGGGGGAGGATTCTGTCGATTGAGAGAGGATGGTGCTCAAGACACCTGAAGATAGAGACAGCCAGTCATCGGGAAGTCTTTCATCGTCCAAGTGGTCCATGACTTCCGACAAATAACATTTGTAAAGGTGGCCGGTTAGCCCGCGGCGCATCTCCTGAATTCTGCCTTGCAATCGCTGCCGCAATCCCTCTTCATGGGCAGGGAGAGCGGTGGTCGTATAAATCATCAGGCTGCGCTTGACCACTTCATCCGGGAACGACTGGGGTTCGGCGTTCATTGAGAGTATGAATCCCGGGTATTCAGATACCTCCGGCTGGAGTTCGTCCTTTATGGTGTCTCGACCGTGGGTGGTAAAGGCCCGTCGGCCTATGTCGTCGAAAACGACAGGAAATCGCTTGTACCCATGTTGCAGTCCGCGAAGTTGGGCCTTGGTGAAGCTGCCTTTATCAACAGTGTGGGCAAACCCGAACATTGAGGTCATCAAAGTATCGACGAGGCTCGTCTTGCCACAGTTGGACTTTCCGAAGACGATGGCAAAGGTCGGGAATCGAATTACATCGCTGTCCCGCAACAGGGCCAGGGAGCGCATATCGCAAATGAACGGAGAGAAGTAAAGCCAGGACATTAGAGTGAAGTAGTCTCGTTGAAGAACCGGAACATTCCCCTCGAATGCTTCCTCAAAGTTCCTGAAATATCCCAGCAGTAACCCAGCGTCCCGGTTTACTAGGTCGTCGTCCCATTCCATGGGAAATCGCTGTCCCGACAGGATCGCCGAGCGGGTGATTCGGTCAATGGAAAAGTTGCGGCTGTCGGTTTCTTCGGCTGACTTGACCAGCCGTATCCTGGCTATTTCGCGCTTTACTTCCTGTGTTATCGCCTGGCGCCCGTTGCGTATGGGGGGAACTGCCGCGGAAATGCGAGGCCCCAGGACAGCGGCAACCTTCTCGATACGCTCAACCTGCACCGGCGCTGTGGCGTGGGATTCCTCGGGTACAGGGGCTTCGATAACTAGTGTTCCAGAGATGTCGGACATTACTGGAGTGTCCAAGACCTCGATTTCGGCGGCGGTTATCTTTTCTTCCGGCAGGGGAATTGCGTCGGACGCTTCGTCCCGAATGCTATCGAACATCCGGTTGTAGTGTTTCCAAGCCGCCTCGTCATCATCGAATACAACCAGAGTCTCCGGCTGCTTGCCGGAGAAGGCCCTCTCGGAGAGGTTTGCAGAGCCGATAATGACGCGGTGGCGGGCACCGGGTCCGGACAGCAGGTACAGCTTGGCGTGGGCTATCGATTTTCGCAGCACCCGGAAGTGGGCCCTACCGGTATGAACTTGTCCCAGGATACGAAGGTGGCGCTCGTCATTCAGGCCCATGATAGCCGTGCGGGTATCGCCCACCACAACTTGCTGAAAGGCCAGAATTGTTTTTATCTCGCGAAGGGTGGTTTCGCAGCCAAACACGCACTCGAAGGAATCGAAGGAATACCGGTCCAGCATCCTGACAATGGCGTTGACACTGGCCGAGTAGGTCAGCACGCGCAGTTGTTCGTAGCCCCGGAAGAGGTCCCAGTCAAACTTCTCCTCGCCGGTAAAGGAGGCTCGAACCACACGAAGGCCCGTGCCGTCGTCCAAGGTGAATGAAGGCTGGCTTTCGAAGCCCATTAGTTCGCTATTTCCAGTAAGGCTCACAGACGCTCAACCCTGGCATGGGATCAGCCGACAATCTGCTGACAACGCGGTTATCCCAAATGAATAACTCATCACATCCCGCTGCTTCTGCGCTGGCCACCTGAATGGCGTCCATCGTCCTGACGCCATATTGGTTTGCTATCAGGCGGGCCGACAACGCCACGTAATGGTCCAAGTCAACAAAGCGAGTCAGACTCTGGTCGAACAGCGAATCAATCGCGCGGATTCGTGCTTGATCTGAAGCTGACAATGAATCTGGCCCTCGCCGTACCTCCACCAACGTAACCGTCGAGGTGGAAATAGTAATCAGTCCGGCTTCACTGGCGCCAAAAATCAGTTCTGTCAGTTCTACCCGGCTGATTCCGCCATGCGCAGGTATTGTCTCGCCATTCAGAGCGGCAATGTAGACCGAGGAATCGAGATGGATTCGCCTATTCTGTTGGAAACTCACCCCGAATCTTCCTCATGTACTCCTCCGTAGTTAGACCTCCGGTGAGGTCGGGGATACTTCCCATCAACTCTCTTATGGTAGGGCGCTCGTTATCTGAAGTGCCTCTATCTTTGCTGCCCAGGCCCTTGCCATCGGTCAGCAGCCCCACGATCTCCGGTGCGAACTCATGCGCCATCTGCTGCACGTCCGCCGCTGGCCGCGACGCCAGGGGGCTGGGCAGGACTACGATGCGGACGCCGGGCATTCCGAGAGAGGCGGCGCGGAGATTGGCCGCGCGGGTGAAGCTGCTGGTGATGACGCTGACCGAGGGCTTTCCCCTGGATTCGGTGTATACCGTGTCGTGGAGACCCCACGCTGTGCATGAGCCTCAATCGGCAATGGCGTGGATGATGGCGTCGCACTCGCTGAGCAGCGCTTCCAGCTTGTCGTCGGGATGCGCCGCGCTGTAGGTGGACTTGCGGGAGTAGACCACCTTCTTCACGCCGTAGTCGTTCAGCAGTGTCTGCTCCAGTTCCTGCATGAAGGTGTCCGCGTGGTACTTGCGGTTCTCCAGCAGGCCGACGACCTTGCCCTCGAGGCCGGAGAGGGAGGCGGTCAGCCCGATCTCCTCCGGCACATCTTCGGCGACGGGAACCAGGATTTCGATGGTGGATTGCGTGGTCATGACGCGCTCCTTGATTCTCGAAGTGCGACTTTGCTTGCAGTCCCTTTCGGACTAACCGCCCATCTGGAAGAACTTGCCTTCCGTCTTGATGGCCGGGGCTATGACCATCTCGGCCTTGTGCAGGTCTCGGATGGTGTAGGCGCCGCACATTCCCATGCCGGCCTTGAGGGCGCCGACGAAGTTCTGGGTGCCGTCGGTCCTCGAGGTGGGGCCGTAGAGTATCTGCTTCAGCGGGGCCTTGGTGCCGACCTTGACGCGGGTGCCCCGGGGCAGCTCCGGGTGGGGGTTGGCCATGCCCCAGTTGAAGCCGCGCCCGGGGGCCTCCTCGGCCTGGGCGAAGGGTGTGCCCAGCATCACGCCGTCTGCGCCGCTGACGATGGACTTGCAGATGTCGCCGCCGGTGCGGATGCCGCCGTCGGTTATGACGGAAACGTACCGGCCGGTCTTGCGGAAGTAGTCCTGCCGGGCGGCGGCGCATTCGAGGGTGGCGCTCACCTGTGGAACGCCCACGCCCACCACCTCGCGGGTGGTGCAGGCCGCGCCGGGGCCGACGCCCACCAGAACGCCGTCAATGCCCGTTTCCATCAGTTCCAGGGCCACGTCGTAGGACACGCAGTTGCCCACCACCACCGGCACCTTGATGGTCTCGATCAGCTCGGAGAAGATGAGGCCCCGGTAGCTGTTGGAGACGTGCCGCGCCGTGGTGACAGTGGACTGCACCACCACGATGTCGGCCCCGGCCTCGACGGCCGCGGGAGACATCCGCTTGGTGGTCTGGGGCGTAAAAGAAACGGCGCACACCGCGCCGGACTTCTTGATTTCGTGGACCTGGGCCGCCAGAAGGTCTTCCTTCACCGGCTCGGTATAGACCTGCTGGAGGAACTCGGTCACCTCTTCCTGGGGCGTGGCGATGATGTCTTCCAGCACCGTGTAGGGGTCGTCGTAGCGGGAATACAGGCCCTCGCCGTTGAGCACCGCGAGGCCGCCCATCTCGTGCATCCTGGCGGCGAAGCGGGGCGAGACCGCGCCATCCATGGCCGAGGCCATGATGGGAATCTCGAACTCCAGGTCGCCGATGGTCATCTTAGTGGAGGTGAGTTCGGGGTTGATGGTCACCTGCCCGGGAACGATGGCAACTTCGTCGAAACCGTAGGAGCGTTCCAGTTCCTTAAATAGCCTTCTCCCCATCGCTGACCCCCTTATCGTTGAGGATTACGGAGTGCATTGGTTTAACTCCCGATTTAATCAGTTTTGCCCCCCAAAAGTCAACGCGGATTCGGCCCGAAAGCGGCCAGATTCAGGACGTTTGCCGTCGGCCATCGCTGAGCCTGATAGACGAATAAGGAATATCTCACTTTTCTTTTGAGAACTGATACGGTCAATGTATTGACGATTACGGTTAGCTGGTAGTAGAATTTCGTAAAATGATGAGAGGGATAAGCGTGATGGTTCAGCAGGCGGGAGTTGCGCCCGTTCAAGAGGTTTCCGAGGGTTCCCTGGTGTGTCGGCACCACTGGCTGATTCAGGCAGCGGACGGCCCCATCAGCAACGGCGTCTGCCGCATCTGCGGCGAAACGCGCGAGTTCAAGAACTACGTGGAGACCGCCACCTGGGGCGACACCCGCTTGATGCCCACCCCGGCCCCGGTGAGCCAGCAGGTCATCCTGTCCTCCGACGACTCCTGGGACGACGAATAGCCGTTTCCGGCCAAGATAGCGGATTCCAATACCCTGAATCGCAAAGGGGCGGGTTGTCAGCCCGCCCCTTTACTATTTTGTGCCCGGCTCGTCCGAAGGCCGGATTTGCTGTCATTCCGCGCTATGGACAGCCGCGCCGGTGGCGTATAATTTCCTCATCCTCCATCCCCGCCCTGCCGCGAGGCCCGCTATGACCACCAAGCAAACCGCCCCTCCGGTCTACGCCCAGGAAAAGTACGCCCTGGAAGACCAGTTCCCCGAGCGGCCCCCAAGGTACGACATGCAGAACTCCCTCTACCGCGAGCGTCCCGGCCACATGACAGCGCTGGCCCGGCACTTCGGCTCGCCGGACACCATCCTGGTCCTGGGCGACATACCGGTGCGGCATACCTTCCAAAGGGGCCTGGGGCCGCAAATGCTGCGCTACCCAGACCTGATAGTAGCCTTCGGCGTGGACAGCGCCGAGGTCATAGCCAGGCACGGCTACGCCATTGACGATCAGGGCAAGCCACCGGACTTCGTGCTGGAAATCGCGTCGCTGACCACTGCCGAAAACGACTACACCTACAAGCGGGCGGACTACGCCGCCTACGGTATCCCGGAATACTGGCGGTTCGACCCCACGGATGGCGAGCGCTACCCGTCCGGGCTGGCCGGCGACCGTCTGGTGAACGGCGAGTATCAGCCCGTCACCATTCACGGGACGAAGGAAAGCGGATACTGGGGACACAGCGAGGGGCTGAACCTGGATGTGTGCTGGGAGGACGGGCAACTGCGCTTGTGGGACCCGGTGGCGCGGCGTTACCTGCTCACCCACGCGGAAGAGGCCGAGGGGCGCATCACTGCTGAAGCGCAACGAGATGACGCCGAGAGCGAGCGCGACGCGGAGCGACAGGCCCGCATCGCTGCCGAGGCCCGCGTCCGGCAGTTGGAAGAGGAACTGCGCCGCCGCTCCCAATAACCCTGATGGCGGTTCCCACTGGCCCTGTCTTCGGCCTAATCTAACCGTTATGTTAGGTTATCTTGTAGCCATTTCTAAGACCGCGCCCAATATCTGGTGGTTGGGCCGAAAAAAGGTTGACAGCCCCTAGTCGGCCAGTACATATAATAGGGCTTTCCGCCGGGCCACCAACCCCGGCCCGGCGCAGACGGCACGGCCCGCGCGGCCTGAGCGCATGAAAAGACTTCTTCGGAGGCTCACCCGGTTTGGCGTTCACCCATCTCCACGTTCACACCGAATACAGTATGCTCGACGGCATCAGCCGCATCCCGGAGCTGGTCGCCCGCACCGGCGAGCTGGGCATGGATGCGCTGGCGATCACCGACCACGGCACCTTCTACGGCGTTGTGGACTTCTATTCCGCCTGCCGCGACGCAGGCATCAAGCCCATCATCGGCTGCGAGGTCTATGTCGCCCACAACAGCAGGCACGACAAGAACCCCAGCGAGCGCAGCCCGGCCCACCTGGTGCTGCTGGCCCGCGACAACACCGGCTATCGCAACCTGATGCAGTTGGTCACCAAGGCCCACGTCGAGGGCTTCTACAACCGCCCACGCATAGACAAGGGGCTGCTGGAAGAATACGGCTCCGGGCTGGCGTGCCTCTCCGGCTGCCCGTCTGCCGAGGTGCCGCGGCTGCTGGCCGACGGACGCTATGACGAGGCCGTCCGCGCCGTAGGCTGGTATCGCGAGCTGTTCACCGACGGGTATTTTCTCGAGTTACAGCAGCACTCTCACGTCCCGCAGCTTGACCAGATAAACGAGGGCCTCCTGCGTCTGGGTGAAGACCTGAAACTTCCGTTCGTGGCGACCAACGACGCTCATTACGTTCATCAGCACCAGTCCGGACTGCAGGACGTCTACATCTGCATTCAGACGGGCACCACGGTCAGGGACGAAAAGCGCCTGCGGATGGAGGACGACTCCTACTACATCAAGAGCCCGCAGGAAATGGAGCAGCTTTTCACCGGTCTCCCCGCCAGCGTCCGCAATGCCGCCCTGGGCAACACCGGCCTGATTGCCGATATGTGCGACGTGTCGCTGGATTTCGGACAGACTCACCTGCCCCGCTACGAGACCCCCAACGGCATGGACGCAGACGAATACCTGGCCCAGATATGCGAGGCCGGATTCCGGGAGCGCTACCCCAACGCATCGCCCGAGGCCGTGGAGCGGCTGCGCTACGAGCTGGACGTCATCCGGTACACCAAGTTCGCCAACTACTTCCTGGTGGTGTGGGACATCATCAAGTTCGTGCGCCAGCGCAGCATCCTCTTCGGCGTCCGGGGCAGCGCGGCGGCCAGCGTCGTCCTCTACTGTCTTGGCATCACCGATGTTGACCCCCTGGAATACCGCCTCGTCTTCGAGCGTTTCCTCAACATGGAACGCAAGGAAATGCCCGACATAGACATGGACTTCCAGGACGACCGGCGCGATGAGGTGCTGCACTACGTCATAGACAAATACGGCAGCGACCGCGTGGCCCAGATAATCACCTTCGGGACCCTGGGAGCCAAGGCCGCCCTGCGCGACGTGGGCCGCGCCCTGGGCATGAGCTACGGTGACGTGGACCGCATCGCCCGCATGGTGCCCTTCAAGGCCCGCGGCCTGGAAGACGCCCTGGAGGTCAGCCCCGAACTGAAGGCCGCCTACGACAGCAGCGAAGCCGTTCACGACCTGGTAGATCAGGCCCAAGGGCTGGAAGGACTGGTCCATCACGTCAGCACCCACGCCGCCGGAGTTCTCATCGCCGACGAGCCGCTGACCGAGACCGTGCCCTTGCAGCGTCCGGCCCGGGGCGAGGAATCCAGCCCGGTGATGATGACCCAGTTCAGCATGGACCCGGTGGCGCATCTCGGCCTGCTGAAGATGGATTTCCTCGGCCTCACCAGCCTTACCATCCTGGACCAGGCCGTGAAGCTGGTTCGCCGGAGCCGGGGAGTCGAGATAGATCTGCAGACGCTGCCCCTGGACGACGGCAAGACCTTCGAGCTGCTGTCCTCTGGCAACACCACCGACGTGTTCCAACTGGAAAGCGCCGGTATGCAGCGTTACATCGAAAAGCTCAAGCCTTCCAACATCGGCGACATCGCTGCCATGATCGCCCTGTACCGGCCGGGGCCGATGGAGAACATTGACCGTTTCATTGACTCCAAGCACGGTAGGACGGCGGTCACCTATCCGCACCCCAGCCTGAAGGAACTGCTGGACGAGACCTACGGCATCATTGTCTACCAGGACCAGGTGCTGCTTATATTGCAGCAGTTCGCCGGGTACTCCCTCGGTGCAGCCGACATCGTGCGCAAGGCGATGGGCAAGAAAATCGCCTCGCTGATGGCCGAGGAACGCGACAACTTTGTGGCCGGCGCAACCGCCAAGGGCTTCGACCGGGCTCTGGCAGTGCAGATTTTCGACCTGATCGAACCCTTCGCCGGTTACGCCTTCAACAAGGCCCACAGCGTCAGCTACGCTCTAATTTCCTACTGGACGGGCTACTTCAAGGCCCACTACCCGGTGGAATACATGGCCGCGGTGCTGAACGCCCGGCTGGACAACACCGACAAGACCATCAGTTCCATCAACGAATGCTTCCGGCTGGGCATTCCCATCTGGCTGCCCGACGTGAACCGTTCCGAGGAATTTTTCTCCATAGACCACGACGAAGAGGGTAACCCCGGACTGCGCTTCGGTCTGGCCGCCATCAAGACCGTGGGCGAGGGCGCGGTCAAGCCGCTGGTGGAGGAGCGAAAAGAGAACGGCCCCTACTCGTCCATAGACGATTTCTGCACCCGGGCCGGGGCCGCCAACCTGAACCGCCGCACGCTGGAGAGCATGGTCAAGGCCGGGGCCTTCGATTCCCTGGGCGCCAGGGGCGCGATGCTGTTCGCCCTCGATCGCATAGTCGCCACGGCGCAGCGGGAAGCCCAGATGCGCAGCAGTGGCCAGAGCAGTCTGTTCGGCGGCGGCTCTTCGGAAAGCTCTGGACAAACAGGCGGCGCGGTGCGGGATGAGCCGGGGATCGCCCTGGGGACCACCGACGCTTCCCCTGGGGAAAAGGCCGGGTGGGAGCGGGAATTGCTGGGAGTGGCCTTGTCCCACAACCCGCTGATGGCCCTCAGCGGCGCGGCGGGCGATGCCAACGCCATCGTGTCCGTGGATCAGCTCGGCGAGGAAATGCAGGGGCAGGCTGTTACCGTTCTTGGCATCGTTTCCACGGTGACCGAGCGGGCCAGGCGCGACGGACAGCGGTTCTTCATCGTGGTGCTGGATATGCTGGGCGGCCAGTTGGAGGTCATCATCTGGCCTGAATCGTTGCAGCGCACCGAAGAGGTCTGGCACCCAGGCCGCACCCTTCGCGTTGCCGGCAAGGTGCGGCTGCGCGGCGAGCAGGTGGAGCTGGTATGCGACGATGCCGAGGAATACGCATCTGACCGCCCCTCCACGTTGACCGTCACGCCGCCCCAGCCCGCCCGCAGCAACGGGAACGGCAACGGACATTCCAAGTCCAACGGCAACGGCCACTACAACGGTAATGGAAACGGACAGCCCGCCAGGTCCAACGGCAACGGTTACAACAATGGGAACGGGAACGGCAGCCACGCCTCTGCCGCTCCTTCCCCCAACGCCGAAAGCGTCTCCGGTCGCCTGGTCCGCTTGATAGTGACCGAAGACGGCCAGAAACACGACGCCAACATCCTGCGGGAAGTGATCGGCGTGATGCTGGAGTACCCGGGAAGAGACCGGGTGAATCTGGAAATCCGCACGGCAGGCCGCCGGGTGTTGATGGACATGCCAGTGGTCAGCACCGGCTACTGTGAGGACCTGCGGGACAGGGTGGAAGACATTCTGGGTCCCGACACGGTCGCCGTGAGCCAGGAAATGTCCTTGGGCGTGTAGAAACGCGCAGCCCGGTAATGCCTCTCTGCCCGGCAGAGAGGGGCCTCATAAAGCATATCCCGCCAGTCGAGGGCAGTCCAAAGGGCTGCTCTCTTCGTTTTCATCCAGGTAAGGCGGAATAACCGCAGGCATTCGGCAAGATTGAGCAATTTTTACGGTAATGCGGATATATTTATTCCATAATAGTTGATTCTAGTCAATTTATCCCTTCAATTTTGACGAATAAGTTCTGGCTGTGCTATAATTCAGACGAAATAGCTTGACAAATGTCAAGCGGAAAGTTTGACCGCCCTTGACGCCAATGCTAGACTGCCCGAAATTCGAGCTGACACACATTTGGCCCGCCAAGCCGTCGTTGTTAGGGGAGCGGGCTTCAGAACGGCCTATACGGAAGAGAAAATGACTTATTACTCTACGCGGCCCCCGGTCGGGCATTCACCATTGACCGAGCGCCAGATACGAAACCGAGAACGACACGCCCTCCCCTGCGAGCCATAGCGCTCCCTCTTCAATCGAGACCATCGGGGCCTCTCTTCCCGCCTCCTGAGTTTGTCGAAGAACCTGCCTCGCTCCTGACCGCCGCCCAGCACATCTGCGTGTTTGCGGCAACTTCACCAACACTGTCAAGGACAGGGGAAGTCTGCGCCATATTTTGCCCCTTATAGAACGTAGAGTTTCATAGCAGCCCTTTTTATGTCAATGGATTTGGTTGCAAGTTTTCGGCATTTCGCTGTAGCAGCACCGGAGCCAAGAAGAAACCAACCGTCGTTTTTACGGCACACCCATACTAGGACTGAAACATAAA
>VXOI01000212.1 GCA_009840175.1 Chloroflexota bacterium | reverse complement strand
CACTCCCCCAGCACCTGCCACGACGCCAGCAAATCCTGCCCCGCCCGCGCCGGTCATAACCCCGTCCACCGATGGCAGGCAGCGTCTCTCCCCCGCCGTGCGCCGTCTGGCCCGCGAGCACTCCATTGACCTCAGCCTGATTCAGGGCACCGGCCTCGGCGGACGCATCACTCGAAACGACGTCCTGAGCTTCCTCGAAACCACGCCCGCGCCGCAGGCGTCCCCGCCTGTACCCGTAGCCCCTGCGCCCACTCCGCCAGCGGCGGCTGAAGTCGCCTCCGGCCCCGACGAAGAGCTGGTGCCCGTAACCCCGGTGCGCCGCATGATTGCCGAGGCTATGGTCCGCAGCGTCACCGAGATACCCCACGCCTGGAGCATGAAGGAAGTAGACGTCACCGGCCTCGTCGCCCTGCGCCAGGGCATCCGCGCCGACTTCGAGCGGCAGGAGGGCGTATCCCTCACCTATCTGCCCTTCGTCATCCGAGCCGTGATAGAGGCCCTGCGAAAAGTCCCTACCATGAACGCCAGTTGGGGCGGCGACAACATCATTCTCAAGCGCCGCGTCAATCTCGGCCTCGCCGTGGCCGCGCCCAACGGCCTCATCGTGCCCGTGATTCAGAATGCCGACCGCCTGAACCTCGCCGGCCTGGCCCACGCAGTCAACGACCTCTCCGAGCGCGCCCGCACCAACCGCCTGCGCGTCGAGGACGTTCAGGGCGGTACCTTCACCCTTAACAACACCGGCGCTTTGGGTTCCGTCATATCCGGCCCCATCATCAACCACCCCCAGGCTGGAATAATGACCACCGACATCATCCAGAAGCGCCCCGTTGTCCGAGACGACGCCATAGCCATACGCTCCATGATGAACATCTGCCTGTCCTTCGACCACCGCATCAACGACGGCGCAGAGGCCAGCGCCTTCCTGGACACCGTAGCCGCCCGCCTCGAGTCCATCGGCCCCGACACCCCCGTCTACTAAAGTAACCCTCTGAAAAGTCCCCTCCCCCGTGAGGGGGTGGGTTTGGGTGGGGGTGAAAAGGTCAGGTGCCTTCTGTGGTGAAATTACCCACTCGTATACCCTGCCGCTACTGCTGGCTCGGCACAGTCCAGTACCTTCACGCCCGCGAGTTGCAGGACGTTCTGGTCAACCAGGTCCACGACGGCCAATCCCCCAATACCCTCCTGCTTCTGGAGCACAACCACGTCTACACCAGGGGTCGTCTGAGCCGCGACCACCACCTGGTCACCCCTGAATATGAACTGGCCGCATTGGGCGTCCCCGTCCACGAGACCGACCGCGGCGGCCAGATTACCTACCACGGCCCCGGCCAGCTCGTCGGCTACCCAATCATCAACCTGCGTCAGCTTGGCATCGGCCCTCTCCAATACGTCCGCACCTTGGAGCAGGTAATCATAGACACGCTCGCAGACTTCAACATCCCCGCCCACACCGAGCCGGGCCTCACCGGCGTCTGGACCCCCGGCGGCAAGATAGCCGCCATCGGCGTCAAGATAAGCCGTGGCATAGCCTTCCACGGTTTCGCCCTCAACGTAAGCACAGACCTCTCTTACTACCGCCACATAGTCCCCTGCGGCATAGCCGACCGCCCCGTAACCTCCATGGCTCCGATGCTGAACCGGGCGGCGGACATGGCATCGGTGCGCGACGCCCTGATAGCCAGGTTCGGCGCGGCGATTGGATTGGATATGGTCCATACCGAATTAGCCTTGGTTCCCGACTGATAGACAGCGTTCCAGCTCAGGTGGTTTTCTGGCCGACAACCTGTCTTTCCCGCGAAAGCGGGAATCCAAACCCCGGTCTTCAACTGATTGGACCACCCGAAACGGAACCCTGCCCGGCTGATGGCGCGACTTCCGTAGTCCCTCCATTTTCCTGACACCTGCCGCTGGACAACTCCGATAGCGCCTCTCTAGCATTTGTACATGGGAGTCGCCCGCCGGTACTGCTCGCAACCTGTTTCAAACTTACGAAGAGACGGCCAGTTCAGGCGACAGATACCAAAGACCGGAAATGACCGGAAATGACCGGAAAATAGAATTTTTGTACGCCTTGTCTCCTTCTCAAAGTGAACAGCGGATTGCTCAGTCAGGTCCACACTAGCCAAAACAGGACTAAATGAGACTCGTTGAGACATCCAACCGGACTGCCTGTCTCAATAGCCCACGGAAAAGAGAATATCCCTCCAACCTCTGCCTTATACCCCTGCTTCCTCGCTTTGACACCCCCTTAACCCCATTGCTACACTCGCGGGCAGCTTGCAACCCTTAAATCATTCTGAGCATGTCGAAGGAGGGCGTCCCATGGCGGTATCAGAGAAGATTCGGCAGTTCGTAGCGGAAGGCGGCTGGATTCGCCGGGTCTTCGAGGAAGGCATCGCCCTCAAGGCCCAGATAGGAGCCGAGAACGTCTTCGACCTGTCCCTCGGTAACCCCGTCATCGAGCCGCCCGATGAGTTCAAAGACGAACTGCGCCGCCTCGCCGACGAGCCTATGGCGGGAATGCACCGCTATATGCCCAACCCCGGCTACATGGACACCCGCCAGGCCGTGGCCGATACCCTTACCGAGGAATTGGGTCTGCCGTTCACCGGAAACGAGATAACCATGACCTGTGGCGCAGCGGCGGCGGCCAACGTCGTCCTGAAGACCATCCTCAACCCCGGCGACGAGGTCATCATCCTCGCCCCCTACTTCTTCGAGTACCTCTATTACATAGACAACCACGATGGCGTGGCGGTGGTGGTCAACACCAACGACCGCTTCGAGATTGACCTCTCCGCCATTGAAGCGGCCATCACGCCGCGCACCCGCGCCCTCATCATCAACTCGCCCAACAACCCCTCCGGCGTAGTCTATTCCGCCGGGGAAATCACAGGCCTCTCCGACCTGCTCAATCGCAAGCAGACCGAGCACGGCTCCGAAATCTTCCTCATCAGCGACGAACCCTACAAGCGCATCATCTTCGACGGCATGGAGTTCCCCCAGGTACTACCAGCCTATGACAACACGGTCATCGTCACGTCCCACGCCAAAGACCTGGCCCTCCCCGGCGAGCGCATCGGCTACATCGCCATCAACCCCAACCACGAAGGGAAGGATGAACTGGCCGCCGGGTTCAGCTTCTGCAACCGCACCCTCGGCTTCGTCAACGCCCCGGCGCTGATGCAGCACGTCGTCCGCAACCTCCAGGGCGTCAGCATTGACCCCGACTACTACCAGCGCAAGCGCGACTTCCTGCACACCGCCCTCATGGAAATGGGCTACGACACCGTCAAGCCCCAAGGAGCCTTCTACCTCTTCCCCAAGGCCCCCATCGAAGACGACGTGGCCTTCACCCGCGAGCTGCTCCAGTCCAACGTGCTGGTAGTACCCGGCCGCGGCTTCGGCACCCCCGGCTACTTCCGCATCTCCTACTGCGTAGAAGACTGGGTGCTCGAAGGCGCGGTAGACGGCTTGGCAAAGGCAGTCGCGTCCTGAGTCCCCTCTCCCTCTGGGAGAGGGTAAGGGTGAGGGCGTCCCCTACGCCCCCTGCGCCGCCAGCACTCGCACCGGAGGCTTCGGCCGCGGTATCACCCAGTACCCGACCGCTGCGAACCCGTAAATCACTGCCAACGGAAGCAATGCCCAGTAGTAGCTGCCGGTATGGTCGTAGATCAACCCCATCCACACCGGCGTGCTCATGGACATCATCTGGTCCGGCAGGTGCTGCCAGCCTCGCAGGGTGGCATAGCTCCGCCGTCCGAAGAAATCGCCCATGATCGCCCATGCCAGGGGGTTGGCCGTCTCCGAGACCGCCAGCAGCACCACGAACAGGCACGCCTGCCACAACGCTCCGCTGTGGTTCAGCAACACCACCAGCGACAGCGCTCCGCCTATCATTGCCACTGCGCTCAGCTTTTGCTTCGACATATTGTCGCCCAGCCACCCCACAATGGGGTTCATCACCAGCGAGCTCAGCGACAGCAGCCCCACAAGCAGGGCCGACAGGCGCACACTGTCGTCTTCAAGTCGGCCCGACCCCATCAGGAACCACACGATGACCGGCGCGAGCAGGAACTGCATCCCGGAGTGGACGGTGTTGCGCAATCCCACGGCCCATACCAGCAGCCAGAAGGTGGGCGTTTTCATAGCCTCTTTGGCCGTAAAGTCGGGGTCGCCAGGCAGCGGCCGGTACGCTGCGGCAGCGCCCGCAGGCCGCGAGGCAGAAGTGGCGGCAGGCGGTTCCGTCGCCGGCTTGGCTCCATCAGGCAACAGCCCCTTCTCTTCCGGGGAACGACAGACAAAGAACGCCAAAGGCAATACAACCACCAGAATACCGGCTCCCGAAAGGAAGGCCGCATTGCGCCAGCCTATCTCGTAGACCAGCAGCCCCATCATCGGCGCGATGAGAATACCCCCGAAGGGGCTGCCCATCCCCGCCACGGCCATCGCCAGTCCTCGATGGCGACGGAACCACTGGTTGATGGCAGGCATCAGTGCGTTGTTGTAACCGGCGCGAAACCCCAAGGAAAGTAACCCGACAAACACCAGCAGGAAGTAGATATAGTTGCTCGTCAGGCCCAGGAGAATAAACCCCAACCCGGAAGTCCCGCCGCCCAGCACCATAATAAAGCGCGGCCCGAACTTGTCGTTCAGCCACCCCATCAACGGCCCTTGCAGGCCCCCCACCAGCCGCCCCAGCATCTCGGCCAGGGACACGATAGCCACGCCTACCCCCAACTCCTTGCTAAGCGGGGTGACGTAGAAGGTGAATCCCCGGTTGAACGTGCCATGCTTCAGCGCGTCGGCGGTGGCGGAAATGGACACAATCCACCAGCCGTAGAACACCCTCTGCGGCAGTTGGAGCAGTCGTTTCGCCTCCGAGTAGAGCAAGGACCGGGAACCTCGAAAATCAGGGATGACAAGCTGAAAGCGCCTAGTATAACGCGGTGAAGCCTGCTATGCCTCCCGGAACAGGATTAAATTGCGGCAGGGCAAAAGGCAGGGGCGCACCGTTGTGCGCCCCTGAGCATGACGATTGTACAATTCCCTCCCTTTAAGGGAAGGGCTGGGGGGGGGGGGGGGTATTAAACATTAAGATTAAAAAAATAACCGACCCCACTCGAGGAAGAGGAAGGGGGGTGGGGGGGATGTGGGTTAAAAAAAAAAGGAGGGGGGGGGGGGGG
>VXOI01000075.1 GCA_009840175.1 Chloroflexota bacterium | reverse complement strand
GCGTCCACCTCTGCGTCGAAAAATAACCGACGCCCAGGTAAAACTTGCCAAGTAAACAGAACTAATATACTATTATATCCATGCCAACAAACACATCCCTCAATGTCAATCAATCTCCCCCAATGTCCGCAAATGTCCGCTTTTTACCGTATTTTCAAAATTCTCAGCACCGACAGACGTAGCATGGAAATGAAACCATGACCTTCACTCAGCTAAGAAATCAGGTCAACTCCCTCATGCGCAAATACGACACCCAACTCCAGCTCTACCGCGCCACTCCCCTGGCCTTGGAACTCTGCGAGCAGATGGCCGACGCCGTCACCCCCGGCAGGCCCAACCCCGAGCTGACCTGCGACGATTGGGCCTTCAACCTCTTCAGGAAGCTCCGCGACCGGGGCATCCGGCTCAAGGGCCACGTCCACCTGCACGACTACCTGGACGAGTGTCTCAGCAAGCTGTACCTCCCCCAGCCCAGCAACGTGCTGCGCAGTCTCTTCCCGAAGGCCGCGCAGCGTGGCCTGATTCCCCGCTCCCGCGTGGAGGTCCCCTTCTGGCCTCGTAGGGTCTGGAAGCCTGGCAAGGGCTATTTCGCCCAGACCCTGGCCGACGCTGCCGGTGCCGCACGCGCCAGGCGCGGCCACTGGTAGCCCTCCCATCCCGGCGGCCTCCACCGCGCCCCGCCGGGGTTGGAGCAATTCCCACGTCGCTTGGTTGGCGTCCTCCACCCTCTCCGCCCGGTTGCCTAACATATCCGCGTTGACTATAATTGCGCCAACAATTGGCGGGATGCGCCCCGGCCCGCGTTCAGGAATTCGTCACCATACTTCCTGTTTGCGGACTCAAACGGCCACCGGAATCTCTGCCGGTACGCGCCCATATCCGGTTCCAACACAGCCGGAAAAGGAGTGGAGAATGGTCGATCAGCTTGCGCGACCCAAAGACAAAGCGGAAATTTACTGGTTCTCCGAGCAGCCCTACGGCCACGTCAGCGACGCCGACTTGGAACAGTACGACTCTGGCCGCCTGGGGTTCCCCAACACCTATTTTGACCCCCACAAGGCCAGCGTCCTATACAACCAGTACCATGAGCAGTATGCCCTGGCCGATGAGGTCGGCTTCGATGGCATTATGAGCAACGAGCATCACGCTTCGTACTGGTGCATGAAGCCGGCCGTCAATCTCGACGCCGCCGTCATCTCCAAGCTCACCAAGAACGTCAAGATTGCCATCCTGGGCAACGTCATCGCCATTAACGACCCCATCCGCATGGCCGAAGAAATCGCCATGCTGGACTGCTACTCCGGCGGCCGCATTATCTCCGGCTTCGTCCGCGGCACCGCCGTCGAGACGTTGCAGGGCGGCGTCAACCCCACCGAGAACCGCGCCCGCTTCGAGGAGGCCCACGACCTCATCATCAAGTGCTGGACCGAGCCCGGCCCCTTCCGCTACGAGGGCCAGTACTACCACTACCGCGCCGTCAACCCGTGGGTGGTGCCCATGCAGAAGCCCCGCCCCGACATCTGGTTCCCCGGCACCGGCAGCCCCGAAAGCGTCGTCTGGGCCGCCAAGCACAAGCACCCATACATGAACCTCGGCGCTCTGGTGGACACCACCGAGTGGCTCAAGCAGGTCTACATTGACACCGCCGAAGAGGAAGGCTGGACGGCTGGCCCCGAGCACTTCGGCTACCTGCTCCGCTGCTTCGTCGCCGATACCGACGAAAAGGCCATCGAGTTGGGCAAGGAGTTCATGTGGACCATCGAGCACCGCCAGCGTGGTCCGATGGAGCACAACGACCCGCCCGGCTACCAGTCCCGTGCATCGGTCGAGATCAAGGCCCAGCGGCCCACCGGCAACGTCGCCGGCGCGGGCGGCTTGGGCGTGGGCCTGTCCTACGACCAGCTTCGCGGCGTCAACAACATCATCGTCGGCAACCCCGACACCGTGACCCAGAAGCTGACCGAGGTCATCGAGCGCCTCAGCCCCGGCTATATCCACATCTACGGCAACGAAGGCGCGATGGGCCACAAGGAAACCATGCGCTCCATCGAGCTGCTGGGCAAGGAAGTCATCCCCGCCCTGCATGAAGTCCAGTTGCAGCCCTACGACAACCGCCCCCGCATGGACACCATCCGCTCCGGCACCGCCGGCCTCGCCCCGTAACTCCAATGAACCTACCGAGGTTGACGAACAGCCCCGCTTTAGTGAGCGGGGCTGTTTCTCCGATACGATATGAAGGCGCAATATGAGTGAAACTGGCCTCTCCGTAGTAACCGGAGCCTTCGGATACACTGGCCGTTACATCGCCCAGCGCCTGCTCGACCGGGGAGAGGCGGTGCGCAACCTTACCCGAAACCCGGCCAACTTCAGCCCTTTCGGTGACCGGGTGGAACGTCACCCGCTGGACTTCGACGACACTCAGCAGTTGGTTGAGAGCCTGCGCGGAGCCACTACCCTCTACAACACCTACTGGATCCGCTTCGCCCGTGGCCCCGTTAACCACGATGCGGCAGTCAGCAACAGCCGCATCCTGATTGACGCCGCTGTTGCCGCCGGAGTGCAGCGCATTGTACATATCAGCATCACCAGCGCCGACGCCAAATCGCCGCTCCCCTACTTCCGCGGCAAGGGTCTGGTTGAGAGCCACATCCGGGACTCCGGCCTGTCCTACTCTATAATCCGCCCCACCGTCATCTTCGGGCGCGAAGACATCCTCATCAACAACATCGCATGGTTTCTGCGCCGGTTCCCTGTCTTCCCCGTCGCCGGACAAGGAGAATACCGCCTGCAGCCCGTGTTCGTAGACGACGTGGCCCGCCTTTCTATTGAGTCCGCCAGTGCCGACGGCAACATAACCCTCGACTCCGTAGGCCCTGAGACCTTTACCTTTCAGGAGTTGGCGCGCCAAATTCGCCGAACCGTTCGAGGTCGCGCACGGATCGTCCCCCTGCCGCCGCCGCTGGTCTTTGGCATGGCCCAGGCTATGAGCGCAATGCTTCGAGACGTCGTGCTCACCCGCGAAGAACTCGATGGCCTGATGGCGGGCCACCTGGTATCCGCACAAGAACCCAACGGAACCACCCGCTTAACCGACTGGATGCGCGAACACCGCGACACCCTCGGTCGCCGCTACGCCTCCGAACTCGCCCGCCACTATCGCTGACCCTGTGATAGCATAGAAGGAGGAGTCAAGGCGATGAAGGATAGCGCGCGTTACGCTAAAGTTGTTTCCTGGTCCGAGGAAGACCAGGTCTACATAGGTTACGTGCCTGGTCTGGTATTCGGAGGATACTGCCACGGCGATGATGAAAAACCGTTTTTGCCGAGCTTTGCGAAATTGTGGACGAATGGATAGGGATATTCAGCGAAGACGGTATGCCGTTGCCACCTGCCACCGCAGGTTGTCATTTTCCGGGAGATACACTGAGGGATGCAATTATGGCGATCGAACCGGAAACAGCGCCAGTGTAGCGCCAAATCTTATTGGAAAAGCAAAGGCCGCCGGGTTTACACGTACCCGGCGGCCTTTCCGTCCCATAATCTTGCGGTAGCTGCTACTCAGGCAGCCACATCACGCTCGAAATCTCGCTGAACTCCCGCCGCAGCTTGCTCCAGGAGTCGCCGCCATCGTCGCTCCGGTAAAGGTAGCCGTAGCGGCTGCCAGCGAACACCACCGACGGATCAGCGTTCTGGATGTTGACCGTCCACATCGCGGTGTTGGGTTCCACCGGCAGCGGAAGGTCTTCCCAGGTCTTGCCTGTGTCCTTCGAGCGCATCACCGTGCCGGTCTGGCCGGGGGTAGTGTCCCCGATGGTAACGAAAATCACGTTGGGGTCGTCCGGCTTCACCATGATGCCCCTGGGGTAGGTCAGCGGGAACACGTCGCGGATGCCCAGGCGGTCCCAGCTTGCGCCGTTGTCGGCGCTGGTGTAGACATCGTTGTTGACCACGACCACGACGGTGTGGGGCGGCCCGGCGGCCACTGCGACGTTGTGTACATCGGGATTGGGGATTGCTCCGTTGATGGATTCCCAGGTCTCGCCAGCGTCGGCGCTGTGGCGCAGGCCGTCAACTTCCAAGCCCACCCAGACATCATTATGGTTCTGGGGGTCTATGGCGATGCCGGTTACCCGAGGGACGCCGACGTTGGGGCATTCGAGGGCTACTTCCACCGGGCGTCTCTCCCAGGTGTCCCCGCCGTTGGTGGACCTGAATACCCCGCACCTGTCGGGGGTGCCGGTGCCAGCGAACATGAGCTTTGGGTCTGCCGAATCAATGGCCATCGCCCAGACGCACGAGCCGCTCATGGCGGTGTCCAGCATCTTCCAGTGCTGGCCGCCGTCTTCGCTGCGGTACAGCCCCTTGTCGGTTCCGGCGAACACCACGCCCGGCCTGTCGGGGTGGTTGCCCAAGGCTCGCACCAGAGCGTCGGAATGCATCCCGGCGTCAATGCCCACCCGCCGCCAGGACTCGCCGCCGTCGGCGCTGCGCATGATTCCCTGTCCAATGGTGCCTACCAGGACTGTCTTCACTTCGGACATGACGACACCTCCGTCCATATAGTTGCCTATGGGAGGGGTAGGCCAACAATTCCCTCTCTAAACGAGAGAGGGTAAAACTATGGTTCCATCTCCCTCTGAGAGAGGGTTAGGGTGAGAGTGTTACTCAGTTTAGGACAGCGCGGCAATCACCTCGTCGGTGTTCCGCACCCTCACCAGCAGGGGCAGGACATGATTGATGGTCATTTCATGGACATCAATCTCGCCCGCCGTGCAGCAGTCGCTTACCACCACGCACTGGGTATCGCGGTTCTTGGCGTCGCGGGCGGTCCCTTCGACACTGCGCTGGGTGGATATGCCGCCGACCAGGATGGTCTCGGTGCCCAGGGACTTCAGGATGCCTTCGACGTTGGTGCCGTAGTAGGCACTGAACCGGGGCTTGACCACGACGTAGTCGCCGGGCTGCGGTGCCAGCTCATCTATGACCTCGACGGCCGGGGTGCCTTCCAGCATTGGCACTCCGCCGCCTCCGCCGACATCGGCGGCGGTTTTGGGGGCGTCGGCGTTGTCGGGACGGCGATAGGTGGTTATGTAGATGAGGGGTGTTCCTACCTGGCGGCAGTGGGCCACCAAGCGGACAAAGTTGTCTATGACCTCTTGCCGGTTGGCGGGTATGTCGTATGGAGGCTCGTTACCGCCCTTGGCCACGGCGTTGATCATGTCGATAAGGATGACGGCGGTGGTCTTTGGGTTGAGCTTCAGGGCTTCGGGCATATCTATAACTCCGGTTGACGGCTTAAAATCCCCTCTCCCTCTGGGAGAGGGTTAGGGTGAGGGCGGCCTAAGCCGACGTATATGTCGCCGGGCTCGCCAGGAACTTGGTGCGGCAGTCGAGGCAGCAGAAGTAGAGCCAACTGCCGTCGTGGAAGATGCGGGTTCCTTGCGTCGGGTCAACTTCGGAAGCGCCGTGACGGGTCATGGATGTCTGGGCGCGGGCCTGCGCTTCGTCTATTTCCTTCCCGCAAACGGGGTCTTTGGCCATGTTTAATTCTCCGGTTGAAACGACTTCTGTCTATACGGGCAAAGGCAGTCCGAGGCGCACCTTGCCCGGCCTGTCCAGCAGCGCGCTTGCTATCCTGGCGCGGTGATCGAAGGTAGTTCCCAGACGCATGGTCCACGCCGACACGCGGCGCAGCCACAGGTGCAGGTCGAACTCCATCATAAAGCCTATGCCGCCGTGGATGACCTGGGACTGTCTCACTACGGCCTCGCACTTTTCGTTGGCGAAAGCCTTGGCCTGAGAGACTTCCACCCCGGCGGGCATACCTTGGTCCATCTTCCACAGGGCCTCGTAGGTCAGCAGTTGAACGCCGTCGGTGAAGAGAATCATGTCGGCGCACATATGCTGGATGGACTGGAAGGCGGCGATGGGGCGTCCGAAGGCAACGCGGTTCTTGGCGTACTCGATGGCCATGTCTGCGTCTTTGCGGGTTGCGCCGAGCATCTGGCAACACAGCAGAGCGGTGGCCCGCTCCAGCATCCGCTCTACGATGGGCCAGCCGTTGTGCAGTTCGCCGACTAAATCTGTGCTGGTTACTCTCACGTTGTTGAGGGACACGCGACTCTGCTTGTCCTTGGCGATGGTCACCAGGGGCGTTTGTGAGACACCGACGCCATTGGGGTCGATAAGGAACAGTGAAATGCCTTCGTTGTCGTCGGAGGCTGGGGCTGTTCGCGCCGCCACCAGGCAGCTCCGAGCGACGTTGAAGTTGTCGACGAACATCTTTTCGCCGTTAAGAATCCAGCCCTCGCCATCAGGCTGGGTCTGCTGGACAATGGCCGACGGAATGAGGCGGGGGTCGCGCTCGATAACCGCCCAGGTCATCACCATGCTGCCGCTGCAAACAGCGGGCAGCAGATCGCGCTTCTGTTCCTCGGAACCGGACTCGGCGACGGTGAGAGCGGCAACCATGGTGCTGTGCAGGGGCACCGGGGCGAGGACGCGGCCCAGTTCTTCCATGACGAGGCCCATGTAGGTCAACGGAAGTCCCTGGCCGCCGTACTGTTCGGGAATAGCCAGGCCCAGCCAGCCCAAGTCGGCCATCTGCTGCCAAAGGGCGGGCGGATAGCCGTTTTCGTCAAGCTCCATCTCACGTACCAGAGCCGTGGAGACCTCGGCCTCCAGGAACTCGCGGGCCGCGTTCTTGAGCAGTTGTTCTTCTTCGGAGGGAAGTATGTCCATATTGTCCTTAGCAATTCCCTCTCCCATTGGGAGAAGGTTAGGGTGAGGGCGCCATTTTCTCTGATGTGTGTCTACCCACGCGGCATTCCCAGCCCGCGGCGGGCCATCTGGTCGCGCATCACCTGCACGCTGCCGTGGTTGATGCCCGACTGGAAAGCGCCCATGACGTTGTGGGCAAAGAGGCCTTCTTCGATGGCCTCCTCCGAATTGCTGAGCAGGGTGGCGTAGGGGCCGAGAATCTGAGTGATGGTTTCGGTGGTGTGGACGCCGTGCTCCGGGGCCCAGACCTTTTCCGCCGAGCCTTCGTAGGTGAAGTTGCCGCCTCGCTCCACCAGCGACATACTGCGCATCGTCATCAGGCGGCAGACCTGCGCCTCGGTCCACAACTCGGCCAGCTTGTCGCGGACAGCCGGGTCGTCGGCGGGTGAGTGGCCGCCGAAGTCGTTTTCCTTGACCCAGTTGACGATGTCTTCGTCGCGCCGCACGGAAATCAGGTATCGGCTGGCTCCAACGCGGTCGAGGTTCAGGCCCATGGCGCCGACGTACCAGCCGGCGTTTTCTTCGCCCAGCATCATGGACGCAGGGACGCGCACGTCCTCGAAGAATGTCTCGTTGGTGCGGGCCATGCCGTAGGTGGTGCCCAGCGGCGCGGGCGGGTCGCTCTGGATGGTCCAGAGGGGCCGCACGGTGATGCCGGGGGTGTCCATCGGCACCAGGAAGATGGAAATGCCGCGATGCCGGGGAGCGTCGGGGTCAGTGCGCGCCATCAGGTAGATGTGGGTGGCGTAGTGGGCCGCCGAGGTGTACATCTTCTGGCCGTTGATGACGTACTCGTCGCCGTCGCGCACGGCGCGGCACTGGAGGCCGGCCAGGTCTGCGCCCGCCTGCGGCTCGGTGAAGCCGAGGGCGAAGACGATATCGCCCTTCATCATTCCCGGGATGAATTCCTGCTTCTGCTCCTCAGTGCCTGCGGCCAGGATGGCCGGGGCGCCGCTGCCCGCGCCGCCGACGGCTACGCCGACGCGGGCGAACTCTTCCTCGACGATGTACTGCTCAATGCGGCTGCCGCCCTGACCGCCGTATTCCTTGGGCCAGCTTATGCCGATCCAATTGCGCTCGGCGACCTTGCGAATCAACTCGCGGTAGTGGACGCCCCGCCCGCCCTCTTCAGCGGTTTCCAGTTCGCCAAGGACGTCATCGGTGACGTTCTCAGCGATGAATTGCTGCACTTCCCGTCGCAGGGTTTCCTGTTCCGGGGTATATCCAAAATCCATGCTCCCACCTTTTGCTCGTCTAATGGATAGCGGCGTTTCAAGCAAGCGAGCGCCGATGGATGCCATTGTCTTGCGAGAGATTGGCAGTGTCAAGTAAACGATACTCAGCCGGACGGCGCATCGCCCAATGCCGCAATCATGGCCTGAATACGATTGCTATCGGAGTTTTCCATATCTTCTACGGTTTCAATCATCAGGTTGATCCGGGGATCGGACAGCACCCGGGAGGCGCAGGAGCGCACCTTGTCCAGGCGTTCCTCTCGGCTCAGAGGGTTGCCCCAGATGCCGCGGGGCCGGTTGCAGCGGCTTACGTAGGTCTGGCCGTCGGTGGTTTCCACGCGGACGGCCACCCACATTTCCTCGAAGTTGGCGAGTATGTCGGGCCTCATGTCCACGGTGGTCTTGTCCAGCAGGGCCTTGATTTGCGGGCGATGCACCGCTTCGTCGGTGAAGGTATCAATGCCGATTCGCCGGTCCAGCAGGGACGCCGCCACGGTGTACTGGAAGCTGAATTTGCCGTCCAGCCCGGTTTCCGGGTAGGGGCGGCCCACGTAACGCATTACTGGCGTTTCGATGCGCACGGCGGCGATGCGTTCCGGGTCAATACCGTATCGTTGCTGCAAATCGAGAGCGGCGTCAATGCCCCGGTGGGTGCCGTACTGGCTGGGGTGCTTCTTGATGGCCACGCCGGGGTCGACCAGCCGGTATGGATTGCCGAAGTCGCGGGTTACGGCTTCAAGGTCGAAACCATCCTCGAACAGAACGGCGGCATAGCCCGTTTCATGCTCGAATATGTTGGCGTTGGCGGTGAATCCCTTGGCGGCCAGCAAGGCAGCCTCCAATCCCATGCGTCCGGCATTGCCGCAGTGGGTGGACTTGGTCATCGTGCCGGTGTTGGCGGAAACCGTGCCAGCCCGCGATGCCGCGATTCCCAGCGCCATGCGAGTCTGCTGGGTGTCCAGCCCCAGCATCACCGAACCCGCGGCGGCGCTGCCCATCACTCCCACCAGCCCAGGCGGGTGGAACCCCTCCAGCGAGAGGTCGGCGGAAGCTACGCGGATGCGTCCCTGCACCTCGAATCCGGTTATCAGCGCGGTCAGGATGTCCTGCCCAGTGGCGCTCCGGCTTTCGGCTAGAGCCATGATGCCCGGCAACGTCGGGGATGTGGCGTGAGTGGCCGGGTGCCACATAACCTCATAATCCAGCACATGGCCTGCCACGCCGTTAACAAAGGCGGCCATGGGCGGCGAGGTCTTGAATCCGTGGCCGAAGACGGAGCACTGGGGGTTGCCGCCCATTTCGCCGGCGTATTCGGCCACAATCTGCGCCGCCTGTTCCCGCGACCCGGCCAGTGTTACGGCGAGTCCGTCGAGTATGACGACCTTGGCCGCCTCCACCGCTTCGGCCGGCATGGCGTCGAAGCTGGCCGATGAGATGTGGCGGGCGAGCTGCTCGGTTACTGACATAACCTAACCCCTGCTCTCTGTGGCCTTTGTGTTCTCTGGATTGGATTGAAAATCAAGAAATCAACTCTGCCAAGACGGGCCGCAGTTCCTCTATCAGTGGCGGCAGGAATTCCTGCCAGGTTCCCACCACGCCGAAGTCCGATGAGCGGAAGATGGTGGCGCGGCGGTTCTGGTTAATGGCGACGATGATGCCTGCCCGCTGCAACCCGACGGTGTGGTTGAAGGCGCCGCGTATGCCGACTGCGATGTAGACCGTGGGGGCGATGGTGCGGCCGCTGATGCCCACCTGCAACTGCTGGGGCAGCCATCCGGCGTGAACCACGTCTCGGGTGGTGGCTACCGACGCGCCGAGGGAGCGGGCCGTCTCCACCAGCGCCGCCACGTTTTCTTCCGCTACGCCCATTCCCAGCCCGATGACCACGCGGGCGCGGGCCAGGTCACGCCCCTCGGTGTCTTCCTGATATTGCTCGCCGATGAGCCGCACGTCGGAGCCGTCGAAGGGTTCGGCGGAAAGGCGCTCTACCACGGCCTCAGCGCCGGGCTCCACTGCCGCCGGGGTAAGCAGGCCGGGCCGCAGAGTCACCAGGTTGGGCAGGGTCTTGGACAAAATAGGGGCCACCACATTGCCGCCTAGGGCGGGTTTCAACTGCACCAGGCTGCCTTCATCGTCTATTTCCAGGTCAATGGCGTCTCCGGTCAAGCCCAGGCTCAACCGCGCGGCCAGCCGGGACGCGAGGTCGCGCCCGTCGGCGGTGGAGGCGAAGAGGATGGCGTAGGGCGTCTCGCGCTCCACGGCGGCGGCCAGAGCATTGCCAACAGCGCGGCTGGCTACCGGCCCCAGACTCGAGTTGTCGAGCAGCAGAACGCGGTCGGCTCCAGCGGCGGCCAAGGCCGGGGCGTGGGCTTCGCCGCCCGATGCTATCACCACTGCCACTACCTCGCTGCGGGTTACGGTGGTCAATTCGCGAGCCTTGCCCAACATCTCTAAAGTGACGTACGCCAACCCGTCTTGGGAGTTTTCCGCGACTACCCAAGTGCTGCGATCGGCGACTCCGGGGTATCGAGGGAGCGCTTCCGGCGAGCTGGCCGCAGGGTCGGCAGCGTTCAGCTCGGCTAGGCGTTCCTTCACGGAGTCGGCTATCTGTCTAGCGGCGTCTTCGGGCGTTACTTCCTGAAGGGTGACGCCGAGGCGGTTTGGCTCGACCAAGCGGATTTCATTGACCCAGGTGGGGGAGCCTTGCGCCCCGAATTGCGATGTGTCGTCGGACAGTTGGGCGCAACTTACTTCGTCCACTGGCTTATTTGCGGCTTCCTCCATCTGCTGGCGGTTGGGGAAAAGCTCCGGCGCGACTCCCTCGGTCACGCAGATTACGGCCGGGAGGTCGCATTCCAGGGTCTGGAAGCCTTCGTCGGTGATGCGCTCGACGATGGCGGTGCGGCGGTCTTCGCTGAGGTCGAGGCGGCGGACGTGGCTGACGTGAGGCAGTCCCATCAGCTCGGCCACCTCCGGGCCGACCTGCCCGGTCTCGCCGTCGGTGCTGTTGCGCCCGCAGATTATGAGGTCTGGCTGCTCTCGGCCCAAGGCCAGCGCCAGGGCGCGGGAGGTCGCCAGCGTGTCGCTGCCGGCCAACACGCGGTCAGTAACCAGCACGCCCCGGTCTGCGCCCAGGGCGAGGCATTCCGTCAGTCCTTCGGCGGCCCCGGGCGGCCCCATGGTCAGGACCACAACCTCGTCGTCGGGCGCGGCTTTCAGCTCCACCGCCCGCACCAGGCCGAGAACGTCGAAGGGGTTGACCTCGGAAGGCACGCCCTCGCGGATGATGGTCCTGGCTTCGTAGTCGAACCGCATCCGGGCGATGACGGGGACGTATTTCATGCAGACGGCGGTTTTCATGGGCGGTCACTTCCGTTGGCGAATTGGGCGGCGAACAAATCCCCTCTCCTACCGGGAGAGGGTTAGGGTGAGGGCCTCCCCTTTGGGTAGATGGCTATGGAGACTCTGCCGAAACGTTGGTCAGCACCGCTTCTTCCCGCACTTCGGCAGTCATTCGTTGCAGGCGAGGGCTGATGGACACCGGAAATTGGGGCGGACGGTGCAGGTTCTTGAAGCGGGAGGCCAGCGAAGCAAACTCGTCGCGGAAACTGTCTCGCAGTTCGGTTGCGGTGCTGGATGGGGAGATGCGGACGCCGTCGGCCATTACTTCCTGCAACAACGGCTCGACGTTGACTGGCCCGGCTTCTTCCTGTAGTCCAATGATGTCGCTAGACAGCGAGCCGTCTTCATCGCGCCGCCGGAATATCTGCTTTGAGCCAGGCAGGGACATCTTGCCTTCGCTGAGCTTCATCACGGGGCGCCCGTCGAAGCAGACAATCTTGTACACCATGTCCGACCAGGGCGCATCTGCGGATACGCCGGCTTTGGTTCCGACCCCGAACAGGTCAATGGGAGCGCCGTCCTGCATCAAGGAGTCCAATTCGTATTCGTCAAGGCCGCCGCTCACCAGCACCCTGACGTAATCGAGGCCCTGACCGTCCAGCACCCGCCGAACCTGGCGACTTAGTTCGCCGTAGTCGCCTGAGTCCAGCCGCACAGCGGTCAGGCGGTGGCCGTCAGATTCCAGCTCCTTGGCGATGGTAACTGCGTTCCAGGCCCCGGCTACGGTGTCGTAGGTGTCCAGCAGCAGAACCGTGCGGTCGGGGAAGCTGCTGGCATAGGCGCGGAAGGCGTCCAGCTCGGAGGGGAAGCTGGAAATGAAGGAATGGGCCATGGTGCCGGCGGGCGGGATGCTGTAATGGCTGGCGGCCAGCACGTTGCTGGTGGAGGCGAATCCGGCGATGTAGCTGGCGCGGGCCATCTTCATGGCCGCGTCGGAACCGTGCGTGCGCCGGGATGCGAAGTCGGCGATGCCCCTGCCCTGGGCGGCCCAGACGCAGCGGGCGGCCTTGGTGGCGAGAGATGTTTGCAGGTTCATCTGGTTGATGACGTAGGTCTCTGCGAGTTGGGCCTCGATTATGGGCGCGGTGATTTCCAGCAACGGCTCATCGGCGAAGAACAGCCTCCCTTCCGGGATTGCCCGGACGCTGCCCGTGAAGCGCACGCTCCGCAGATAGTCCAGGAAGTCAGTGGTGAAGGAACCCAAAGAGCGCAGATAGCCTATGGCTTCGTCGTCGAACTGCAACCGGGACAAGTAATCAAGGACGTCGTCGAGACCGGCGGAAACGAGGTAGCCGCGATTGGGAGGGTAGCTGCGGACGGTAAGGCCGAAGGTGGCTGGGGCGTGCATACCCTGGCTGAAGTAAGCCTGGGCCATGGTCAACTCGTAGAGGTCGGTAAACAACCCCAGTTGCCCGTCGCTATGTGCCAGGTTGGGTCTGCTCATGGGGCAGGAGAACCGCCAATGATTGACTGCGCGTATTATGTTGTTGAGCCGTGATAGTGTCAACCGACGGCGCTTCACAGGAAATGCGCTTGTAGCGCAAGTTCCCCTATCCTTGCCTAGCACCGTCTACCGTGGCACAATCAACTGACAGGAGGGTTGCCATGACTACTGAAGCCAACTATACAGACCGCTACGGACTCCCTCTTACTACCAACTCCCAGACCGCCTTGGCCCACTACGCTGAGGGTTTGGACCTGGCGCTGTCCCAGAACTTCGGGGCCGAGGATGCCTTCGCCAGCGCCATCGAGGCCGACGAGGGGTTCGCCCTGGCCTATGCCGGCAAGGCGTTCCTGGATTTTCTGCGAATCAACGTGCCGGAGGCGAAAGCCGGCGCCGAGACAGCCGTCAAGCTGTCTTCAGGGTTGAGCCGACGGGAACGGAGTTATATCGACGTGGTGTCCAAATTTGTAAATGGACAGAACCACGACGCTACCGCTGCCGTGCATGAGCACCTCCAGGAGTTCCCTCTTGACGCCCTGCTGATGCGATTGGCGCAGCGGCTCTACACGCAGGGCTGCGTCGGCATCGGCGCGGCGGACTATCCGCCCCGGTTCTACCGGCTGATGAGCGAGGCCGCGCCCCACTACGGCGAAGACTGGGCCTTCATGGGGCAGTACGCTTGGGCCAACCACGAGGTTGGCAAGATGGACGAGGGGATGGATTTGGCCCAGCGGTCGCTGGACATCAACCCGGCCAACGGCGTGGCCGCCCATTCCGTGGCCCACGTGTACTACGAGATGAGCCAGGACGACGAGGGCGGAGCGTTCCTGAGTGGCTGGCTGGAGGATTACGACCGCCGCTCCACCTACCGGGTGCACCTCTCCTGGCACCAGGCGTTGTTCGAGCTGGCTATGGGCCGCTACAACCAGGCCCTGGGCTGGTACGAGAGGGATATTCGCCCGTCGGTGCAGGATCTCAGGTACGCGGCTCTGGCCGACAGCGCGTCGCTGGTCTGGCGGATGAAGATTTACGGGGATGTTTCACCCCAAGCGCCGTGGGAGGAACTGGTGCAGCTTGCCGCTCCCGCCGCCGCGCGGCCGGGGCCGTCCTTCCGCGACGCCCATGCCGCCCTGGCTTTCACCGCCGCCGGGGACGACGAGATGTTCGGCAAGCTGGTGGACGGGTATCAAGCGCTGGCCGAGGCGGGCGACGCCACGGCCCGGGAGGCCACGCTGCCGCTGATCAAGGGCATCGGGGCCTTCGGAAACGGCGATTACGCCGAGGCGGTCCGCCTGATGGAGCCGGTGTACCCGCAGCTTACCCGCGTCGGAGGCAGCCACGCGCAGAGGCTGGTGTTCGAGGACACGCTGCTGGAGGCCTACCTGCGGGCCGAGGAGTTCGACAAGGCCACCGGTATGCTGAAGGAACGGCTGGCCCGCCGCGAGTCTCCCCGGGAGATGTACTGGCTGGCCCGCGCCCAGGCCGGGCAGGGCAAGACGGATGATGCGCAGGGCAGCCTGTCCAGCGTTAAGGAATACTGGGCCGAGGCTGACACCAATACCCCCGAATACGCCCGCCTGACGCAGTTGGCCGCGGACTAGGCAAAGCCGGACTCTCTTCGCCTAAGAGTAGGGGCGGGTTCCCAAACCCGCCCCTAAATCTTGCTCCAAACCACCAGGCCTTCCACCACCGTCATCACCGTTTCTACTCCCGCCAGGTCTTCCGGCTCGGCAGTGAGCGGGTCAGTGTTCACCAGCACCATATCGGCCAGCTTGCCGGGTGCGATGGTTCCCTTTTCCGCTCCCAGGCCCTCCGCGACGGCTCCGGCTATGGTGTACATCCGCAGAGCCGTTTCCACGTCCACCGTTTGCGACGCATCAGAGCCGTTGCTGGATAGCGCCCCGCCATCTATGTCGCGGCGGGTAACGGCGCTGTAAATGGCAGGCCAGGGATTGGGGTCAATCACCGGTGCGTCGGAGCCGAAAGCCACCGCAACGCCGGCGCGATGCAACACACCCACCGGATACAGATGGGGTAGCAACCGGGGTTCGACGTTTTCGCGGTATGAAGTGCCGTTTTGGTACAGGAACCCTGGGTTGGTGACTACTGCGGCTCCGCACGTCTTTACCGCATCAACCAGGTGCGGCGCACCTTCGGCGCAGTGTTCCAGGCGATCGACGAGCGCCGGATGCCGGTTTGCGGCAAGGACTTCCGCTGCTGCTGCGATGGCCTCTTCTTCGATACAGTGAATGGCTACCGGAAAGCCCCAGCGATGGGCGCCAGCAACCAACTTCGCCAATTCCGGGACGGAGGGAGAGAGCGCCCCCGAAGTTAGCGTTAGCATTATCTTGGCGTGTCCCAGTCGCAACCAGTAGTCGCCTGAGCCGAAAGCGGAACGCCCCCACCCTAGTCCTCCTCCGGAGTGGGAGGGAATTGCGGCCAGTTCGTCCAACTGCCCGACTCCGGCGAACATGGTGATGCGGCATGAAAGTGCGCCGTTGGACTGCAATTGCCGGAAGGAACGCCATCTCTCTATGCCGTTATCCGCTCCCGCGTCCTGCGCAGAGGTTATGCCGTAGCGGTTTAGTAGTTGACCGGCAGCCCGCATCCCTTCCTCGAACTCCTGCGGACTGCGGGTGTTGCCCAACCGCTGCCGCAGGAAGGAACGCATCTCGAACAGCACGCCCGTCGGCTCTCCGGTCTCGAGGTGCCGCTCAATCACGCCGCCGGGCGGATCGGGGGTTTCGCGGTGGATGCCCGCCAGTTCCAGTGCCGGGCTGTTCAGGGCGGAGGCGTGGCCGCTGCGATGCTCCAGCCATACCGGATTTTCTGGTGCGGCGACATCCAGGTCCCAACGGTTGGGGTGGCGGCCCTCGGCCATCCGCAGGTCGTCGTACCCGTGGCCGCGCACCCAGCGTCCCGCCGGCCGCGCCGCTGCCCATTGCCGCACCAACGCCAACAACACTGGAATAGACAGCGCTCGTTGAGGACCGCAATCAAGGTCCTGCGACCGCCGGGCCAGCCCGGGAAGGTGACAATGGGCGTCGTTGAATCCCGGCAGTAGAGTCAGGCCGTGGCAATCTATGATTCGGGTGTGGGCTGAGGACAGGCGGCGGATATCGGCGTTGCTGCCGACAGCTACAATACGATCTTCAGCTACCGCCACGGCTTTGACTCGAGGCCGATCACGCTGCATGGTCAGTACGTTGGCATTGAGCAGAGCGAGGGTTACATCACTGGCTGACATAGAGGCTGGCGCGGCACGTCGCCATCGAGAGATTGTGGGGTCGGCCTACTACGATTTGGAGGCGAGGGACAGGGGAACAAAGGCTGCGTCGTGCTGTTCGTCGGCGTGGTAAGAGCTGCGCACCAGCGGGCCGGATGCCACGTGCTTGAAGCCCATCTGCAAGCCTGCTACCCGCAGTTCCTCGAACTCTGCTGGGTGGTAGAAACGGTCTATGGCAATGTGCTTGGACGAGGGGCGCAGGTACTGGCCTATGGTGAGCAGGTCGCAGTCCACGCCGCGCAGGTCGCGCATGGTTTCCAGCACTTCGTCCGTGGTTTCGCCCATGCCGACGATGATGCCGGACTTGGTAACTGTGGCAGAGTCTATTTCCTTAGCCTTGGCCAGCAACTCCAGCGACAGGTTGTAGTTGCCCTTGGGCCGCACCCGGGGGAAGACCCGCACGGTGGACTCGATGTTGTGGTTAAGCACCGCTGGCCCAGCCTCGATGACCTTGCCCAAAGCGTCCCAGTTACCCGCGAAGTCGGGAATCAGCACCTCGACGCGGCACTCCGGCAGCACGTCTCGGATGCGGTTGATGCAGGCGGCGAATATGGACGCACCGCCGTCGGGCAGGTCGTCGCGGTTGACCGACGTTATGACGCAGTAGCGCAGATTCATTGCCAGCACCGTTTCGGCCAGCCGCTTCGGTTCCTGCAAGTCGACTGCGAAGGGGCGGCCCGTGGTGACGGCGCAGTAGTGGCAGCGGCGGGTGCAGATGTCGCCCAGAATCATGAAGGTGGCAGTGCCACGCCCCCAGCACTCGCCGATGTTGGGGCAGTGGGCTTCCTCGCAAACCGTATGCAACTCCTGGCTCCGCATCAGTTCCTTGAGTTGCATATAGCGGGGGCTGCCGGGCATCTGTACCTTCAGCCATTCGGGAAGGCGGGGCCGCAGCTCGACGGTTTTCTTCGATTGGGTCATCGAGTCCTCTCGGAGTCCGGTCGGGTATGGGCACCGGGCCATTATAGCAACTGCACCAGCCGGGGCGTTACGCGGCACTTTTCGGCAGCGATGATGGCGTCTATGTCGGCGGCGGCCTGCTGGAGGCCGATGCCGCCGTCTTCGTTGACCACCCGGTAGTCGTATTCGTTGATGTGGGCCAGTTCCAACTTCGCCATCCCCAGCCGCAGTTCCAGTTCCGGCGCTGATTCGCTCATGCGACCCACCAACCGCTGCCGCAGGTCATCCATTGACGCGGGGACCAGAAATACCAGCAGTGCTTCCGGGGCCATGCGCCGGACGGTAGCTGCGCCCTGCACGTCTATCTTCAGGATAACGTCCTTGCCTGAATGCAGGGCGTCCCGCACCTGGCTGCGGGGGACTCCGTACCATCGCCCGTATACCTCCGCGCATTCTAGGAACTCGTCCCGCTCGCGCATCTTGGCGAAGGTGTCATGGTCGAGAAAGACATAATCCGCGCCGTCGCGCTCCCCGTCCCGCATGGGCCGGGTAGTGGCCGTCACCGCGAAATGCCAGGGGCGTTCCAGCTTTCTCAGTTCGGCCAGCACCGCGTCTTTACCCGCGCCCGACGGCCCGGACAGCACCACCAGCAGGGGAGGTGCGGGACTGGCTTCGGGGATAAGTTCGGCCAATGGGGACGCCCCCACCCTAACCCTCTCCCGAAGGGAGAGGAGACTCTTGGCGCAACCCTGCCAGCAATTCCAGGTCTTCCCAGAAGCTAGGGTATGACACCGAGGCATCAGACGCGCCATGCACCTCCGTTTCGCCGTCGGTCAGCACCCCGCAGACGGCCATGGCCATGGCCAGGCGGTGGTCGCCGTGGGACTCGCAGGCAGCGCCGGTCAGCCGTCCGGTTCCGCGTATGACCATGCCGTCCTCGCGGGCTTCGATGTCGGCGCCCAGCCGTAACAGCTCGCCGACGGTGGTGGCGATGCGGTCGGACTCCTTGACTCGCAGCTCGGCGGCATCCCGTATGACCGTTTCCCCCTCGGCGAAGCAGGCGGCCACGGCGAGAATCGGGATTTCGTCCAGTATTCGAGGAATCATATCCCCGCCGATTTCGGCGCCGCGCAGTTGGGCCGGCGTTACCAGCAAGTCGGCCACTGGCTCGCCGCCCTCCGTGCGCTCGTCCACCAGTTGCAGGCTGTCGCCCGCGCCCATGGCCAGTAGCGCGTCTATGATGCCGGTGCGGCTGGGATTCAGGCCCACGCCGCGCACCAGGACCCGCGAATCCGGGTGGCAGAGGCCAGCCACAATCCAGAAGGCCGCTGAGCTGATGTCGCCAGGCACGGAGATGTCCACCGCACGTAATGAGCTGGGGCCTAGTGACAAGGCCAGCCCGTCTTCTTCCACGGTGGCGCCCATGGCAGTGACCATGCGCTCGGTGTGGTCCCGGGACAGGGCCGGCTGGTGAATCACCGTGTCGCCGTCGGCTGACAGTCCGGCGAGCAGTATACAGGACTTGACTTGGGCGCTGGCAACGGGCAAGTCGTATTCAATGCCTCGCAGGGAGCCGCCGCGGATGACCAGCGGGGCCAGAGAACCGTCCTGTCGGCCCGTCACCTGGGCTCCCATCCTTTGCAGGGGGTCAACTATACGCCGCATGGGACGTGAGCGCAGCGATGCGTCGCCGGTCAGCACCGAAAGGAACGGTTGCGCCGCCAGCAGGCCGGAGAGCAACCGCATCGAGGTTCCGCTGTTGCCAGCGTCGAGGATGTCGGACGGCTCTTCCAGAGTCGGCCCTTTGCCGACAACTGTGTATTCGCCGGGGTTGTCCCCGTCCGCGATTTCAGCTCCCATGGCTCGCAGGCAAGCCAGGGTGGACATAACGTCTTCGCCGTTGGATAACCCGGTAACGCGGGCTGTGCCTTGGGCTATGGCGTTGAGGATGAGAGAGCGATGAGAGATGGACTTGTCGCCCGGAACGGCAAGGTCTCCCTCCAGCCTGGCTGGCCTGGAAATGGTACGCGCCATCTTGTCTGCCGTCATATTTCTAGTTCCGCTCGCGCCCGCTTCGTTCGCTGTCTCTGCCCCCGCCGAAGAACCTTCGCTGAGCCTCCATAATCTTGCGGCCCATCAACATCTCGCCCATGGCCTCGCCAAAGCTGGGAATCTCCGCCGGATTATTCACCGACCTGCTGCCCCCCGGCTTGATGTCGCCTGCCAACCAGCGCGCCCGTTCCACGGATGCCTGCTCAAACAGTTGTTCCACAGCTTCAGTGTCCGTGTCGGATTCGTCGTTCAGCAGGTTGCGGATCTCGTACAACTCACGTATGTAAGAGTCAATCCAACTGACGATGTGCTCGCGGTTGGTAAGGGAAATGTCGCGGTGCATTATCGCGTCGCCCGAGGCCAGACGCGAAAGATCCCGGAACCCAGACGACGCGAGTTGCGCGATGTCGTCCCAATTGGCGCTCTTGGACACCGTTTGCATCAGGGCCACCGACATCATAAAGGGTAGATGACTTACCGCCGCGACAAAGCTGTCGTGCTCGTCTGCGCCGATGAAGAACGGCTTGGCGCCCACGGCCTCCGCCATCGTGGTGACGGCGGAGACGGCCTGCTGCTTCGCCAAGGCATTGGGGACGACGCAATAGGCCTTCCCGTTGAAAAGATCGGCCGAGGCGTGCTCCGGGCCAGCGGTTTCCCGGCCAGCCATTGGGTGGCCGCCTACGTACTGCGCCCTTTCCGGCAAAAGTTCTGCGGCCCAGTCGGCAACCACGCGCTTGGAACTGCCCACATCGGTCACTACCACGTCCTCTTGCAGCATCGGACCGATAGCTTCCATCAGGTCCCGCATCGCCATGACGGGCGTAGCCAGCACCACTACGTCGGCCCCTTCAACGACTGGCTGAATGCGTCCCTCAATCTTATGGAACGCTCCCCGCTTCTGAGCCCCGCTGCGGGCCCTGCTTTCGTAGTCCGTTCCCACCAGTTCCAGGTTGCGCAAGTCCGACTGGCGGAGGGCCAGACCCAAAGAAGTTCCAATCAGGCCGGTGCCGATAATCCCAATCTTGGCCATAACGGCCTCCTGCTGAACCTGTCGAAAGGGACGCCCGGGTTTCGTTGTCGGTGCCCGGGCGGCGCTAAAGCAACATTCTACAACATCCGGCCAACTGCAACACCCCGATGAGCGCCAAAGACAAAGTTGCTCATGCCCAGAATTTTACCTTCAACCCAACCCTCTTCCTTAAGTGAGAGAGGGTTGGAGACCCCTGGCTTCGGGCAGATTCGGAACGGTTAAAGCTCGGCCACCGCGGCCTCGGCGATATCGGTACGCACTACTTTCTCGTAGGGCTGCCGCCCACGGCACATGCCAGCCGCCAGCAGTATATTGTGAAGGTTGTCGTACTCCGGCTGCGCCAGCACAGGATTCACAGGCCACTGTTCCTGTTCCTGATACCTGGCGATGGAGGCAGCCAACACTTCCTGTGAAGTTCCCGGGAAGAATTCCGAGACGGACTCGGCGACCTCGTCCGACTCCGCCGAGGATAGCCAATGAAGGGCCCGCGCGAAGCCTATGGTGAACCGAATCGCAGTTTCCTCCCGCTCCGACAGGAAGCGATGGGTAGCGGCAAAGGAACTGTATGCCAGGTGACCGTTCTCCGGCCCCAGGGCGGTCAGCAGGTGGCCGGCGCCATCGGCGATCAACTGCTGGACAACCGGCTCTGCCACGTGGACGTACTCAGCCTGGCCTTCTCGGAAGGCGGCCACGGAGTCGTCCAGGGAAAGTCCGGTCCGCAGGTCGAGGTCGGAGGGTTCTAGTCCATGGCGTCGCAGCGCGTATTGGAAGGATGCCCACGGCATGGGCGAAAAACCAACGGGAATCACCCTGCTTCCCCTAAGGGACTCCCAGTCGAAGGGATCTTGTGGTTGGCTTCCCAGGATGAAGAAACCGTCGCGAGAGTTAATCTTGGCGAAGTGCAGCGGCACCGTCTCAGCGCCCCAGTCAGAAGCGATTATGGAGCGCATGATGCCACTCTGCACGATGTCGGCGGCGTCGTGATGCAGTGCGCTCAGCGGGTGAGGAAATTGCGAAGGGCAGGTGCTGAACTCCACGTCCAGCCCCTCCCGTTCCAAGAACCCGCCCGCCACCGAAACGTAGATGGGGGTGTAGAAAATGGAGCGCCAGGTCTCCATCAAGCGCAATGGGCGTCGTCCTGCCGTAGTCATGGCTGCCTACTCCGCCAGGAAGGGCATCAAGGCGCCCAGGAAGCCCTCGGGGTCTTCCACCTGCGGAATGTGGCCGATGCCGGGCAGGATGACCTTGCGGGCATTCACGATGTTGTTGTGCAGCAGTTCCTCGCCGTCGCGCAGACGGTCAATCTCGCCGTAAAGCACCATGGTTGACGACGCCTTGATCAGTGGCAGACGGGACATGATGTCGTAGCACGCCAGCGATTCCATAAGGTTGCGCACCCATGGGCCGGCCTTGGCGCGGCTGTTATTGTTCTTGTCCAGCCACTCCTCGGTTGGCTCGGCGAAAGTGGTGGCTTCCTTCAGGTCATGGAGAGTGCGCGGCTTGGGCAGGCCGTCATCATCGTACTGGGCCAGAGTGTCGGACAGTCGCTCCTTGGCAGTGAAGGCGTTCCACACCGGCGCGCCTACCAGCGTCAGCTTGTCCACCCGGTCAGGAAAGCTGGCCGCCGTCTCCGTGGCCAGGACGGCGCCCACCGAGTTGCCCACGACATGCGCCCGGTGGATGTTCAGCACCTGGCAGGCTTCGTCCAGAGCCTTGGCGTAGTCCGGCAGATTGAAGTGGCGCTGCGGCTTGTCGGAGTCGCCATGTCCCAGCATATCGAAGGCGTATACCGTGTAGTTCTGGGCGATGGCGTCCATTACGTATTCCCAAGTCCAGACGGAGGTTCCCAGCGGATGCAGCAGCACCACCGGATAGCCGGCGCCCTTCTTGACGAAGTGCATATTTCCCTCGGGAGTGGGGACGCTGTCTGTGAGGTCGCGGCGAACAAACAGGGCCATGGGGCCTCCTCCATCGGCAAGACTTTTGTTGTCCTCTGGTCGCGCGGGTTGTATATCCCGGAAACGATGCAACTCAAACTGCGGTATAACCGAGCCTTTCACGATATGGTATCACGCCGGGAAAGCTCCCGCAGCCCAGGGCAATTGCATTTGGATGACCCGGTGACACTTGCTCCTTGCCAGGTGCGGCAGCGCATGCCTACCATAGTACCCGGATGCCTTGTCAGACCCAACCCGGCGCCTTGGTATCCCAGGGCCTTCCAGAGCTGCTGTCGTGACTTCTGTCGTTCTGACCCTGAGCCTGCCGAAGGGGAAGAATCCTACCCTCAGCACAGAGACCCCTCGCTTTGCTCAGGGTTCCAAGAATGGACTTTGGAAAGGCCCTGCTGGTATCCGCCGGAAACCGGGTCGGCAAGCCGGAATGGCGTAGAATGGCAGAATTTGGCATGAAAAACAAAAATTCCCCATTCTGCGCCCCCGCAAGAGCAGGTGTAACGGCCTTTGGGATTCTAGCCCTGCCCTGTGGCCCACGCGGTTTGACCTTTCTTTCACCGTGTGCCAGAATCGAGTAAGTGAGCAGCGGCAGAGGGATGCCCAGGGGTTTTAGAGGGAGAAGGTGCGAGAGCCCACCTGGACCAGAGACCGGCTGCGCCGTCTAGTCAACCGGGAGATCGGTGACTACCGGATTATCGTCGTATCCAACCGTCAGCCCTATGTTCACGAGTTGGTTGACGGGGAGTTGCGAGTCAGCACTCCGGCCGGTGGCGTCACCACCGCTATTGACCCGTTGATGCAGGAATGCGCCGGAACGTGGGTCGCCCACGGAGGCGGCCCTGGCGACTACTTGGCGGTGGACGAAAAGAACCGGGTAATGGTGCCGCCAGACGACCCCTCTTACACTCTACGGCTGGTGTGGTTGACCGCTGAACAGCAGCAGGGCTATTACTACGGCGTTTCCAACGAGGGGCTGTGGCCCTTGTGCCACAATGCCTTTATCGAGCCCACCTTCGAGCAGGCCGACTGGGAGACCTACACTGCCGTCAACCGTGCCTTCGCCCGGCAGGTCAGCGAGGAAATGAACGGCGGCCCGGCTGCGGTTTTCATCCAGGACTATCACCTGGCGCTGTTGCCCCGTTTCCTACGCGACCTTGAGCCCGACGTGATTACCGGCCAGTTTTGGCACATTCCCTGGCCCAACCATGAAGTTTTCCGCATTTGTCCCTGGCAGGAAGAGTTACTGGATGGGTTGCTGGGGAACGATATGCTGGGCTTCCACATCGGCGACCACTGCAACAACTTCATGGAAGCGGCCTCGCGCATACTGGGGGCTCGCGTACATGAAGAATACAGCTTGGTATACCACCGCGACGACTCCACCCTGGTGCGGCCTGTTCCCATCAGCGTTGATTTCCATCAACTGGAAACCGATGCCCAGACTCCTGAGGTTGCCGAGGAGATGGAACGGCTCACCGCCGAGTGGGGGCTGCAAGACAAGATAGTCGGCCTCGGCATAGACCGCATTGACTACACCAAGGGCATTCCCCACCGCATCCGGGCCATAAACCGCTTCTTGGAGCGGAACCCGCAATACATCGGGAAGGTGGTGTTCATTCAGGCCGGCGTTATGAGCCGCACCAACATCATCGCTTACCAGCAGCTTGCCGACCAGATAGAGAGGCTGCTGGAGGACGTGAACAGCCGCTTCGCCACCGATGACTGGCAACCTATACTGTATATGCCCACCGATTTGCCCAACCGGACACTCATGGCCCTGCGCCGGCTGGCCCGTTTTTGCGTGGTAAGCTCCCTGCACGACGGTATGAACCTGGTGGCCAAAGAATACGTCGCCAGCCGCTACGACCACGACGGGGTGCTGATCCTCAGCCCCTTCACTGGCGCGGCCCTGGAGCTTACCGATGCGCTCATTGTCAATCCCTATGACGTCGAGCGGTTCGGGGATTCAATTCGACAGGCCGTGGAAATGCCCCGTCAGGAGCGACAGGTTCGTATGGCGAATATGAGGGCCGTGGTGCAGGAGAATAATATCTACAAGTGGGCCGCTCGCTCGCTGGTGGATATGATGCAGGTGGGCCGCCGCGCCCGCCGTCCCATACGCAGCGCCTGACCCCCACCCGCGCGGCCTTAGCGCATCATAATATGGCCCATCTGCTGAACATCTGGCCCTCAGTCAGGGCGAGCCTTCTCAACACGGATCGCATCCTCCTCCTCTTTGATTACGACGGCACGCTGACGCCTATTGTCGCCCGTCCTGAGGACGCGCTGCTCCCCGAGGAGACACGTCAGCGGCTCGCTTCCTTGGCGCTCCAGCCGCGTTGCATCGCCGGAATAGTGAGTGGCCGCAGCATTGCCGACCTGTCAGTGCTGGCAGACGTCCCTGGCCTCATCCACGCTGGCAACCACGGCATGGAGATTCGCGGACCGGGCATGAATTTCATTCACCCCGGCGCAGTTGCTGCCCGCGACACTCTTGACAGGGTGCGGAATACGCTGGCCGATGCGCTGGCTCATGTCCCGGGCGTTATCGTAGAACACAAGGGTCTTACCCTGACGGTCCACTTCCGTGCCACCCCTCAACCGCTGGCAGCTGAAGTTGGCGACGTGGTGACCGCAACAGCCGGACCTTACGTTGAGAGCGGGCAACTACGGCTGACCAGGGGCAAGATGGTGGTTGAGGTGCGCCCGGCCATCCAGTGGGACAAAGGCAAGGCCATCAAGAAAATTCACCGTCATTCCCGCGAAGGCGGGAATCTGGAGGACAGTCTCCTACCCGTCTATTTCGGGGACGACCGCACCGACGAAGACGGCTTCAGAATGGTGCAAAAAATGGGAGGAATAGCGGTGTTCGTCGGGGACTCGCGTCAGGGTACGGTGGCCCTGCATCAGTTAGATTCACCCGGCGAAGTGTCGGAAACGATGCGTCTGCTGCTGGAAGAGCTTTAATAGCAGGAAGGAATCCTGCCCTGCCTGAATGCCGGGTTCGTCAGTCGTGGTTACGCTCGATGGCGCTGACCTTGTCTATACGGCGCTGGAAGCGATCTTCCGCAGTAAATTCCGCACCGACGAAAGCCGTTATCACTTCCTTGGCCGTCTCGATTCCGATGACTCGGCCACCCAGGCAGAGGACGTTCATATTGTTGTGTTCCACGCCTTGCCGAGCCGTGTAGGTGTCGTGGCACAAACAGGACCTGATCCCGCTTACCTTGTTGGTAGCTATGCTGGCGCCCACGCCGCTGCCGCAGACCATCACGCCGCGCTCTGCCTGTCCGTTATTGACCGATTGGGCGACGGCGGCGGCGAAGTCGGGATAATCGTCTGCCGGGTCCAATGCGTGCGCGCCAACATCCACCACTTCATGCCCTGACAATTCCAGCCAAGGGACAATCTGGGACTTTAGGTCGAATCCGGCGTGGTCTGCGCCAACGGCGAGCTTCATGGTAGCTGCAATCCTACGATTCACGGTTCCGGGAAAGTGGTCCCGGTGCGTCAAGAATACTGATATGCCTCTTTGCTGCCAATGCCTAGCGTCACTAGGCATATCTGGGTTCGCGTTGAACTCTTAGCCGTGTTAGACTTGCACATCTCCCCAACTGAGCCGGACAACTGAATGATAAGGGTCATCACCTTCGACTTCTATAACACCTTGGTAAGGTTCTGGCCGCCGCTGGAGGATATACAGCAGGTTGCCTGCCGGAGAATGGGCCTGAATGTGTCTCGTGAGGCCATTCGCCGGGGCTATGCCAAGGCCGATATACTGTTCAACAGGGCTAATGAGGAGGACCCGCTGTCGCTTCGCTCCCCTGAGCGGAGGCTGGAATTCTTCGCCGAGTACGAGCAAGTTATCCTGGAAACCGCCGGAGTTCCCGTGACCGTGAACCTGGCGCGGCAGGTATGGTCGCTGGCCATCGCCGTTCCGAAGGAGTTCACTCCCTTTGCAGATACCATGCCAGCCCTTGACGCTCTGCGAAAGAGGGGTTACCGCCTGGGAGTGATTACGAACCTGCGCGCCGACCTGGTTCCTTTGATTCGAAAGGCCGGGTTGGAAGACATTCTGGAGTTTGCGGTCAACTCAACGCAGGCTGGCATGGAAAAACCGCACCCGCCCATTTTCCAGGAGGCCCTGCGGCGAGCCGCAGTTGAACCTGGGGAAATTCTGCATGTTGGGGACCAGGTTCGTTCCGACGTGGCGGGCGCTCGCGCCATGGGCATGAAGGCTGCCCTGCTGGATCGCGGCGGCTGGCACGAGCCGGTGGAAGACTGCCCCAAGATTTCCGTACTTGGCGAAATCATCGGGTTGTTGGAACCGGAATCGGGCACTCAGTCCCCACTGTAACCCCTTCCCGCAGGGCAGAGAATTAGCCGACCGTCAGGAGTATTGCCATGACGCAGGAAACTCAGAACGGGCAGCACGACCATTCCTCAGTCCGGGTGGCCGTCTGGTATGACTACATTTGACCGTGGTGTTATATCGGCCTGGAACGGGTCGACAAGCTGGCTAAGGAATTCGAAATCGAAGTGGAAGGGCGTGCCTACCTCCTTCGCCCTGACACTCCCCGGGAAGGCGCTGAACGCCCGACCCGGCCTGGGGAGACTGAGGACGAATTGTCGGAACCACTGAGAGGGCAGGCCCGGGAGTCTGGGCTGATCATGCGCCCACCGCCTAACACTCCCAACACCCTCTACTCTCTGGAAGCGACAGAGTACGCCCAGCAGCACGGTAAGTTCATGGAGTTTCACCACGCCGCCTACAAGTCCTTCTGGGAAGACCGTAAGGACATCGGCCAGATAGAGGTGCTGGAAACCATCGCGGACAGCGTGGGGTTGGATGGAGCGGATATGACCAGGGCGCTAGAGCAGGGCACTCACTCGCAGACGGTCATAGCCCAATACCGGGAGGCCCTGCAATACGGCATCAACGGCATCCCTACCTTCCTGGTGGGCAACCTGCTCTTCACCGGCGCTCATCCCTACCCGGTCTTTAAGCAGGCCATGGAACGCTACCTGAGTCAATAGAAGACATTGTAAGACAGCGCGCCCGTGCGTGCCGAAGAGTCGGTCGCAACGAATATGCCAGGAGAAAGGGGGCTGAGGATTCCATCGCAGGCCCCTTGCAGTTCAGAAATCCTTTGGCCAAGCGGTGGCTGTTGCGTGGTTAAGACGTGGCCAGCGCGCCCGTCAAGGGGGCCTGTCGGCTCCGTGTGCCCCTTACAAGCAGCACGGGGTCACCGGATTGGCGGACTACGCGCTCGGCTACGCTGCCCAGCACCATGCGGCCAACCCCGGAGCGTCCGTGGGTGGTCATGGCTACCAAGTTGTTCGGTGTGGACGCGGCCAGGTCCGCGATGGTATCCGCCGGCGGGCCGTGCATCAGGTGGGTCTCTACCGACGCAGCGCCCTGTTGCGTGAGACGTCCCTTCAGTTCAGCCAGATACTCTTCAGCCTCTGCGTCCACAATATGTATGTATTCCTCGTAGGAAGGGGTCACTCGGGCCACTTCTGAAGGGCCAACCGACAAGGACCGGTAGTAATCGTCCCGGGAAGGGTTTACCTGCACTAGGTCAATGGCAAGGTTCATGGCGGCAGACAGGTAAACGGCGTGAGGCAGAATTGACTCCGCCAATTCCGAGCCGTCAACGGGAACGGTCATGCGCTGAAAACTGCTCTCCGCCGCGGCCTGCTGCCCTGAAGTAGAGTGGATGACCAGAAGCGGGTTATTGGTGAGATGCAGTACCTTGTCGGTCACACTCCCCATCCACCAGCGGGCCAGCCCGGAACGGCCGTGGCTGGACATTGTTATGAGAGTGCCCTCATCTTTCCCCGCTTCTTCGACTATCGCCTCGGCTGGCTCTCTCTGGGGAACCTCTACCTGAACAGCCAAGCCCTCATTCCTCAAATGGGTGGCCAAGGGGTCCGCATAACCCCTGGCCTGCCGAAGGCGATGGGCGACCATTTCATGGACGTGCAGGGAAGGATTCAGGGTCCTAGGAATGGTCAGTAGTTCCGGCTCAATGGCATATAAGAGCGTCATCGGCAAGGACAGTCCTCCCGCGAGTGATCGCGCGAAGGGGAGCACCCTCTCCGATACCTCTGAGCCGTCCAGCGGTGTCAGGATTTGCGAATACATGGCAACTACCTTTTGCTATTGGATCAGAGCCAGGATTTCCTTCCGGCTGGACGCTTAGTCGTCTGCCGGTGCAGGCAACAAGCCTGCCCCAGGAAGAGAATCGGGCTCGCCAGCGCTCGCTCCGCGCCGCTCGCCACGCTCCAGCGCATCCAGTTCAGCGGCGGTGTCGGATTCGGCAAGCAGGCCGTAATTTACTGCGTACAGTCTCTCATATACGCCGTTCAGGGCCAGAAGTTCCTCGTGAGACCCCATCTCCACCAGTTCACCCCTGTTCAGGACTATAATCTTGTCGGCGTTGCGTACCGTGGAGAGGCGGTGAGCAATAACGATGGAAGTTCGTCCCACCAACACTCGCTGTAGCGCTTCTTGGATCATCAGCTCGGTCTGCGTGTCTATGTTTGCCGTGGCCTCGTCCAGGATGATGACGCGAGGGTCGCCCACCACAGCGCGGGCGAAGCTGAGCAATTGGCGTTGGCCCACACTCAGGTTTACTCCACGCTCGGCCAGCACCGTGTCGTAGTCATTCTCCAAGTTCATTATGAAATCATGGGCGCCGACGGTCTTGGCCGCTTCTATTACCTCTTCTTCGGTGGCGTCTTCTTGGTTATACCGAATGTTGTCGGCCACAGTCCCAGAAAAAAGGTATGGCTCCTGTAGCACCATGCTCATCTGGCCCGCAAGCGACTGGCGGGTGACGTGGCGTATGTCGTAGCCGTCCACCATGATGCGCCCCTGGGTTACGTCAGCGAAGCGGTGAATGAGGGTAACCATGGTGCTCTTGCCAGCGCCAGTGGAACCTACTATGGCGACATTCTCCCCGGGCCGGATATGCAGGTTGATGTCCTTCAGTACATCAACGCCCGGCACGTAGTGGAAGTATACGTTCTCAAAGCGGATTTCTCCTTGAATCTGGGGCAGCTCCTCGGCGTCGGGCTCGTCCTTCACCTCGGGCTCCAGGTCTAGCACCTCGAAGATGCGGACGCCGGCGGCCATGGCGCGCTGGAGCTGGCTGTACTGCATGGTCAACTGGCGGATGGGCTCAAAGAACCGCTGAATCCAGAGGGCGAAGGCCACCAGCACGCCCAATTCCAGGACTCCTCCCTTGGCCATCACTCCGCCGGCCAGCACCACACCGAACCCCATGGCAATGCCGATGAGCAGCTCCACCACTGGCTGGAGGGAGCCGGAATAACGGCTGGCCTCCATGTTGGCGTTGAGATGCTCTGAGTTCAACTCGTCGAAGTGGGCCATGTTGGTGTCTTGACGGTTGAGGCTCTGCACCACCCGAATCCCCGTGATGTTCTGGTTGTATTCGCCGGTGACCCTGTCGATGGCCCGGCGGATGCGGAAGAAGGAGTGCCGGGCGAACTTTTGCCAGTAGCCCAGGATGAAGAACAGGGGCGGGGTTATGCTCAGACAGATGAGCGCCAGTTGCCAATCCAAGATCATCATCAGCGTGATGATGCCGAAGAGGCTCAGGAGATCGGAAAAGCTCTGGACGATCAGCTCGAAGGTTTCCTGCAACTGCAATACGTCGCTTTGACTGCGCGACATAATGCGTCCTACCGGGGTGCGGTGATAGAAGGAAGGGGACATTTCCTGCAAATGGTTGAACATCTTGGTTCGCAGGGAATACAGGATGCCCTGCCCGACTTTGGGCATGAAAACGAACTGGCAATAGTTCGATACGAAATGCACGACCGCCACCAGCAGGAATGCCACGCCAATCCAGTGCAACAGGGCCAGGTTTCCTGACTTGATGGCATCATCTATGCCTAGCTTGACCAACAGCGGGATACAGACATTGGCCCCGGTGTAGAGGGTGACGGAGAGAATAGCGAGGATGGCCCAGCGTTTGTAAGGCGCGATGTAGGTCAGGAGCCGCATCACGACCTTGTGGTCGTAAGCGGCGCCCACGACGGAGTCATCGCTGAGATTGTCGACGGTGGCGGCGCGGTCGCCGGAGGCGTTCAGTCCCCGCATGTTGCCCAACATACCGCCGAAGCCGCCGCCTCCTCCGGACATTCGCATATCAGGCCTCCTGCGCTTCCCGCCCTCTTAGAAATGCGGGGACGGCTGTGGTTTCTGCTTCTTCCGCTACGGTCATGGCGGAGTCGATAGTGACATCCAGCATCAGCTCCTCTTGCGGGCGCAACTGGAGCTCCAGAATCTCCCGGTATATGCCATTGGCCTCGTACAACCCGTAGTGGGTGCCCTGCTCCACTATCCGCCCCTTGTCGAGCACGATGATGTGGTCGGCGTTCTGCACGGTGCTGAGGCGATGGGCGATGACGAAGGTCGTGCGGCCTTGCATCACCGCCACCATAGCGCGGTGAATCAGCCGCTCCGTCTCCACGTCCACGCTGGAGGTGGAGTCGTCGAGAATCAGCACCGGCGGGTCTATCAGCACGCTGCGGGCGATGGACAGCCTCTGGCGCTGTCCGCCCGACAAGGTGGTGCCGCGCTCGCCCACCCAGGTGTCGTAGCCGTCGGGCAGCGTCATTATGTGGTCGTGGAGTTGGGCCACCCTGGCAGCGCGAATCACATCTTCCATGGATGCATCGGAGGCGCCGTAGGCGATGTTGTCGCGGATAGTGGCGCTGAACAGGAATACGTCCTGCTGGACGATGCCTATGTTGCGCCGGAGAGACTCAAGAGTGAAGTTACGGACATCTTGTCCGTCAATGGTGATGCGGCCCTCTTCCACTTCGTAGAAGCGGGGCAGCAGGTTTACGATGGTGCTTTTACCGCTGCCCGGCGCGCCCAGGATGGCGATGACCTGATTCTTCTCAGCCGTGATGGTGACGTTGCGCAGGGCCGGGGTTCTGGGGTCGTACCCGAAGGAAACGTTCTCGAAGCGGACCGTTCCCTCGGCCCGTTCCAGCTCCAGGGCGTCATCCCGCTCCAGCACCGGCGACTTGGCGTCCAGCACGTCGAACAGGCGGCGGCCCGAGGAGATGGCCCGCGAGAAGCTGTTGATGATGAATCCGGCCATGCGAACCGGGAAGGTGAGCTGGTTCAGAAATAGCATGAACGTAGCCATTTCGCCGACGGAAAGGTCGCCCCGCAGAACTTCCCAGCCGCCGTACCACAGAATCAGCCCCAAGGCGATGGTGAAGTAGAAGGACATCCAGGCGCTGTTGGTGCCTTGCGTCCGCTCCGAGAGGAAGTATTCACCCTGCAACTGCTGGGCCTTGCGGTCGTACTTTCGCTTCTCGAATTCTTCTGAGGCGAAAGCCTTGACGACGTTCATGCCCACCAGGTTTTCCTGGAGGACGGTGACCGTCTCGCCCATTGTTATCTGCACCTGCGTCCACATGGCGCGCAGGCGGCCCATCACAAGAACGGAACGCACGACTATAAAGGGTATAAAGGCCAGGCTTATCAGCGCCAGTTCCCAGTTGATGAAGACGAGGATTGCCGGCAGCACGATGGCCCGCAAGCCCGCTTCGATGGAGCGTATCATCCCCATGTTAACGTAGCGCCGGATGGCCTCTACATCTGCTGTAGCCTTGGACATCAGGTCGCCGGTGTGCTCCTTGTCGTGGTAGGCAAAGCTCATGTGCTGTAGCTTGTTGTAGAAGAGGTTGCGCAGCACGTAGCAGACCTTCTGCGACAGCGAGTCGGTGGTGTAGGTGCGGGCGAAGTCGAAAACCCCCCGGCACAGGCTGGCGGCCAGAAGGCCAACGGCGAGCCAGACCAGCGTCTCGGTCGCCGGGTCTTTCCCGTGGAAGGTTTCGGTAACTTCGTCGAACCAAACCAGCGTATCTACGGCCCGGCCGAAGAGATAGGGGATGAAGAGAGAGAAAATGACGGACAGGGCAACGGTGACGTATGCCAGGATAAGGCGGGTGCGGAACTGCCAGGCGATGCTGTTAATGCGTATCAGTATGTCCATCTAACCGGCTTATTCCTATGCCCGTTCTGGGAGTTACATGCGTTCCGGGGCAGACATGCCCATCAGTTCCAGGGACCGGTGAAACACTATTTGAGCGGACTCCACGAGCTTGAGCCTGGCCAGGGTGACTTCCGAGTCCTCCGGGTTGGCAGAGATGACACGACAGTTTTCATAGAATCCGTGGAAGGCCTGCGCTAGTTCCATCGTGAAATGGGGAAGATGATGCGGTTCCAGAGTCCGGGCCATCTGCTGCACCAGTTCCGGCAGTTTCAACATGGCCCGGATCAATGCAAGCTCGCTGGGATCGTTCAGAAGGGATACGTCGCCTTTGCCCCAATCAATGTTGCGTTCGCGGGCAAGGTTCAAGATTCCCGCGTTGCGTGCATGGGCGTACTGCACATAGTACACCGGATTTTCCGATGATTCCTTCTTGGCCAGTTCCAGATCGAACTCCATTTGGGTCGAGGGAGTTCTGGACAGAAAGAAATACCGGCAGGCGTCGCTGCCTACCTCGTCAGCCAGTTCCCGCAAGGTAACGAAATCGCCGGTACGCTTGGAAGCCCGCACGACCTCGTTGCCCCGCTTTAGAGTCACCATCTGGGCGATGAGGATGGTCAGTTTATCAGGATCAATGCCCAATCCCTGCACTGCCGCCTTCATTCGGGGCACGTGGCCTTGGTGGTCAGCGCCCCAGATGTTGACTACGGCGTCATAGCTACGGCCAACAAACTTGTTGTAGTGGTAGGCGATGTCGGAGGCGAAGTATGTCGGCTCTCCCGATGAACGCACCACCACGTTGTCCTTCTCTTCGCCCAGCATCGTGGAGTTGAACCAGAGAGCGTCTTCCCTCTGAGACAGATAGCCCTTTTCTCGCAACCGCCCCAGCGCCGTGTCATATTCCCCTTCGGTGTACAGTCTCCGCTCGCTGAACCAGTTGTCGAATTCGACGCCAATCTCGCTAAGGTCTTCCCGTATGAGACTGACCATCTTTTCCCGGCCCAAGTCGCCGATTTCACGAATGGCCTGTTCCTCCGCCAGCCCGAGAAACCGCTCGCCCTCGGTGTCGGCAATCTCCTGGGCCAGTTCGGCAATGTATTCTCCCATGTAACCATTGGAGGGCATGGCGCCCTCTTTCCCGAAGGACTGGCGGTAGCGTGCCAGCACCGAGCGGTAAAAGGCGTCCATCTGACTGCCGGCGTCGTTGACGTAATACTCGCGGGTGACGTCGTAACCGGCGGCCTCCAGCACATTGGCGAGAGCACTGCCCAGCACCGCGCCGCGGGTGTGACCCACATGGACCGGCCCGGTGGGGTTGACGCTCACGAACTCGACCATCACACGGGGCTTGGCCCCTATATAAGAGTCGGGGCCGAATTCGATGTTGCCGAAGGTTGCACCGGCCTGCCGAACAACTTCCACCTGTTGCCGGAGCCAACTGTCCTTGAGACGGAAGTTGATGAAACCGGGGGGGGCTGGTTCAACCGACGCGACCGGGTCGCATTCCGGGATTCGGGCGACCAGAGCCTGGGCCAGGTCCATCGGGTTGATGCGGGTGGCCCGGGCCAGCCGCAGCGGGAGGTTGGTGGCGAAATCACCGTGCTCGGAATTTCCGGGATGCTCTACCTGAATGTCAGGAGTGGTCTCCAAGCGGAGAACCCCATCTTTTCGGGCAGCTTCCACTGCTTGGGATACCAGACGCCGGATGTCGTCAATTAGCGGGGTTGCGGGCATGGCAGGCCATTCCTCGCGCGTTTCATGCTGAAGGCCGCAGAACTCGTGCAAAGCCGTGAATAGCGGCTGGAAAGAGGCCCTATTCTAACACATAGTGCTAACCGCTATCGCCAACGGCTAGCGCGAGGTCGGAGCAGATTTCGGATTCCTGCCTGCTTTGCCGTTTCTATCCGAGGGCTGGAAAGGTTAAATTGTTATGCGGCCACAACAGTCGCGCAGGTTGCCTACTTTAGGGTGCATCGATGCAAGGATGCCGTGTCTGAAGTGATGTATGAAGAGCAACTGAATGATCCTGGCGCAGTACAGGTTGAGCAGCGAACCGCTCCTCCCTATGAATCAGCCATCGAGCGCGCTTCTCTCGTGGAGGAAATGATATACGAAGGTATGCGGGACGGAGTGTGGAGCTACTACATGAGCCTCCATCCCTCTGACCGCGCCGCAGTTTTGACGGAATTGCCCGCCGGGATACGACGCTCCCTGGCACAAGAGATGCAGCCCGAGACCTTGGCGGGCCTCCTAGATTACATGGAACCGCGCATATCTGCCAGGGTGCTGCGCCAGTTTTCTGCCGATGCGTTGGCCGACGTTCTGGATTTGACCGATCCGGCTACTTCCACTGAGATTCTGGGGCGTCTTCCCGGCGGCAAAAGGCTCGATACCATTGCGGCGATGGAGGCATCGAGGCCGGTGGAAGCTTTGCTCCGGTATGAAGAGGACAGCATCGGCCGACTTGCGGACGTCCGTACCCCCGTCCTCAGCGAGGACACGACTGTCCCCATAGCCTTGGACAGACTGCGGCTGATGGGCACTGCCGCCGAAGAGATGAGATCGCTCCTTGTGGTAAACAACTACGGATTTTTGGTGGGGTCTCTCAACCCGGTGCGCCTGGCTCTGGCCCGCCCCAGCGCGACCGTGGGTCAGATCATGGACCGGGACATTACATCAGTAACTACTTCTATGGATGAGCAGGTCGCGGTTCAAATCATGAGCCAGCTCAGAGTCAGCGAACTGCCGGTGGTGGAAGAGGATGGCCGTCTGGTCGGGCTGGTGCGCGCCGAGGACGCTGTTGAGGTGGTGGAGGACATCGCCACCGAGGATATGTACCGCATGGCGGGCATCGGCGAGGAACGGATCACCGGGCCGTTGGCTGAATCCGTCCGCAGCCGGTTTCCCTGGCTGGCGCTGAACCTGGTCACGGTGTTTCTGGCCGCCGCAGTCATCGGCCTCTTCGAGTCCACCATCGCCAGAGTGGTGGCGCTGGCGGCTTTCCTGCCGGTCGTTGCCGGTCAGGGCGGCATCGGCGGCACCCAGACGGTAACGCTGGTCGTCCGCAGCCTGGCGACGGGCGGACTGCCCCGTGGCTTGGGGCTGCGAATTCTGCGACGAGAGATGATACTGGGCCTGATTCATGGGCTGGTGCTGGGAGCAATAATAGGCGGCATAGGCTGGGTGTGGGAGGGAAATGCTATTCTGGGCGGGGTCTTGGCGCTGGCGATGACCGGCAACATGGTGGTCGCGTCCGTTGCCGGGGCCGGGGTGCCGCTGCTGCTGCGCCGCCTGAGAATGGACCCGGCGGTATCGGCGGCGGTGTTCGTTACCACCTTCACCGACGTGATAGGCTTTGCGCTGTTCCTAGGGCTGGCTACCATCTTTATCGAGTTCCTGTTATAGGCGCGTTCTCTTGAAGGGACGCCATTCCGAAAACAATAGAGAGGTTTATCATGTCCGGTACGATAGCGCTGGTTGGCGGCGATGAGTTTCGCGTTGGATGCGAGGAGATGGACCGGGAGGTTATGCGGGCATCGGGCCGTCATACTCCTGAAAGGGGGAACCCTGCCAGCGTCATAGTCATACCCACCGCTGCGGTTACGGGCCCGGCGAAGGCGGCCAACGATGGCGTGACCCACTTTGCGGCCCTGGGCGGCTCGGCCAGCCAACTGATGGTGTTGGAGTCGAGCCACGCCAACGACGCCGACTTCGTTGCGGCGGTCAGCGATGCCGATGTGGTCTACTTCACTGGCGGCAACCCGGACCACCTGCTGGAGACGCTACGCGGATCTACGCTGCTGCGGATGCTGACCGAGGGACTGGAGCGCGGGCTGGTGCTGGGCGGTTCCTCGGCGGGCGCAATGGTCATGGGATCGGTGATGCGCCGTCCTCCTCTATACGATGGCGGGGATGGCAAAGACAGGTGGGTTGAAGGGCTGGGCATAGCGCCCGACATCTGCGTCCTGCCCCACCACGAGCGGCGCGATCCAGCCGAAGTATCTGCCGGCCTTCGCCAGTCTGCTCCCGCTGGAGTGGTTTACCTGGGCATTGACGCTCGCACAGGCGTTATCGGGAGCCGGGACAACTGGCGGGTGTCCGGGTTCGGCAAGGTTACCGTATACAGGTATGGGGACTACGTGGTGTACGGCGCCGGGGAGCAACTGCCGCCTGGGTTTTAGCCCCTGCGCTCCCGCAGTTCCTGCCAGACCTGTTCCGGCTTGACGCCCGATGCTGCCATCAACACCAAGGTGTGATACATGAGGTCGGCGATCTCCGAGGGCAGGCTTTCCGTGTCGTCCGTGGCTGCGGCGAGGGCGGTTTCGCCCGCTTCCTCGATTACCTTCTGGGCGATGCGGCTTACGCCTTCCTGGAGCAGCCTGACGGTATAGCTGCCTTCCGGCATTTCGCGCTGACGGTCCTGGACGATGGCGTACAGCTCGCCGAGGACGCCGGGTCCCCTGTCGGTGTCTTCGTAGCCCTCGGGCAGACCCTCAAGGGGATGGAAGAAGCAGGAGGTTTCGCCGGTGTGGCAGGTGGGGCCATCCGGGTCCACTTTCAGCAGGATGGTGTCGCCGTCGCAGTCCAGCCAGGCTTCCTTCAGGTTCAGGTAATTGCCCGAGACCTCACCCTTATGCCACAGGTCCTCCTGGCTGCGGCTGTAGAACCAGACCTGGATGCCCTCAACCGTGCGCTTGATGGAGCCGGGATTCATATAGCCCAGCATCAGTACGTTGCCGGTATTGGCGTCCTGGGCGATGGCCGGGACTAGGCCCTGTTCATTCAGCTTGACCTTCATTGTCTTGCGTTCCTCTTTGTCAGATATGGGCAACTCTGATAGCTGCCTTTCCAGGGCGTCCACAAGGGAGTGCCCCTACAAGCCCTCGATGAGTTCAGGAAGTTCCAGCAGGCTTGTGATGCGATGTTTCGGAGGTGGCAAGTCATCGCGGAGGCCGCGCCCGCCGGGACGGTCAATCCAGACGGCGTTCATCCCGACGCTGGCGGCGCCGTATGCGTCCTCATAGTGCCGGTCGCCCACGTACACTGTCTGTTCTGGTGAGAGCGACAGGCGGCGAAGCATTTCCTGGAAGAGTTCCGGCTGAGGCTTGTAGCTGCGGGCCATTTCCGACGACAGCACCGTCTCGAACTCGAAATCCAGCAGCTTCAGGTTGGGCAGCAGAAATCCGTCGTCGGCATTGGAAAGGACGGCGGTGCGGTAGCGGGACTGCAACTCGCGCAGAGCCTGCGGCGTTTCCGGGAACGGCTGACGGCGCGAAAGGTCGGCGAAGAAGCGGCTTGTGGCGGCATCAGCGTCGCCCGATACTCCCATCTGCTGGAAGGCCAGCCGGAACCCGCCGGCCCAGGCGTCGAAGTAACTCTGGAAGGGCAGCGATGGGTCGGTGCGGCGCAAGCGAAACTGCTCTTCCGACTCGCGCCAGCCCTGCCAAAGCTGTTCCGCCGTGATGCCGAGGCCCTGCTCCTCAACTATTGACTTGAAACTGGTGCGCCATTGACCGCTGGGGTCCTGCACCAAGGTTTGGTACATATCGAATATGACAGCCTTGATTTCAGGCAATGGAACGCCCTCACCCTAACCCTCTCCCAGAGGGAGAGGGGATTTTCGCCGTGCCGGGAATCATAGTGAATCAGGCGCTGGGGCGCACTGGCACGCCGCGCCTGCTGAGATAGTCTTTGGCCTCACCGATTGAGTATTCGCCGAAGTGGAAGATGCTGGCGGCCAGCACAGCGTCGGCCTGCCCGGCGTCAAGGGCGTCGTACAGGTGCTCCAAGTTGCCCGCCCCACCGCTGGCGATTACCGGCACAGATGTGGCCTGGGAAACGGCGCAGGTGAGTTGCAGGTCGTAGCCTCGCTTCTGGCCGTCCTCGTCCATACTGGTCAGCAGAATCTCGCCGGAGCCCAACTCAACGGCGCGGGCCGCCCACTTGACGGCGTCAATGCCGGTGGGGGTGCGTCCCCCGCGGGTGTACACCTCCCAACGGGAACCCTCGTCCAGGGCCAGGCTGGCGTCGGAGGGACGCCCCCACCCTAACCCTCCCCCGGAGGGAGAGGGAATTACGCGCTTGGCGTCGATGGCGACGACGATGCACTGGTTGCCGAACTGGAACGCTCCCTCGCCTATCAGGGCCGGGTTGTTGACCGCGGCGGTGTTCAGCGAGACCTTGTCGGCCCCGGCCTTGAGCATCCGGCGGATGTCCTCGACAGTGCGGATGCCGCCGCCGACGGTGAGGGGGATGAAGACCTCCTCGGACACACGATGCACCACGTCAACCATGGTGTCACGGGAGTCGGAGCTGGCAGTGATGTCCAGGAACACCAGCTCGTCGCCTCCCTCCCGGTCGTAAGCTGCCGCCAGTTCCGCCGGGTCGCCCGCATCGCGCAACTCCACGAAGCTGATGCCCTTGACGACGCGGCCTGCATCCACGTCCAGACAGGGAATGATGCGCTTGGTCAGCACGCCTGAGTAACCGCCTGGTTAAGGTTCGGAAATTCCGGTAGCAAGTATATCACTGCTTTTTGTCTGAACTGTTATTTTCAGGATTATTATGATGGACAGGATTGGCGGCTTTGGAAAGTCCCTGGGGCTGCGGGAAGGCTGGACCAGGGCCGGTTGTTCAGTATTTGACCGGGTCTGGGACCAAGTAGGATATGAGGCCGAGGTTGGCCTCGTTGGGTAGCAGACGGAAGAGGATGGCCTCGGGATAGGGCAGGTGGCGTTGCTCCCGGCAGCGGTTCAGGTAGCCGTCGGCGGCGGCGAAGTTTCCGGGTTGCTTGGTGTGCTTGAACAGGTTTCTGAGGAGACGGAAGGGGTCGGGCGGGAGCTTCTTGCGGGCCACTAGGCTGGCCCAGAGGTCGCAGTAATCCTCGGCGACGCGGCGGGCGCGGACGACGCGGAGTTCGCGGACGAGCTTGCGCTTGATGGCGTTGACCTGGCTGCGGAGTTGGGAGAGGGACATGGGTGATGGCTCCTATTTTCAATTTACATAGATGGACAGGATATACAGGATGGGGTTGTCTGAACTGTGATTAGTTTGATTACGGGATGGGCATGATTGGGTGGATTTACGGGTTGCGTTCTATTTCTACGTCGGGGCTTCCGGTGGGGAGCCGGTGGGAGAAAAGCCGTTTTATGTGCCAAACTGTGCCATTTTCTGCCATTTTGCCGGGACTGGCATTTGTGAGATTGCCTGGACTGGGCTGGGGATTTCCTCGCGGTTTCATGGCGTCTGGGTTGCCTCCTCGGGGAGGGTGATTTGGGTTGCCTTAGATGATGATAACTTAATAGTACTAATGTTCGCAAGAAGATGGGGCGAGATTCAGGGCCTTTCGATTATTGTCCGAACTGTGATTCGTTTGATTTTGGGATTTACAGGATTCTCCGTCTTCTGCTGTACGCAAAGCTGCTGATGCTGGGAATTTCACCCTCACCCTC